>NZ_CP088285.1:1200000-1500000 GCF_011516645.4 Bradyrhizobium septentrionale | reverse complement strand
GAACAGGGGTGACTTTAGTTCACGATCGAGACGTTCGAGGCCGGGACGATGCTGACCGTGGCGCCGTTCATCCAGACCACAGTGCAGCCATCGGAATGCGTCACGGAATTGCACCACGTCGCGGGGGTGAATCCCGGTGCTGGATCACCCGGACGTCCGGCGCATCGTTGGAGGCGTGATGTGAGGCCATCCGCAATGCTCAGCAACGAACAGCAACATTTGCTCGCAGCCCGGCGCAGAGCAAGCTTGGCTGGTGCGGATGCCTCGTCCTGGCCGAAGCGCTCAGCTGAACTGGAACATGCTTGCGTCGAGCTGTCCCGGTGCGACACCGGTGAGCCAGACCGCATTGCCGGTAGCGTCGGTGATGATGGTGGTGTTGGTACCCGCCACGTAGAATGACGCCGCCTGGACATCCGCGAACGAATGCAGCGACGTGCCGGCGAACTTGATGAGGTCGTTGACGCCGCCGGCGTTGAAGTCCTGGATCACCATCACCTCGGAGGTCGAGTCGTTGAGGGTGAAGGTATCGCTGCCGAGGCCGCCCCAGGCGTAGTCAACGCCGCCGCCGCCGGTGATGCTGTCCGCGCCTGAGCCCATCAGGAAAACGTCGACATTGGTGCCGCCCGTGACGGTGTCGCCGCCGTTCGAGCCATAGACATAGTTCTGGCCCGAGCCGCCATAGATCACATTGCCGTCGGTCTCGCCTGACGAGATGAAGATGTTGAGGCCGGAACCGCCATACATCGTGTCGACGCCGGCGCCGCCATAGAAGTAGTTGGTGCCGGCGCCGCCGTAGAGCAGATCGGCACCATCGTCGCCGTACATCACGTTGACGTCGGCGGGACCGGCGCCTCCCGAGCCGACCAGAATATCGTTGCCGTTGCCGCCAAACAGGTAGTTGAAGCCGGTGCCGCCGTAGAGAACGTCGTTGCCGTCTTCGCCGAGCAGCACATCGAGACCGGCATCGCCGAACAAGATGTCGTTTCCTGCACCTGCATAAAAATAATCGTTGCCGTCGCCGCCATAGCCGATGTCGTCACCGCCCTGGCCAACAAGAATATCGTTGCCGGTGTAACCATACAGCGTGTCCGCGCCGGCATGGCCGTAAATCGAGTCATTCGAAATGCTGCCGACCGCGGTCGGTTGCGCGGCTGTCGCGAAAAACGTCGTCGTGTTGCGATCGTCGTAGATCGATTCCTGCAACGTATCGGCAAAGCCGGGCTGGCGCTGGTCCCAGATGATCTGTTCGCGTCCGTCGCCATACATGCCAATCGCGGCAGCGCCGATCGCGGACGTGTTGGTCGACGTGGTCGTCACCGTGCTGGCATCTGCAAGCGTTCCGGTGCTCGCAATGTGGTAGCGGCTGACCGCGGTCAAACCAAGGAACGCATCATTGTCGCTATAGGTCACGGTCACGCCGCCGTCGGTCGCCGCGGCTGCGTCGATCGAGGTGATGAAATAGCCGGTGCCGACGCCGTCGATCTGGAGGGCCGGTGCGACCGCCGTTCCTGTCGCGTCAAAAATCTGGACGTCGATCACGGGATTGAGGGCAATGATGATCGAATTGGTGTAGTCGCGAACCAGCGCGAAGCCGCCGCCGGAGAGCGCGACGACCTTGTTATAACCTACCGAAGCGCTGGGCCCGGGCGCAGTCGACAGCGTGATCTCCGTCCCGACAGGGACGCCTGCCGAGGTGTAGATCTGTGCTTCGACATTGGCGCCGCTGATCCAGCTGACCAGGATGTTGCCATTGGTGAGCGTCGTCGCCGATGGGTTGGTCTGACTCCCGGCGGTCGTCGTATTGACGGTGAATTGGGTGCCGACCTTGTTTCCGGCGGCATCGAACAGCTGCGCGCTGATGCCCGAGCCGGCGCCGTCGCCGCCGACGCCGCCCGGCCCAGGGGAAACAGCGTCTTGCCAGACGGCAAGGAATCCGCCGCCTGCCACGGCCGTGATCGTTGCGTTGGTTTCGTTGCCCGCGGTGGTATTGAGTTTGATTTCCGCTCCTACGGTACCGTCGGGCGCGACAATCCTCGCGAACACATCGGTCCGCAGCGTGCCCGCGTTGTAGGATCCGAACGTGTAGGAAACGGCGACCGATCCATTGGAAAGCGCGGTCACGTCGGGCGTCGAAACGACCGAGCCGATCAGGGTCGGGCTGACAGCACTGCTGGCGATCGTGATCGGGGACCCGCTGGTATTGCCAAGCGGATCGACGCGTTGAAGCACGACGGATTGGTAGCTGAGGTCCGGGAAGTTGGCATAGCCACCTTGCAGGTAGACCATCGCCATCTGGTCGTTGCCGATGGCGGCCAGCGCGGTTGAACCCAGGCCATTGGTACCGTTGTCGACGCCGTTGGCTGGAGGGTTGGGCTGCACGCTCGCGATGAGCACCGGGGGCCGCCAAACGCTACCCATGGTTCGTTCCTCCAGCTAGGCACGGTCGATGCGATCAAAACGGGCCGCAATTTCTTGCCGTGCAGTGAGACCCACCGGCCTTCAAATTCACCAGCGGGATGATTTCGAACATGCTTGAACACCGTTTGCAACGGGACGCGCAATATCCAGGGGTAGCTTTGGTCCCTATGAGCGACCATGGGTCGCACCAACTTTCGAATGACGATTGCTCTCGGCGATGACGAAATTGCTGATGGTGGAGGTGAGGCATCCTCGTGCGGTGCAGCAACTGTTCCGGCGTATCATCTCGCCCGCTTGCGATTCACGGTGCGTTCACCCACTATCGGTGAAACGACGCTTTAAACGACGCCTTTATGACACCTTTGGGGGACGCGCATGGGGACCGCCGGTGCAAGGAGTTTTTCGTTTGCGTTGATGCTCGGGCTTGCAGCGCTGCTGCTGCCGGACCGGGGCGAGGCTTACACACCCGACCAGCAGCAGGCCTGTACGCCTGACGCGTTTCGGCTTTGTGGGCCGGAGATTCCCGACGTCGATCGCATCACCGCCTGCATGATCAGGAACAAGGCGCAGCTTTCGCCGGCCTGCCGCGTATTCTTCCGGGCCGGTCCCGAGCCACGTGACGCGCGCGAGCGCGTGGAGCGACGGCCTGCTGCCGCCAAGCACAAGGCCACGAAATCGCGCAAGGCGAAGAAGCCGGCCAACTGATCCGGTTCCCATCCTGCGCGGTAGACCCAGTAGCGGCCATTTCAAGGCCGCGATGCGCGACAGACTGACGCCTTGTGACGCTGTCACGCAGCATCATCTGTGGGGCTGTGTTCATTGCAGACTCCGTTTCCGCGATGGGCGAAACGGGTGGAGTGGGACGCGTGAGCGAATACTACAAGCAAGAGATCGATCGGCACTTCGCCTGGTTCGAGGCCAAGCTTCCGCGTGGCCCCTCGCGCTTCGTCGCGTGGCTGCGCAAGCCGTCGTCGCGCTATGTGCGGATTCCGTTGGCGTTCCTTTTGATCATCGGCGGCATCTTCAGCTTCCTGCCGGTGCTCGGACTCTGGATGCTGCCACTCGGACTCCTTTTGTTCGCACAGGACGTGCCGTTCCTGCAGAAACCCACAGCGCAATTGCTCGGCTGGATCGAGCGCAAATGGACCGAGCGCGAGCGGGCCAAAGCTGCCGAAAAACGCTAGCGATGAGTCAAATCAAGCGCTTAGCGCTTCCATTTGCAGTTGTGTCATAGATGAAGTGTGACTCAAAAAGCAGAACGCACCGGTAATCTTGGCCACTTTGCGGATTGCAAGAAGTTTCTTCTTTCGCGAATCAGCGCGCTGATTCATTTTCGCCTCCTGGGGTCAATCTGGAGGCCAAGGTATGAACGTGATTGTTTTCGCTTCGCGTAAGGGGGGCTCGGGAAAAAGTACCCTGGCTGCTCACCTCGCCGCGCAAGTGCACAAGGCAACGAAGCCATGTCTGCTGATCGACGCCGATCCGCAGGGCTCGCTGACTCTCTGGCACAAGCTGCGCGGCACCAACGAGCCCGCGATCAAGACGGCGGTGAATTCGGTCGCCGGGATCATCGCTCAAGCCAAGCGTGACGGCATCGAGTGGGTTTTCATCGACACGCCGCCGAATCTCTCGGCCGTGGTCGACGATTCCATCAAGAACGCCACGATGGTGATCATTCCGGCGCGGCCCGGCGTGTTCGACGTCAACGCGGTGCAGGAAACGATCCAGACCTGCCGCTCGATGCGCAAGCCCTACGCCGTCGTGATCAACGGCGCGCCCGCGCAGCGTGACAACGCCGAAAGCCGGATCGTCGCGATCGCGCGCGAGGCGCTGGCGAAATTCCGCGCTCCGGTGTGGAGCGGCCAGATCACCAACCGCGCCGACCTTCTGATGGCGCTCGGCCAGGGTGAAGGCGCCCGCGAATATTATGCGGAAGGCCGCGCCGCCGCCGAGGTCACTCGGCTGTGGGCCGCGATCGAACGCTCGATCAAGGCGATCCGCGGCACGGCGTCTTCCTCCGGCGCGATGCACAAGCAGGCGGCGTAACAACGCCGCTTCGGTTCGAACTGGAAGAACGCGCGGCTCTCGCGCGTTTTTTGCGCGATCATGCTTGAGCAGCGAGATGTCATTCCGGGGCGATGCGTGAGCATCGAACCCGGAATCTCGAGATTCCCCGATGCGCAATTGCGCATCTGAGGTTCATGCTTCGCATGCCCCGGAATGACAGGGCGCTACGCCACCATCAGCAGATAGAACACGATCACCGGCGCCAGGGTCAGGATCACCGACCAGATGCCGACCGCCCATAAAATGTCCTCGGTCGTAAAGCCCGGCTCGGCAGCCGGCCTCACGGCAAAACCATTCCTCGAATTCACGACGCCCCCGCGTTGGTCTTAAGCGCAATGCAGAGGCTGATACGCGAGCGGCTTTAAAATCCCGGTCGGAAATTCGCGGGCATTTGCGCGCTTGTGCTACTTCGGATTAACCACGGCTCGCCAGGCAGGCCGCGTCGGGCCGGAGGCGTTGCGCCTCAGTGCATCGCTCCGTCCCGGTCGCGGATCGCGCCGAGATGCTCGTTGATCCGGAATACGATCAGGATGAACTCGGCGGCGATGCGCGAGAACACGATACCGACGAACATGCTGGCGATCGACGCGAGCAGCTGGATGAAGCCGACGAACGGGCTGATCGCCATCGCGGTGAGGCTCCACAGGATGCCGGAGATCCCGAACAGCACGATGACCGCGATCACGAGCCAGTAGAACGTCTTGATGATCGTGGGCGTGATGAAGCGGTCCCACTGAAACAGATCCTGGAAATCGAACATCGTGGTTCTCCCGGCCGCCGAAATATGATTCGCATCGCATCCTACTGCGTCATCCCCGGCGTTAGCACTTCATCCCCGCCGCCCGCGGGGAGGCGCCCATCAGGACGAGGCGTTTGGCCGGGCCAACGGTTCGGGACGGCGCCACAGCGCCGGCCGCACCATCGGGATCGATATCGCAGAAGCCCAGTCTGTCCCGCCAAAGGCGAGCCCCGGACCGGGCGCCGGCAGTCCAGGGGCGAGCTATGCGAGTGGGCCGGTTGTGATTGCCGCAAATAACGGCCACAATCGGGCTTCCTTCCGGCTTATCCTTACCCCATGACCACGCTCACCTTCGAAGACTTCAAGCCCGGCCATTTCGGCACGTTCGGCCCCCGCCACGTGTCGCGCGAGGAAATCCTGAGCTTCGCCGCCGAATTCGACCCGCAGCCGATGCATCTCGACGAGGAGGCGGCGAAGAAATCCATGCTCCGCGGCCTGTCGGGCTCAGGCTGGCATCTCGGCTCGCTGATGATGCGGATGCTGTTCGACGGCTTCATCGGCCGCACCGCCTCGCTCGGCTCGCCCGGGGTCAACGAGATGCGCTGGGTGGCGCCGTTGCGTCCGGGCGACGATTTGACGCTGAACGTCGACGTGGTCGAGGCGCGGGTCTCGAAGAGCCGGCCCGAGACCGGCATCGTCACCTTCAAGGGCACGATCCGCAACGCGCGCGGCGAGATGCTGTGCGAGATGGAGTCGCCGATCATCATCAGCCGCCGTGACGCTGCGAGCGCATAGGAGAGGTCATGCGCTTTTTTGAAGACATCGAGATCGGCGCGCGGCGCGAGTTCGGCTCATTCACCTTCACGCCTGAGGACATCAAGCGCTTTGCCGCGCAGTTCGATCCGCAGCGCTTCCATCTCGACGAGGAGGCGGGGCGCAACTCGCTGTTCGGCGGGCTTGCCGCGTCGGGCTGGCATGTCGCCAGCGTCTGCATGAAGCTGCTGGTCGCCGACGGCAAGCAACTCGCCGGCGAAGCCGCGGCGCGCGGCGAAACGGTCGCGGTCTGGGGGCCCTCGCCGGGCTTCCGCGAGCTGCGCTGGATCCGCCCGGTGCTGGCAGGCGACACCATAAGCTTCACCAACCAGATCGAGACCAAGCGCACCTCGGAGAAGCGGCCCGAATGGGGCATCCTCCAGGCGCGCAACACCGGCGTCAATCAGCGCAACGAAGTGGTGTTCTCGTTCCTGGCGACCGCCTTCGTGCCGCGGCGCAATCCCGGTTCCTGATGTTGCCCGCACGCCTCTGATGTTGCATGGACGCCATGGTTAGCAGATTACTTCTGCTGGCCGACGCAGTTGTGCATTGCGTGGAACTCATTTTTTGCTAACGCATTCTGAACCTTTGTCCCTGCCTTATGGTTTGAGGGCACGAACTCCTGACGAAGACTTTGGGGATGACAATGGCGGATCGCAGCGCGCTGAAACTCGTCGGCATTATCTTCGCGACGGTCACGCTTGTGGTGATGCTGGCGACCGGATTGGTCGTGAAGGGCTTTGCCGACGGCAATTATTCCTTCGAAACCACCGCGAGCATCGATCGCTGATTCAGCGTCCATAAGCATCGGCGCTCGAGGAGCGCCGGCCGCGTTTATTTTTTCAATGTGATCTATCGGTAGGCCGCGTCACACTTCCCCGGATCAAGCTCAGCTTCTCGTCGAGCGCATTCCAGTCACGCGAAGCGCTTTTAGCGATTCCAGATCAGCACCATCACGACGGTCGCGGCTGCCAACAGTCCGATAAACCGGATCATGATCGTGCCGATGCCTTGCCGCGGCTGGCGCAGCGGAATCGGATCGGCGTTATCCGGCCGGACGCTCTGCATGAATTTGTCTCCAAAGGGGCGCCCCACCAGGCGCGGTCCGGACGTCTGCTCCGGATTGGACGCGGGCTCGGCATCTAAAGTTCAAATCAAGTTCTGCAAGAATTGACGTCGCGGAATTTACACCGCGCTGAATAACGAATCGTTCTGCGTTGGTATCAGGGCATGCAATACGAAGCCGCCGCCTCCGGTTCGGGGGCGGCGGCTTCTGTTGGCTTGGAGGTCGGTCCGGATCAGCTGTTGCGCAGGCCGTCGGCGGCGCGCTTCCACTGCGAGACGTTGTCGGCGATCATGCGCGTCGACTTCATCGCGGCCTGGCTGAGCTGGGCATAGCCGGAGATCTCGCGCTGGACGCGCTGGCCCTCGGCGTGCAGCAAATCGCGCAGGCTCTCGAGCTCGCCGATCAGCTTCTCGATCTCGGCGAGCGAGGTGCCGGCGACGCGCTGGATCAGCGAGTTGACGTTGTTGACGGTCGCATCGGTGTTCGGATCGGTCGGCGCGGTCTCCGGGCTCGCCACCGGGCGGCGCAGATAGGCGATGTCGTTGCGGACGAAGTCGCGGATGCCGGCTTCGACTTCCGAGACCGCAGCGAGGTTGGTGTCGACCTCGGAAGTCTCCGTTTCGGCTTCCTCGGTACGGTTGGTGGCGTTCATCGGCTTTCCCCTGGTTCGCAATAGCGAAGCGCGGCTTGTCCCCCGCACGACGAATTGATGAAGTTACGGACCTATCAGTGCCGCCGAATTTGACCGCATCTGGGCCAAGTTGGGGCAATGCCTGATCATTAGCGCGACAGGGCTAACAGATCGTTCACCACGTTCGCTTGTAGCCGGCGCTGATGCTCTTGCTGGTCGTGCCCTGGGAGGTCTCGCCGACCGAGCCGGAGACGGTGACGCCGTCGAACAGCTTCTGCTCGGCGCCGACCCGGCGCAGCCATTTGTCGTCGGAGGTCGACTGCGTCTGGCCTGCGGTGATGCTGGTGCCGGAGTCGTTCACCGAGAAGGTTGCCGACTGACCGGTGTCGTAGCTGCGCGACGGGTGGCTGGCGATGCCGGGCACCGGGACCACGCCCTGCTGGATGACGTCGTAGCCGTTCTGCAGCGTCAGCGAATACTGCTCCGACAGCGGCACCGACTTGCTCAGGGAGGTGCCGATCTTGCTCTGGTCGGCGCCCGGATCGACCCGTGCCTCGACCGAGGTCTTGTCCCAGATCGAGGCCACGCCGCCCGCCGAGATCGACGCCCAGGCCGAGCCGCCGGATTGCGGCAGGCTGCCGCCGTTGGCGAGCCGTTCCGACAATTGCTCCGATGTCGTCAAGGTGCCCTGTTTGGCGACCGTCATGTCGGCGCCGATGCGGGTGTCGAGGAACGGCGAGACCGACTGCTTGACCGACACCGCCGAGGAGCCGTTGCCGTTGCGGTTGGTGGACCAGGCCGGATCGTTGGCGGCGACGCTGCCGCGCTTGGCCGCGTTCTTCGGCGCCAGCGTGGGCAGGCTGGTGGAGTCGGTGTCGAGCTGGCTCCAGTCGAGCTTGCTCTCGTCGATGTCCTTCAGGATATCGGCGTCATTGGCATCGGCCGCTGGCGGCGCCTCGTCGGCCGCAGCCCCGGCGTCGGCCGCAGCGTTATCCTGAACGTTATCCTGGACCGGGGGAGTGATCTGCAAGGGCGGGCTCTGCGCGGCGGCCGCAAGCGCCATCGCCATGCTGAAGCCGGCCGCCGCTACCGGCAGCCGCGCCCAGCCAAATCGTGATGTAGAGGTCATTCCCAGCCCGCAATTCCAGAGCCGCAGTATGCGGCTTTCGTGGTGCGAAATTGTGGCAACGGGCCGCTGGAGGCAAGTGAGAGCGACGTGATCGCAGGTGACTGTCAATGTGACCGCCAATGTGACCGTCATGTCCGGGACGAGCGTGCGCGCGCCCACAAGGCGTCCCCGTGCGGCCGGTTCGGGGCTGGCGAAACCGGCCGCGTCCCGCCCGGAGAGCCGAACGCGAAGACGCGCTTCGCGCTTTTGGCCCGGACATGACGAAGGCGTGAAACAGTTGGCGGCGTTAGACCGCGATCCGGGGCAGGTGGATCGGGTAGCCGACGGTCTGCTCGACCAGGTCGAAACTGTCGACCAGCACGCGGAAGCTCGTGAGCTTGCCGGCCTTGAACTGCGCAAAATGCGCGATCCGGAGCGAGATCGGCTTGTTGGAGTCCAGGGCCGTCAGCGAATAGCGCAGCATCGAGGCCGCCGTGTCCGCTCCCAGCATGATGGACTCCCGGTCGAAGCGGTGAACCCTGAGGTTCTCACCGATCTGCTTGATCACCTCGAGCACCGCGGCCTTGCCGCGGCGCGAGCCGAAGAAGGAAAACAGGTCGATAGGCCCGTAGATGGCCCATTCGACCTCGTCATCGAGCAGCGGCTCGACGTCTGCAAGCTGGCGTTCGTTGATCGCGCGATGCAACGCGCGCGAAAAACGCCAGAGGCTGTGCTCTGTCATTTTGGTCTGGTCCTGGAAACTGGAGTTTCAAAGCAAACGAATGGCAGGAGGTCAGCGCCGACGCCCGCCAGGTTGCTGCACATCGCTATTGCCGCCTGAAATAGTCCGGAAGGGCGAAAACGCAAATGACATTTTTGCAATGCACAATTGCGCAGAATTTTACCGGAATGTGACCCCCGCCCGCTGGCGCATCAGGCGGGCCAGTGAGGGACGCACCGGCGGCAGGGTTCCCTCCCCCCTTGCGGGGGAGGGTTAGGGAGAGGGGTGGCCACTCGGCAATCTCTCTCAAATTGCATCTCAACGATGCGAGGCTGGAATTGCGCGAGGCTGGAATTGCAACATCGACGCTGACGTCGACCGTCTCGCCCGGGACTCACCCCTCTCCCCAACCCTCCCCCGCAAAGGGGGAGGGAGCCTGACGTGCGTGCTCACCTTACGTAACGAGTAACATTCGCTTTCGCAATTCAGCGGTCGCGCTGCCGCACCGGCTGCCGCTCGATCACGATCTCGGCGTCGCGGATCGCGACCACCGCGAACAGCAGCGCGCCGCCGACGCCGCCGATCGCGGCGCCGAGCGGCATGAAGGTGAAGAACACCAGCGTTCCGCTGTCGATGCCAGAGGTTCTGGCCAGTCCGATCCAGCTGAGCCCGGCGCCGATGCCGAGAGCGGCGCCGCCAAGGGCGCCCAGTGCAAGACCAAGCACAGCGAGCAATGCGATTTTCATGGTGATTTCAGCCCCGACCGCAACAAGCCCAGTGATAGGTCTTTGCCGGGCCTTCGAGGTTCAACGCCGGCGTGCAAAATTGCGTGCCTGACGGCGCCGGGATCTTCTCTGGCTTTCGGGACTACTCCGCGTTCTGGCCGAGCAGCGCCGCGGCGAGATCGCGCTCCAGCACCTGCTGGATCAGGTCGTAGGTGTCGATGATCTCGCGGATCTCGATGATCTTGCCGTCACGCAGCGTGTAGAACACCGCGACGTCGAACTGCACGACGCGCCGGTTGTGGCGCTTGCGAAAGAACACGCGCAGCTGCGCCGCCACCCGGTCGCCCTGGGCCACCACGATCGGCGCCTCGTAGCGCATCTCGGAATAGCGCTCGTGGATCGTGGTCCACATCTGGCGCAACGCGGGCTTGCCGCGGTGCTGGCCCATATGCGGCAGGATGTCGATCGGCGCATTGGCGAGAAAGGCGACGTCGTCGCTGCAATGGTCGAGCGCGCCCTCGATGCCGCCGGCATAATAGACGTCGAGGAAGTTCAGGATGCGCTGCCGGTTCAAATCCTCGCCCATGATCGACCCCGCCGGTTCCATCCGACTCGCCCTCGGCTCACATTGTGAACCGACGCGTTCCACAATCAACCACATGTTTGACGCGCGAAACGCGATTAGGTTCGGCAACTTGCGCGTGCATTGTGCCCCATCGTGCAAACGGCATTGGGGCGCCGCCCCGCGGTTTATTCCGCGCCCGCGCGGCCAAATCTTCGCGCCCGCGGCCTTGCCGCGGCAAGGCCGGCCCGTATGCTTTGCGGCGCAAGGCGGCCGGACAGAGCCGCCACAATGGGGAGAGACCAATGAAGCGCATCACCCAATTCGCGGCCGTCCTGGCGTTGCTCGCAGGCCCTGCGATCAACCAGGCCCTCGCCCACACGCCGCAGCAGCCTCCGCACCAGCTCTACAATGAAGGCGACCTCAAGCTCGAGAGCGGCGAGGCGATCAAGGATTTTTCGATCTCCTACGTCACCCACGGCACGCTGAACGCCGAGAAGTCCAACGCCATCCTGATGGTGACCGCGATCTCGGGCAATCATCACCGGCTCGATTTCATGATCGGCCCGGGCAAGGCGCTCGACACCGACAAATATTTCATCGTCTGCACCGATGCAATCGGCAACGGGCTGACCAGTTCGCCGAGCAATTCGAAGGCGCAGCCGCGGATGCAGTTTCCGAAATTCGCGATCCGCGACATGGTGGAATCGCAGTACCGGCTGATGAAGGAGAAGCTCGGCATCGACCATGTCATAGCCGTGGTGGGCCCCTCGATGGGCGGCATGCAGGCGCTGCAATGGGGCGTCAGCCATCCCGATTTCATGGACGCGCTGGTGGCGATGGTGCCGCTGTCGAAGACGCCGGCCTGGTCGGTCGCGGTGATGGAGGCCTCGCGCAAGGCGATCATGAACGATCCGGCGTGGCAGGACGGCAATTACGCGGCGCCGCCGGAGAAGGGGCTGAGACTGTTCCGCGACATCGTCGCGCTGCTCACGGCGCGCACGCCCGACATGTATGTGGCGCAATTCAAGTCGGGGCCGGACGTGCTGCCCTGGATGGAGCAGCAGGAGAGCGCGCTGTGGAAGCTGTTCGACGCCAATGACTGGATCTACCAGAGCTGGGCCTATGACCGGCACGATGTCGGCACCACGGCAGGCTTTAACGGCGACACCGCCAAGGCGCTGGCCTCGATCAAGGCGAAGACGCTGATCCTCACCGGCACCAAGGACCTGCTCAATCCCGAGTTCGAGCCGAACGAGATGGGCAAGAACATCCCCGGCGTGACGATCAAGACGATCAGCCCGGGCACCGTGACCGGCCACGCCTCGGCCGGCGGCTTCTTCCCGGCGGATGTCGAGTTTCTCAACCGCGAAGCCGGCGCGTTCCTCGACGGCGTCACCGATGGCGGCAAGAAGCTGAACTGATGAAGCTGAACTGATGAAGCTGAACTGATCGCGTCTCGAAGACGTGAAGCGCGCGGCGGCAGGTGGCCTCGAGTTAATCCCCACGCCCGTGCGGTCGCTTCACCTCGCCCCGCGTGCGGGGAGAGGTCGGAACGCATCGTCAGATGCGTTCCGGGTGAGGGGGAGTCTCCGCGAATCCAGCCGTTGTCGTTTATGCGGAGACAGCCCCTCACCCCAACCCTCTCCCCGTAAGAACGGGGAAAGGGACACGGCGCCGCCGCCTTTCGAACCTAGTCTCGTCTCGCTCTCATCAGTCCGACGGCGCGGCCTTGCCGGTCGCGAGGTCGATGACGAACCGCTTCTTCTTCTCATAGCCTTCCGGCACGAAGGCCTCGCCGGGCAGGAGGTCGTGGAACAGCTCCTTCGGCTTCGGAAAGCCTTCGCCGCAGGCGGTGCGGATGGTCTCATTGTCGGCATAGTCGATGTCGACGGCGACCGTGTTCTGGCGCGGGCCGGCGGCGAGGTTGGAGAGGCCGAAATATTTCGGCCCTTCGTTGCACATCACGACGTTGGAGCCATAGGCGCTGACCGCATCCTCAGCCCTCATCAAAAAGTCGGGCGCAATCTCGATGCGCTTGCCGGATTTTTGGGAAAACGTCATCCGCGCCACTGCGCTTTCGAGGATGCCCTGGCCCATGTGGCCGACCGCGCAGATCAGCGCATCCTGCCGCTCGTCCTTAGGCGTCACAATGCAGTCATGGCCCTGCGCGCCGGGCAGGAAGCGGATGAAGCGGGCCGTCTTGCCGCTCTGCTCGAACAAGGCGACGCCGCCGAAATCGGTCGCGTGTGGCTCGCACTCGCTTTCATAGTTGACGACAAGCAGCGCATGATCAACGAGGAAGCGTCCGGCATAGCGCTCCTCGGTCAGCTTGACGTCGCAGGCGCGGCCTTCGCCGTGCGGATAGGATCTTGCCCGCGTGCAGGCCGATCCCTTGATGTTGGCGGCCGCGCAGAATGTCGAAAGCAGCGCGCGGTCCTTGTCCTGTGCGCGGGCGGGGCTCCCGATGAGGAGGATCGCCGCGCAAAGTGCCGGCGCGAGGAGGGCAACGTTTGATTTACGCATGTTTCTGAAACGCGATGTCGGCAATGCAGTCGTATTTAGAGCATGATCCGGAGCAATCCGCAGCGCTTTTTCTGTAGAGACGGGGCGGGAACCGGTGGGCCGCTTCGCCGTTGATGCCGCAGCATTGCATTGGAGCCACATCATGAAATCGATCGTTCTCGCGTCCGTCATTGCCGTCACTGCGCTTGCCGCCACGTCGCCTGCCGATGCCAAGGGCTGCATCAAGGGCGCGGTCGTCGGTGGCGTCGCCGGCCACTATGCCGGCCATCACGGCGTGCTCGGCGCCGCCGCCGGCTGCCTCTACGGCCGCCATCACGCCAAGGAGCAGGCACGCCAGCAACAGCAGCGGCAGGCGCAGCCCTCGCAGCAGGAGAAGCTGTAGAACAGGCTCAACTGTGAAGTCGCGTTTCCGGAACGTGAAGTCACATCCGGGAACGTGAAGCTACGTTCCGGGAACGCCGCCCGCACCGGCGGCGTTGTCTCGTTGCGCAACGGAGACGATGATGACGAAACCAAAGACTGGAAACATCCAGCCCGTTCCCGCCGACAACCAGAGCCACAAGGGCCCCGGCAGCGCCCCCACCGTTCCCCTCGACACCACCAAGGGCCATCGCGACGACGAGAAGCACAACATCCGCGAGCAGGCCGCCCACGGCAATCTGACCCAGAACACCAGCAACAGGCGGTCGGGGTAGGTTACAGGATCGCACCGCAACCTCCGCTGTCGTCCCTGCGAAAGCAGGGACCCATAACCACAGGATTGAGTTGTCGAAGCATGCTGTGGCCCCAGCGTCGCGCAACAATCGCCATTCGTGGTTATGGGTCCCGGGTCGCGCTGCGCTTGCCCGGGACGACGTGGGTGGGAGTCCGATTCACATGTCAAACAGCCGGTACGGTGTCATCACCCGCGCATGCGGGTGATCCAGTATTCCAGAGACGCTTGAGTTCAATCAGATAGGCCGCGGCGTACTGGATCGCCCGGTCGAGCCGGGCGATGACAGATGAGTATGAGGATACAGCTTCGCGTTCTCGCGGCATGAATCGCCCGAGCTTTGCTCTTCGTTTCGCCCTCATCAAGCAGAGGGCGCAGGGAAAGCCGGGTGCCGATCGCACCCATGGGCCCCGAGCAATGGGTAGGAAGCTCGGGGGTAGGACCACAGGTGTAACCGGAAACAACTCGGCTTTCCCTGCGCGATGGGTTACGGCTTATACGTGCTCTCCCCGGCGAGACTGGGCTTTTTTGTCACCGCCTTCGCATCACGCCTTCGCGTGTTGCGACGAGACACCTACCACTAGGGCGTCAGGACCACACGACTTCACCGTCCGCTTCGCGTGCTCTCGTCAGTCACACGCTCGGCGTCCACCGCATCTCACACCGCGTTCGTGACGACCGCGAAGCGCCCCTCGATCGGGTGAGACGGGAGCATTGAACATCTGAGTTGGGTCAGGTGTCAAGGCAAATTCTGAAAAGCCGAACAAGTTACCGAAGCTGACGGCGCCAAGCTCGTGGGATGGGTAGAGCGCAGCGAAACCCATCAAGCTGCTGACCTATGGCGGCGCGCCGAGCCCGTACTTCCAGCGGCTGGTGCTGATGGGCGAGCCGCCCAAGGGGATGTCAGCTATCATCCGGCGTTTGACATGATCTGAGCACGAGAGACGTTCCCAACATTTAGGTAGAATCAGTCGACGCCAGAAACTCTTCCGCCTGCGCACGCGTCGGAAACCGACCCAGTTCGCGATAGTCCGGACCATGCTCGGCTGAGTCCGGTGACCGGATAGCGACGAATTCATCACCTTCTTGCGCGACAATCTCGGTCAAGTCTTCGCCGCTGAACGGTGACATATGCCGCGCGCCGCAATGCGGGCAATCGTCGTCGCAAGTGCAAGACCACTCGTCAGTCCAGATTTTCGTGCAGCGCTCGCATCGGTAGAGATTCAGAAACCAGGCCATGGCTTCCCTCACGATTTCAGTCGGTAATTGCCTCGCGACAGGAACTCGATGAATCCGCGATCACGCAAATACTGGAGTTGTTGGCGTATCTTCGGCCGGACATTCTGGTTGCCCGGATACAGATCGCCAAGGTGGCGCTCGAACGCATAGACCTCGTCGAGTGTGAAGTCGCGTTTGCCGAGCGACTCCACGCACTTCATGACGTCGAGAAGCCAGCCGCGCGATTCCAGTGACTCGCTTCTGAGAAACAGTGTCTTCTGCCATTCGGCAAGGACCAGCTCCTTGTCGCGGATGACACCGTTTCGGACGATATGGATTTTTCCCGACTCCGGGACCTTCCCGAGCAGGATATTAGACCCGATCCAGCCCGCGCGCCGGGCGGTCGCCGCCAGCGGCTTCCGCTCCTCGATGATGTCCCGGACGAAGAAGTGCTTCGGGACGATCAGCAGATTGACGACCGCAAG
Organism: Bradyrhizobium septentrionale; assembly: GCF_011516645.4. Classification (NCBI taxonomy): domain Bacteria; kingdom Pseudomonadati; phylum Pseudomonadota; class Alphaproteobacteria; order Hyphomicrobiales; family Nitrobacteraceae; genus Bradyrhizobium; species Bradyrhizobium septentrionale. Next base: position 1,484,209 of record NZ_CP088285.1, on the reverse strand, counting down.
CGTCTTGAGGTCGTAGTTCATCAGCAGCAGATTGGGATTATTGCTTGCCGCAAGACGTTCACATTTCGTCTTGTAGGCGCCGTCTGCGACCTTCGGGCCGAACCTTACTTTCTGGCTCTTGAGCTCGAACTCCTCGCTGCACGATCCGCACAGGAAGTCGGCCACCGGACTGTTGTTGGGAAACTGCGACATCCTTGCGCTGCCGCAATGCGGACAATAGGCCCAGGCCTTGACCCAAGCTTCCGTCCAGGCACGGGCGCTCTGTGAGCCGCTGGCATAGGGAGTTTGCGAATCTTCGAAGCCGAGTTTCATGGAGGCCAGCGTAGCTAAACGGAACCAAATTTCTAGCGCTACGCATCTACCCCAATTCGATCTCTTCGATCCGCGGCGGCGCGGCCCCAAAATCGCTGTATCGTACCCACGTCGGTCGCACCCGGACATAGCCGATGTCCGGCCACGTCTCCCGCTCCGGCCCATCGGGCCACCCCGCGAAATAGACCTGCTTGCACCGATCCAGCTCTGCGCCGCTCGGAAAGTCCGCCACGCCCTCGACCTGCGCGGTCTGCTCGGCATCCCAGCCGATCACCAGCGCTATGCGTGGATTGGCGCGGAGGTTCTGGTATTTGCGCGAGGTGGTCAGGGTGTCGAAGATGATCTCGAGGTCGTCACTGACGGCGATGCCGACGACGGCCGCCTGCGGCGCGCAATTGTGAACGGTGCTGACCACCGCGAGCCGGTGCTTCCTCAAGTAAACGAGAAGTTCGGTGCGCGTCATGGCCTACCTCTTCTTCCACCCACCCCGTTTCCCCGGCGCCCCGCCGCTGCTCCGCGGTGCCGGCCCGAACTCCGGCCCCGACTGCCGCGAATCCGTCGGCTGGATGATCCGGCTCGTCGTGCCGAACGGTTTTGCCGGCAGCGCGCCGCTGGGGCGGAAGGGCAGCGATTCCGGGCCGTGCATCTCGTCGAGGTCGGGCTTGTGAACCCGTGAGCCGGACTTGCCGCCGCGGCTCGCCTTGAGCGAGGTCTGCGCGGTCTTGTTCTTCAGCGCGGCCACCGGGAGGTTGGCGGCGTCGCCGTATTTCCTGGTGCCGGCATAGGCGCCGGCCTGCTTCTGCACGTTGCGCTGCTTGGCGGTGGGGTCGTCGACCACGGCCATCTCGGTGGCGCGCAGCCGCTTGACCTCGTCGCGCAGGCGGGCGGCTTCCTCGAAGTTCAGGTCGGCGGCTGCCTCGCGCATCCGCGTTTCGAGGTCGCTCAGCACCGCCTCGAAATTGTGCCCGATCGAGATCACGTCGTCGGCCATGCCGCCGTCGCCGATCTCGACCAGCACGTGGTCGCGCTCGTAGACCGAGTTGAGGATGTCGCCGATCGACTTCTTCACGCTCTCCGGCGTGATGCCGTGGGCCTCGTTGTACTCGACCTGCTTCTCGCGGCGGCGGTTGGTCTCGGCGATGGCGCGCTCCATCGAGCCGGTCATCTGGTCGGCATAGAGGATCACCTTGCCGTCGACATTGCGCGCGGCGCGGCCGATGGTCTGGATCAGCGAGGTCTCGCTGCGCAAAAAACCTTCCTTGTCGGCGTCGAGGATCGCGACCAGCGCGCATTCGGGAATGTCGAGGCCCTCGCGCAGCAGGTTGATGCCGACCAGCGCGTCGAACGCCCCGAGGCGCAGATCGCGGATGATCTCGATGCGCTCGATGGTGTCGATATCAGAGTGCATGTAGCGGACGCGGATGCCCTGCTCATGCAGATATTCGGTGAGGTCCTCCGCCATGCGCTTTGTCAGAACCGTGATCAGCGAGCGATAGCCGGCCTGCGCGGTTGCGCGGACCTCGCCGACGAGGTCGTCGACCTGGGTGCGCGCAGGGCGAATATTGACGGGAGGATCAATCAGGCCGGTCGGGCGGATCACCTGTTCGACGAACACGCCGCCACTCTCGTTCAGCTCCCAGCCGCTCGGCGTCGCCGACACCGCGACCGACTGCGGCCGCATCATGTCCCATTCCTCGAAGCGGAGCGGGCGGTTGTCCATGCAGGAGGGCAGGCGGAAGCCGTATTCGGCCAGCGTCGCCTTGCGGCGGAAGTCGCCGCGGAACATGCCACCGATCTGCGGCACGGTGACGTGGCTCTCGTCGGCAAACACCAGCGCGTTGTCGGGCACGTATTCGAACAGCGTCGGCGGCGGCTCGCCGGGAAGGCGCCCGGTGAGATAGCGCGAATAGTTCTCGATGCCGGCGCAGCTTCCGGTCGCCTCCATCATCTCGAGATCGAAGGTGGTGCGCTGCTCGAGCCGCTGCGCTTCCAAGAGGCGGCCCTGGCCGTTGAGCTGGTCGAGCCGCATCTTCAGCTCGCTCTTGATCGACTTGATCGCCTGCACCAGCGTCGGGCGCGGCGTCACATAGTGCGAGTTGGCGTAGATCTTGATGAACTCGAGCTCGTCCTGCTTGTGGCCGGTGAGCGGATCGAACTCCTCGATATTCTCCACGGTGTCGCCGAACAGGTTCACGCGCCAGGCGCGGTCCTCATAGTGCGCTGGGAAGATGTCGATGACGTCGCCGCGGACGCGGAAGGTGCCGCGGGTGAACTCGGCCTGGGTGCGCTTGTACTGCAGCGCCACGAGATCGGCGATCAACTGGCGCTGGTCGATCCGCTCGCCCTTCTTCAGCGCGAAGGTCATCGCGGTGTAGGTTTCGACCGAGCCGATACCGTAGATGCAGGACACGGACGCTACGATGATGACGTCGTCGCGCTCGAGCAGCGCGCGCGTCGCCGAGTGGCGCATGCGGTCGATCTGCTCGTTGATCGAGGAATCCTTTTCGATATAGGTGTCGGTGCGCGGAACGTAGGCTTCCGGCTGGTAGTAGTCGTAATAGCTGACGAAATACTCGACCGCGTTATCGGGGAAGAAGCTCTTGAACTCGCCATAGAGCTGGGCGGCCAGCGTCTTGTTCGGCGCCAGGATGATGGCGGGGCGCTGCGTCGCCTCGATCACCTTGGCCATGGTGTAGGTCTTGCCCGAGCCGGTGACGCCGAGCAGCACCTGGGTGCGGTCGTTACGCTCGATGCCTTCGACCAACTCCGCAATCGCGGTCGGCTGGTCGCCCCTCGGCTCGTAGGACGACTTGATCTCGAAGCGCACGCCGCCTTCGGATTTCTCCGGGCGCGGCGGCCGGTGCGGGGTCCATACCCGCGTCGAGCCGTCGTCCTTGCGGAATTCCGGGCGGCCGTCGCGGATTAGATTCTCCAGCGCGTCGGCGGTGGCCTTGACGCCGAGCGCCTCCATCTTGCTGCGCGGCGGCCGCGCCAGCGCCTCGTCATCATCCTCGGCGGTCGGCAGCCCAAGCTGCCGCGCCAGCTCCGGATCGAGGGTCGGGATGGTGGCCGAGGTGCCGTAATTGGCCTGCGGAGCCTCGCCGAGGCCGGCGGTATCGCGTTTGGCGACGTCCTCGTTGGTTTCGCGCGTCGAGGCCCGGGCACGATGCGCGGCGGCCTCGCCGCCGGCGCGGCGGTCCCAGGAATTGTCCGGCGGCGGCTGCAGGCCGGTGCCCGAACCCATGCCGGCATCGCCGCGGTTGATCGCGGGATTGAGCAGCTCAGCCAGCGCTGGCCCGATCGGTTGGACGTCGGGCCGATGCGCCTTGGATTTGGGGGATTTGCCGGGCTTTTTCGGAGTGTTTGGTGTCTTCGCCATGCGCCGAATATGGGACGAGTCCGGCAGCGAGAAAAGGGCAAAGGGGGTGTGGATTGGCGTGTTGGTGAGGCTGCTGACAGCAGGGTGTCAGCAGGCGGCGCCTTCGGGGACGTTACGCCCGCGGCCGGTCGACGATGTCGAGATGGATGCCGCCGCAGCCGTCGCAGCGCATGGTCCAATAGTCGGCGGCGCGGCCGGGAATCACCCGCAGCAGCGACAGCGGAGCGGCGCATTCCGGGCAGCTGGTTCTGACCTGCGCCGGCCAGACCGGATCCGGCTCGCATTGCGGGACGACGGCGATCACGACGTTGCCGGTCACGCCGATGCCTCGGCCACCGGCAGTGTCATGCCAGACCGCTGTGGGAACCGGTCGATAGTTCTCTTCGCGTCGGCGATCGCCGCATCCGGATCGGACCACGCAAAGCCGATGTCGAGCATCGGAAACAGAATGCCATCGATGACGACCGGCCTTTGATCGATCCGTTGAATCCTGGCGTGCCATTGCCCCTTCCCCACCTCAAACGACTTGATCTCAAAACCGCTGTAAATCATTGCGCGACCTCGGGATGCCCTGCTCAAGGGAAACACGGGCGCGCGGGGGTAAATGTGAAGCAGATCACAAGCCGCCGGGTTTATTTGTGCGGAGCAATGGAACCCGGATTCCAGCTTTCGTTTTTGACGTTTTCTTCGCGCGAACCGATACTCAATTCGCTCGAAAATGCGCTAGCCGCGGGCGGCGATGTGATCGGCAAGATCGGCCGCGTCGTCGCCGACGCCGGACAGGAACGAGGATTTCATCCGCGACAACCATTGCAGGCCGAGGAAATAGAGGCCGGGCACGTCGGAGACGCCGTGGCGGTGTCGGGGTGCTCCGTTGGCATCCAGCACCGGTATATCGATCCAGTTCAGATCGAGGCCGTAGCCGGTGGCCCAGATCACGGCGGTGATGCCCTCGCTGCGCAGGTCGAGCTCGCACAACGGCGTCGTGAGGCAGACCGGGTCGGGCAGGCGGGCGCGGGCGGCGGGATCAGGCGAGCAATCGAGCCCGCGCGCGGCGATGAAGTCGTCGACCATGGCGAGGAACGTCGCGTAATACGCATCGCCATTGCCGATGTTCTCGGCAAGGTCGGGCGCGATCGTGATCACGCCGTCGTTATAGGCGCTGACGCGGCCGAGCAGCGTGATGCCTTCGGCCGCGAAGCGGCGGAAGTCGACGGTCTGGCCGCCATGGGCGCCCGAGATCACCGGCAGCAGGCGCGACGGGCCGCGTTCCTCGACCGGTCTCTGGTCGATGCCCATCTCGGCGAGCCACCAGATCAGGTCGTGGCCGCGATAGCGGCGCGGCAGCCGGCTGTGCTGTCCGACCGAGAGCAGGACGCGGCGGCCGGCGCGCGCGAGCTCTTCGGCGATCTGCGCGCCGGAGGCGCCGGCGCCGATCACCAGCACGGCGCCGTCAGGCAATTGCGCGGGATTTTTGTAACCGCTGGCGTGGACCTGGAAGATATCGGCGTCGCGCAGGATGTCCGGCCGCAGCGGCCGCTGATAGGGGCCGGTGGCGACGACGACGTTCCGGGCTGTGATGCGTCCGTCCGCGGTCTCGGCGATGAAACCGCCGCTGTCGTTACCGCGCAGCCGTGTCACCGCGACGCCGCAGCGGATCGGCGGCGCGACGAAGGCGGCGTAAGCCTCGATGAAGTCGACGATCGCGCTCGTCGGCGAGAAGCCGTCGGGATCGCGGTGCGGGAACGCGAACTCGGGCAACCGCACCGACCAGTTCGGGAACTGGAACATCAATCCGTCCCAGCGCTCGCTGCGCCAGCGCTCGCCGATGCGCTGTCGCTCGAGCACCAGATGCGCGATGCCGCGCTGCTTCAGCCGGTGGCTCATGGTGAGCCCGGCCTGGCCGCCGCCGATCACCAGCGTATCGATCGTCTCGTCAGGCACTGCGCGTCCCCTTGCGGCGGGCGGCGGGCTCCGCCGCGGCGCGGATGATCCAGCGCCGGAACGCGGCGAAATCGCGCTGCTCGGCATGGAAGCCGCGATAGACCAGATACCAGCGCATCCCCTTCGGCACGCTGAGCGCGAACGGCGCCACCAGCCGGCCGGCGGCGAGATCATCATCGATATAGGGCCGGATCCCCATCGCGATGCCGAGCCCGTCGACCGCGGCCTGCAGCGCCTGGCCGTAGAACTGGAATTCCGGTCCGCGTGCGTTGACCCGCGATACGCCGGCGGCCTTCAGCCATGACGGCCAGTCGTCGGGCGAATGCGCGACGCGGATCAGGCTCGGCCCCTTGAGATCGGCGGGGCGCTTCAAGCCGTTGGCGAGCCGTGCCGTGCACACCGGCATGAGGTCGGCGGCGAACAGCGGTTCGGCGACGAGGCCCGGCCACTGGCCGTCGCCGAGCTGGATGCCGCAGCTCCAGTCGTCGCCGAACGGCGCCGCCATGCCGCCGGTGGTGATGCGCACCTCGATGTCGGGCTCCGCTTTGCGGAATTCGGCGAGGTGCGGGATCATCCATTTCATCGCGAATGTCGGGCCGACGCCGACGGTCAGCACGCGCGCGCTCGCCGACGCGGTGACCTGCGCGGTGAGGCTCGCCAGCGCGTCGAAGATCGGCGTCAGCCCGCCTTGATAGGCGCGGCCGGCCGGTGTGGTGACCAAGCGGTTGGCCTTGCGCTCGAACAGCGCGACGCCGAGCCGCTCTTCCAGGAGATGCACCATCCGGCTGATCGCGGCGGCCGAGACGTTGAGCTCGTGGCCTGCGGCCGCGAAGCTGCCGGTCCGCGCCGCGGCTTCGAACGCCTTGATGCCGTTGAGAAAGAGCAGCCGCCGCATGAACCCTCAGGAAAACTGATGCAAGGGCAAGATAACTCAGTTTGCGGGCGCAGGCCAAGCGCGGCAGAAATATTGGCGGAGATAGAGCATGAGCCCCCTCCTGATCGCAGCACTCGGTGCCCTCATGGTCGCGACGGCGTTCCTGTCGGGACTGTTCGGCATGGCCGGCGGGCTGATCCTGATCGGCGTGCTGCTGGCGATCCTGCCGCTGCCGTCGGCGATGGTGCTGCACGCGATCACCCAGATGGCTTCGAACGGCTGGCGCGCTTTCCTGTGGCGGCGGCACATCCGCTGGCGGCCGGTCGCGGTCTACCTGATCGGCTGTGCGCTGGCGCTTGGGCTGTGGTCGATCACCCGCTACGTGCCGGACAAGCCGGTCGCGCTGCTGCTGCTCGGCGTCACGCCGTTCCTGGCGCGGCTGGTGCCGAAGGGCATCAAGCCGAATCCGGACAGCCTCTGGCAGGGGACATTCTACGGCTCGGTCTGCATGGGGCTGATGCTGATGACCGGCGTCTCCGGTCCGCTGATGGACACCTTCTTCCTCGGCGGCAATTTCGGCCGGCGCGAGACGGTGGCGACCAAGGCGACCTGCCAGGTCGCGAGCCACTTCACCAAGCTGATCTATTTCGGCGGCATCATCGACCAGGCTGCCTCGCTCGATCCCGTGCTGGCGCTGGTTGCGGTCGCGGCATCGATGCTCGGCACCTCGCTGGCGCGGCGGATATTGGAGGCGATGAGCGACCAGCAGTTCCGCACCTGGGCCAACCGCCTGATCACGACGGTTGCGAGCTACTACATCCTTTACGGCGGCTGGCTGATGTTCGCGGGCGATAGCGCCGTCGCGCAATAGCAACGGGAGACCTCCGATGACCGAGACCACCGATGCTCTGGTGCTGGACCTTGTGGAGTGGGTCGCGCGCGAGCCGCGGCGCTATGCCGAGGTGCTCGAGGTCTGGCGCACCTCATGCCCGCGGCTGACGATCTGGGAGGATGCCGTCGACCGCGGCTATGTCGCGCGCCGCCCCTCAGTCGAGGGCATGCGGGTGATGGTGACCGAAACCGGCGAGACGTTTTTGCGCGCGCATGGACGGATGCATTGAGCGGATGCATTAAGAAGTGCGCGGCCGATCCGAGAACTCGCTTCACCTCTCCCGCTTGCGGGGGGCGGTCGGATTGCATCGTAGATACAATCCGGGTGGGGGCTCTCTCCACGAAGCGACTCGCGGTGAGACCCCCACCCCGACCCTCCCCCGCAAGCGCAGGGGAATCGCATATGGATTTTTCTTGTGTTGAGGCTGAATAGGGATTCTTGAGGGAGGCAGTTTTTCGAAGGAGAAACGGCCATCTGCCTGGAAACCTGTTTTGGATCGGTTCCCGACCCCCGAGCCGGAAACGCGACGCATCGGTTGGGCGACCTGATCGTGATGATGGTCGCCGCGAGCCTGTGCGGGGCCGCGACAGCAACCGAATTTGCGTTGTTCGCGGAGACCCGCAGGGCTGTGCTGTCTCGCCTGATCGATTACGACGTGGCCCCCAGCCACGATACTTTCTCGCGGCTTTTGCGGCTGCTGGATCCGCGGGCGTTCGAGCAGGCTTTTGCGTCGTTTGCCGCGGGTTTTGCCCGGGCGCTCGGCGAATCCAGCGGCACGACTGTGGCCACGCCAGACGAGGTGGTCGCGCTCGACGGCAAGGCCTTGCGGCGCGCCTATGAACAAGGCCAGCAGGCCTATCCGCCGCTGACGGTCTCGGCCTTCGCCACGCAAACCCGGCTTTGCCTTGCGGCCGCGTCGCCGACGGCGGCCGAGAACGAGATTGAGGCCGCCCTGAAGGTGATCGCGCTGATTGATCTGACTGACAAGATCGTCACGGCCGACGCGCTGCATTGCCATCGCCGGATGGCCGAGGCGGTCGTCGAACAGAATGCGGACTATGTGCTGGCGCTGAAAGGCAACCGTGGTCACTGGCACAAGGAAGCCGAGAGCCTGCTGGCACGAGCGCCCTCGCCACCGGTTGTCGAGCAGACGGAACGCGGTCATGGCCGCGACGAATGGCGGAAAGCTGAGGTGGTGCCGGTCGAGACCGCGCTGATGCCCGGCCATGCCGCCATCATCCGGATCACTTCCCGGCGTGATCGGTCCGAGCCGCTGACGCGCTTGTTCATGACCTCGCGCGTGTTCTCGCCGCAGCAGGCCCTCGACATCACGCGAGCCCATTGGCAGGTCGAGAACGGCCTGCACTGGATGCTTGATGTTCATCTCGCCGAGGATATGAACCGAGCTCGCAAGGACCACGCACCTGCCAACATCGCCATCCTCAAGCGAATCGCAAAAAATATCCTGCAGATGACCGACCCGCCGAAGGTCCCTATCAGCCACCGCATCAAAAAATGCGCATGGAACGACGACTACCTCCTCAAAGCCCTGGCCCATATGCGATAGCCCTGCCCGCAAGCGGGAGAGGGAGGGCAATTCCGCTGCGGCACTAGCGCGCCGGCTCGGCGAGCCTCGGCCGGATGATCTCGACCATCCGGTCGGCCGACGTGCCGGGCGGGAAGAAGCCGAGATAATTGCCGTCGCGGTCCATCAGATAGATGTAGGCGGTGTGATCGACGGTGTAGTCGTCGTCCTTCAGCGGCACCCTGGCGTAGTAGACCTTGTAGGCATCGGCCAGCTGGCGGATCGCTTCAAAGCTGCCGGTAAGGCCGATCAGCCGCGGATGGAACAGCGGCACATACTCCGCCAGATGCGCGGCGGTGTCGCGCTCGGGATCGACCGTGATGAAGATCGGCTGCACCTGATCGCCGTCAGGGCCGAGCTTGTCGAGAGTTAGCGCGATCGCCTGCAGATCGGTCGGGCAGACGTCGGGGCAATAGGTGAAGCCGAAATAGACCAGCATCAACTTGCCGCGAAACTCCTCGTCGGTGCGCGCATGGCCGGCCTGATCGGTCAGCGCGAACGGGCCTCCGACCGGCTCCCGATTCCACATCAGGATGTCCATGATCTCGGCGGCCGAGCGCGCCGATTGCCCCAGTGCATCGCCGGCGAGTGCTGACGCCAGCGTCAACCATAGACCGGCGCCGGCGCATGCGATAGCGCGCAGGATGTTTCGGGTCATATGCCGAAGGAGAGGCGGCTGCCCGTCGTCGTGACCAGCACCTTGTCGCCCATCTGCGCGGTCGCCTCCTGCACGAAGTTGAGCCCGGAGCAATGCATGGGGATCAATACGTCGGGGTCGAGCTTCTTGATCTCGGCGACGACCTCGGTGAGGTAGTCCTTCGGCGCCGGCCCGAGATGGAAGCCGCCGACGATCGCATGCACCTTCTGGATGCCCGAGACCTCCTGCGCCTGCTTCACCGAATTGACGATGCCGACATGGCCGCAGGACGAGATCACGACCAGGCCGAAATCCTTCACGTTGAAGCAGGTCGCGTGCTCGTGGATGTGCTCGTCCGGCACGATCTTGCCTTCCATCTCGGCCGGCAGATAGTGGCTGGCGTTGCAGCCGAGCCCGTCCTTCATGCTGAACTCGACCCAGGTCTGCGGCAGCACGCGCTCGATGCTGCGGCGGGTGATCTTGCCGGTGGTGAAAGCGTGGCCCGCGATCACGGTCGGGGTCTCGCACAGCACCGTGGTGACGCGCTGCGCGGCGAGCTGGCGGCGGTCGAGCGTGCCGAAATCGGCGAACTGGCCCTTGGTTGGCGTCGCGCTGACGCGGTGGCAGAAATTATCCTCGCCGCCGGCATAGAGCTTCACATCGGCCGGCAGCCTGTCGCGGAATTTGTCGAGGAAGCCGTTGAGGCCGCCGAAATGATCGTAATGCCCATGGCTCACGATCAGTCCGTCGAGCTTGGCGGGATCGACGCCGACCAGTTCCATGTTGTTGAGCAGCACCTCGGGCGTGTAGCCATAGTCCAGCATCAGCGTGCGCTGGCTGCCCGCGGCCTCCGATTCCAGCCACAGCGACAGGCCCCATTCATTGTGCAGCGATTTGCGGAAGTCGGGGCCGCGTGCCGCCGGCGCGATTGAGACGCCGTGCGCCTGCTTGGGCCGCAGGAACAAGTCAAAGCTGGAATCGACGAGGACGCGGATCGACAGCTTGTCGACGGTCGGCACCTGGATCGGCGCCGCGCTCGCGATCTCGACGCAGGAGAAAGCGCCCGCGGCTGCGGCGCCGGCGATCGCCGCCGAACCTTTCAGGAAATCACGTCGTGCCAAATCCCGTGTCATTGCAATGCCCCATTTTCTTGAAAATTCATATCAGCGCGAACCGAGGCGGAGCCTAGGAGCAATCGGGGCGCCGCTCAATCGCGCACTTGCGCTGCCTGCAGATCACATTCGCGCGCGGTGCAATGCGCGCGCCATTGACTCGGGGCGGCTTTGCGCCCAAATCCATGCAATCGCATCTTTCTCGCCGGATGCACGATATCAGCAATCTCCGGAAACGCAGGATCGCCCCATGATCGACCTCCATTACTGGTCCACGCCGAACGGTCACAAGATAACGATGATCCTCGAGGAGACCGGATTGGAATACAGGATCTTCCCGGTCAACATCGGCAAGGGCGATCAGTTCAAGCCGGATTTCCTGCAAGTCGCGCCGAACAACCGCATTCCCGCGATCCTTGATCACGCGCCGAAGGGCGGCGGCAAGCCGATCTCCCTGTTCGAGTCCGGCGCGATCCTGCTCTATCTCGCCGAGAAGACCGGAAAATTCCTGCCTGCGGATCTCTACGGCCGCTATGACGCGATCCAGTGGACGTTCTGGCAGATGGGCGGGCTCGGGCCGATGGCCGGGCAGAACCATCACTTCCGCAACTATGCGGTGGAGAAACTGCCTTACGCGATCGACCGCTATGTCAACGAGACCAACCGGCTCTACGGCGTGCTCAACAAGCGGCTCGCCGACCGCGAGTTTATCGCCGGCGACTATTCGATCGCCGACATGGCAAGCTATCCCTGGGTGGTGCCCTACAAGAACCAGGGCCAGGAGATCGAGGACTTCCCGCATCTGAAGCGCTGGCTGGAGACGATCGGCAAGCGCCCCGCGACCGAGCGCGCCTATGCCAAGGCGAAGGAGGTCAACCCGAATTTCGGCCAGCCCGCGATCCGCACCGAGGAAGAGCGCAAGCTGCTGTTCGGGCAGACCGCGGCGGTGGTGCGGTAAAGTTCTCCATGTGTCATGGCCGGGCTTGACCCGGCCATCCATAGTCTTGGCGTGGAAAGTCGTGGATGCCCGGGTCATAGGCGAGCGGAAGCGACGCCGTCCTTCGGACGGCTATGCCCGGGCATGACGAACTGATATAGATCGCTCACGCCCCAACATATTTCGCCGGCCGCCGCTCCCTCCACGCCGCGAGCCCCTCGGCGAGATCACGGCCCGGCACCAGCGCGGCGAACTGCTCGCTCTCGACCAGAAGGCCCTCGGCAATCGGCATGTTGAGCCCGCGCGTCACCGCGGTGATGGTGCTGGCAACGGCATCGGGCGAATGCCTGATGATGCGGCAGGCGAGTTCGCGCGCGGCCGTCAGCAATTGATCATGCGGCACGATCTGGTTGACCAGTCCGATCTCGCGCGCGTGCTCGGGTGAGAACGGGTCGCCGGCGAGCAGCAATTCCAATCCGCGCTTGCGTCCCGCCAGCCGGGGCAGCCGCTGCGTGCCGCCGAAGGTCGGGGGCATGCCGAGCTTGATCTCGGGTTTTGCAAACAGCGCGCGATCGCTGGCAACAGCAAGGTGCACCGCCTCCGTGATCTCGCAGCCGCCGCCGAAGGCGAGCCCGTTGACCGCGGCGATGACGGGCTTCCTGAACGCCTCCAGCCGCGCGGTCATCGCCTGACCGCGGCGGACGAAGTCGCGCACCGCGACGGCTGCTCCTTGCTTCACGCTACCGGAGAATTCGTGGATGTCGGCGCCCGCCGAGAAGGCGCGCTCGCCGGCGCCGGTCAGGATCACGGCGCGCACGTCGGCGTCGCCCTCGATGCGGTCGAGCGCGGCCATCAGCTGATCGATCAGCGCGTAGTTCAGTGCGTTGAGCTGCGCGGGACGGTTCAGGGTGATCAGGGCGATCCCGTCTTTGGTCTCGAGCAGGATGGGTTCGGGCATGGGCAGTCTCCGGCATTGGCGTGTCAGTGCCGAATGTAGGGTCAGCCGCGATTTGTGTATATTCACTGGTTAGTATACATACGGGCCATGCCCAGACCCTCAGAGCCCACCCGCGCGCGTATTGTCCAGGCGGCAAGCGCGCTGTTCTACAATGAAGGCATCCGCCGCGTCAGCGTCGACGAGGTCGCCGCCAAGGCCGGCCTCACCAAACGCACGCTGTATTATCACTTCAAGAGCAAGGACGACCTGGTCGCGGCCTATCTGGCCGCGCGCGACCAGCCCAATCTCGCGCTGTTCCGAAAATGGTTTGCGGAGGCCGAAGGCGGCCTGCCGGCGAAGGTCGAGGCGATCTTCAAGAACCTCGCGCGCTCGGCGCGGCATCCGAAGTGGAAGGGCTGCGGCTTCCTGCGCACCTCCGCCGAGCTTGCCAACATGCCCGGGCATCCCGCGATCAGGATCGGCGCCGCGCACAAGAAGAAGTTCGAGGACTGGCTGCGCGCGACCTTCGCGGAGCAGGGGACCGCCGATCCGCTGAAGCTGGCGCGGCAGATCCTGCTGCTGCTGGACGGCTCATCCGCGGTCGTGCTGCTGCATCGCGACGCGAGCTATATGGAGACGGCCGGCGAGGCCGCGCGCACGCTGATCGAGACGGCGTTGGCGAAGCCGGGGCGTAAACGAGGCTAGGCGTGTACCTATAAAGGCCGCGTCCGCTGCGCTCTGAAAAGGCGACATAGAATCCGGTCTGAGTGAACGTGGTGGCGTGAAAACCAGCGAGCCTGCCTTAAGCATGTGCGGTAGCGCGCCTGGATAGTCCTTTGCGTCAGGCCGCGTCTCCGCGAAAGTATTGATCTGGATCAATCGAGCCAGGTCGCCTCTTGCTTGTCGAGAGCCCCTGACGACTATGCAAAAACTGCCAAGGCTGTGGCGTCATGGACACAGCCTTTCAATAAAAGGCCGGCTGAACGCGAGTATGCCGATTTCGCATGGACCAACGGCGGCGTCAGCTTATTGTTTCCGAGAGTTTCTACCCCGCCGGAGTAATGGCGGGATCGCGAAAGTCGGGGATCGGCGATGCGGTACCTTGGACCTGGTTTGGGACGCAGATTTTTTTCGCAGTGGCATTTGAGTGTTGGGGCGCTTGCCGCTCTGCTGGTGCTTTCCACCCAAGCGGCTCGCGCCGATGAAAATGGCATCAGCTTTTGGCTACCCGGATTTTTTGGCAGCCTCGCGGCTGTTCCTCAGCAGGCGCCGGGCTGGTCGGTGACCTCGGTTTATTATCACACCTCCGTTTCCGCCGGCGGCGACGTGGCGCGGTCGCGCGAAATCACGCTTGGTCGCTTTCCGGCGAATCTGACGGCCACCGTGAACGCGACCGTCAATGCGAATGTGAATCTTGGCCTTGTGGCCGGGACTTATACTTTTGCGACACCGGTGCTTGGTGGTCAGGCCTCTGCCAGCCTGTTGGCGACCTACGGCTCCAACTCCACGTCGCTGGCGGGATCACTCGTTGGGACATTGACGGGACCGGGCGGCGCCACGTCCCCCTTCTCCCGGTTTGACAGCATCGACAGCTCGCTCATTGCATTCGGCGACCTGATCCCGCAGTTCGCGCTGCGCTGGAATGCCGGCGTCAACAATTACATGACATACGTTACCGCCGACCTCCCGGCCGGCGCCTACCAGTCGGGCCGCCTTGCGAATCTGGGGCTTGGGCACTGGGCAATCGACGCGGGCGGCGGCTACACCTATTTCGATCCAAAGACCGGGCATGAATTTTCGACGGTGCTGGGATTCACCTACAACTTCGTCAACCCCTCCACTGACTATCAAAGCGGCGTCGACATGCACCTCGATTGGGGCGCGTCGCAATTCCTGACCAAGCAGTGGCAGGTCGGCCTCGTCGGTTACCTCTATCAGCAGCTCGGATGCGACAGCGGCTCCGGCGATCGCGTCGGCTGCTTCCGGTCGCGCGTGGCCGGCGTCGGCCCGCAGGTCGGCTACATTTTCCCGGTCGGAGACATGCAGGGATATCTGAACCTGAAGGGCTACGGCGAATTCGCCAATGAAAATCGGCCGGCAGGCTGGAACGTCTGGCTGACGTTCAATCTTCAGCCCGCGGCGCCAACGCCGCCGACATCCACAAGGCCCAGATTCACAAAGTAGCAGCGCCGGTGACGCTGCCACCGGCGCCGTGCTGAAGGATCAATCCGGCGCGGCGGCAGCAACGCAATCAGCCAATAGACACTCCGATGACGGCCGAGCCGAGTGGCATCCGCTTTGCCCTCAGAAGCGGACCTTTATGAACACACGCCCTGGCCGATGGCCTCCGTCGTTGCGAACGTAAGCGACTTTTCTGGCGAGGCCGCAGCGTCAACGCCGCTCGCCGCCCCGTTGACAGCGTAGCGAACTCCCGGCATCCTCGCATCGCTGCATGTAGGGCGCATCGGCGTTCGGCCGAAGGGGCAATGCCCACCTACGCGACGTCAACCGTAGCTGCGCCCATGCCCAATCTCGAAAACCTTCGCAAGCAGGCCAAGCTGATTCTGCGCAGGCATCGCGACCGTTATCATCCGGTCGCCGCCCAGATCAGGTCGGGCTTGTCCCGTTTCAGCCAGATGACAGATTCCGAAATCCTCGCGCACAGCTTCAAGCTGGGCGATGCGCAGGAATTGGTCGCGCGGCAGCACGGGTTCGAGAGCTGGCAGGCGCTCAAGACAGGATCCTTGACCATGACCAATCGTGCAGACGTTCAATCGACCAGACCCTTCATCACCGCTGCCGAGCCGCAGCTGTTCGTGGCCGATATCAATGCGGCGTGCGACTTCTTCGTCGGCAAGCTCGGCTTCACCGTCGCCTTCACCTATGGCGAGCCGCCGTTCTACGCACAGGTCGCGCGCGACGGAGCAAAACTCAATCTGCGCTGCGTCGCGGCGCCGCTGATTGACGGCGCGCTGCGCGATCGCGAACAGTTGCTGGCGGCGTCGCTGACGGTCGCGAGCGCCAACGAGATCAAGGCGCTGTTCCTGGAATTTCAGGCGGCTGATGTGAACTTGTTCCAGACGCTGAAGCGGCAGCCTTGGGGCGCGCGGGATTTTATCGTCAAGGATCCGGACGGCAATTTGCTGCTGTTTGCCGGGCCCGCTGAGTAGCCTCCGTCATTGCGAGCGAAGCGAAGCAATCCATCTCACAAATTGTGGAGTGGGATTGCTTCGTCGCGTCAGCGCAAAATTGCTTCGCAATTTTGTCGCGAGCTCCTCACAATGACGGTTAAAGTGCGCCGCGCTCCTGCAGCAGCGCCAGCACTGCGTTGAGGTCGGGCAGCACGGCTGCGCATTTCGCGCGCGTCGCCTCGGTCGGCGCCGCCATGTCCGGCACCATCAGCGTGATGGCGCCGGCGGCGTGGGCGGCCGTGACGCCGTGGTTGGAGTCTTCCACGGCGATGCACGCCGCCGGCGTCACGTCAAGCCGCGCGGCGGCCTTCAGATAGAGCTCCGGGTTTGGCTTGCCGTGCGTCACGTCGTCGAGCGTCAACAGCGTCTCGAAACGGTCGCGGATTCCGGCGAGCGTGAGATGGCGCTCGGCCGTGCGGCGGGATGAAGAGGTCACGATCGCGGTCCGGCAGTCGGCGGCGGCAAGGCCGTCGAGCAGCTCGAGCGTGCCGGTCTTCAACGGCAGGCCGGCGTCAAACATGCGATCGCGGGTGACGATGAAGGCGCGATTGACGTCAGCGAGCGGAAACGCCGCGCCATAGCGATCGATCAGCATCGCCTCGCAGACCGGGCCGGGCAGTCCGACCATGGAATGACAGAGCGCGGCGACATCATCGGTGTAGCCGCTGGCATTCAGCGCCGCGACCAGGCTGTCGAAGTAAACCTTCTCGGTGTCGAGCAGCGTGCCGTCCATGTCGAGCAGGACGGCGTCGACGGTCCAGCGTGCGTTCACGTTGCGCCCACCGCTGCCTGCTGCTCCGCCAGTTTCCGCAAGCATGAAGGGCACAGGCAGTCGCCGCCGTCGGTCGGCATCGGCAGGCGAAAGCTTTCGTCGGAACACCAGCACGGTCCGCCGAGCGAGCAGGAGAAGTCGCTGCCGCATGCCGTGCAGGCAAGCCGGCGCGCAGAGACTGGTTCGGAACGATCGTTTGAAGAAGGGCGCATTCTAACCGCGATTTAATGCGCGAATTAATCTCGGGTTCATCCCGAACCGCGCTATGATGCCATGCAGCTGATATAGCCGGGTTCGGCCGCCAAGGGAATTGCTGAGGACGCTGTGATGGCCCGTGATTCGCAAGCCGCGCTGGTTGCCCTCAACCGATTTGGATTTGGCGCCCGCGGCGGGGCGGCCGGCGACTTCATCAACGCCGCCTCCGATCCGCGCGGCTTCGTGCTGGCGGAGCTCGTGCGTCCGAACGGCGCGCTGCTCGAAGTGCCCGGCCTGCTCTCGACGCCGGAACTCGGCAAGCAGGTGTTCGACTATCAGTTCGAGATCCAGCAGGCGCGCAACGCCGCGAAGGCCGCGCAATCAGGCGCCAGCGAGACGCCGCAGGGGCCGGACGCAAAGCCGCAGCAGCGGCGCAATCTGTCGCTCTCTTCCGCCGCCAAGGAGATCGATCCTGCGATGCAGACGCAGGCCGTCGACCACGCCAATGCAGCGATGACGCCGCCTCCGACGATGCAACCGGTGGCCGGTCCGCCCAAGCCGCCGGCGCAACCGCTCAACATCATCCAGAAGACGTTCCGCGCCGAGGCACTGGCGCGGCTGCAGCGCGGCGTGGTCGCCGATTGCGGCTTCGTCGAGCGGCTCGTGGTGTTCTGGTCCAACCACCTCTGCATCTCCGCCAACAAGGGCGCGCTGGCGCGGATGTGGGCCGGCTCGTTCGAGCGCGAAGCGATCCGCCCGCATGTGCTTGGCCGCTTCGGCGACATGCTGAAGGCCGTCGAGCAGCATCCGGCGATGCTGTTCTTCCTCGACAATCAGCAATCGCTGGGACCGGAGTCGCGCGCCGGCATCAACCGCAACCGCGGCCTCAACGAAAACCTCGCCCGCGAGATCATGGAGCTGCATACGCTCGGCGTCGGCGGCGGCTACACCCAGGACGACGTGACGTCGCTAGCGCGCGTCATCACCGGCTGGACCTTTGCCGGCCGGCAGGGCCAGCTCGGCACGCCCGGCAGTTTTGTGTTCAATGCCAATGCGCACCAGCCCGGTCCGCAGCAGGTGCTGGGCAAGACCTATACGCAGGCCGGCGTCGCGCAGGGCGAGGCGGTGCTGTCCGATATCGCACGGCATCCCTCGACGGTAAAATTCATCGCGACCAAGTTCGCCCGCCACTTTGTCGCGGATGATCCGCCGCCGGCGCTGGTGGCGAAGCTGCAGGATACGTTCAGCAAGACCGACGGCGATCTCAGGGCGCTCGCCACCGCGCTGGTCGGGTCGAATGAAGCGTGGCAGGCGCCGTTGACGAAGATGCGCTCGCCTTACGAATTCCTGGTCGCCTCTGGCCGGCTGCTGGCGCGCAATCCCGAAGATCCCGCGCGCTATCTCAACGGCCTCAACGTGCTTGGCCAGCCCTTGTGGTCGCCGGCCGGACCGAACGGTTTTCCGGACACCGCTGCAGCCTGGGCGGCGCCTGAGGGCCTCAAGCTCAGGCTCGACATCTCGGCGCAACTGGCGTCCCAGCTCGCCGACCGGTTCGATCCGCGCGACCTGCTCGAGCTGGTGGCCGCGGATGCCGCTTCGCCGGAGACGCGGCGCACCATCGAGCGTGCCGAGTCGCGGCAGCAGGCGCTGGCGTTGCTGTTGATGTCCCCTGAATTCCAGAGGAGATGACGATGGATTGCTCCGAGAGCCTGATGCTGCAGGCGACGTCGCGGCGCGCGCTACTGCTCGGCGGCGCCTCCTTTGCCGCCTGGGCCTATTTGCCGAAATTCGCGCGCGCCGCCGACGGCCGCGATCCCCGCTTTATCGTCGTGATCCTGCGCGGCGCGCTCGACGGCCTCGCCACCGTCGCGCCGATTGGCGATCCGGACTATGCGGGCCTGCACGGCGCGATCGCGCTGAAGGCCGACGGGCCGAACGCGGCGGTGATGCTGGATCCGTTCTTCGGCCTGCACCCGGCGATGCCGGAATTCGCGCGGATGTATCGCGCCAAGCAGGCTGCGGTGGTCCATGCGGTGGCGACCTCCTATCGCGATCGTTCTCACTTTGATGGACAGGATGTGCTGGAGAGCGGTTTCCCCGGTCCCGGCCGCGTGCAGTCCGGCTGGCTCAATCGCGCGCTGGAGGCGCTGCCGAAAGGCGAGCGGGTGACGAGCGCTCTCGCGGTCGGCCCGACCACGCCCCTGGTGTTGCGCGGCGCGGCGCCAACCGTCGGCTGGGCACCGACCGCGCTGCCGCAGGCCGCCGACGACACCGCGATGCGGCTGCTCGATCTCTATCAGCACCGCGATCCGACGCTGGCGAGCGCACTGACGCAGGGATTGCAGCTCGAGAAGCAGGCCCAGGGCGACGAGATGAAGCCGAAGCCCGGCGCAGGCGGCGTGGCGGCGATGCGGCTGGTGGCGCGCGGCGCCGCCAAATTGATGGCGGCGGATGACGGCCCGCGGATCGGCGCGCTCGCCTTCGACGGCTGGGATACGCATGCCAATGAAGGCGGCCCGGTCGGCCGTCTCGCGCAGCTGCTCGGCGGACTCGACGGTGCGCTGGCGGAATTCCAGAGTGGACTCGGCGCGCGCTGGCGCGACACCGTGATCGTGGTCGCCACCGAGTTCGGCCGCACCGCGCGCATCAACGGCACCGACGGCACCGACCACGGCACCGGCACCATCGCGCTGCTCGCCGGCGGCGCGGTGAACGGCGGCCGAATGATCACCGACTGGCCGGGCCTCAAGCCGGCCAATCTCTACCAGGCCCGCGACCTCGCCCCGACCACCGACCTGCGCGCGGTGATCAAGGGCGTGCTGCACGACGAGTTCGGCCTCGGCGAGCGCGTGCTGGCGGAGACGGTGTTTCCCGACAGCGCGCCGGTGCGGGCGATGAAGGGGTTGGTGGTTTAACGGCCAGCCCCAATCACGCTGTCGTCCCGGCGAAGGCCGGGACCCATTATCACCGCTGATTATCGTTGCAGCGCGCTGGGGCCACAGCGCGCCTCAACAACGTAACCCTGTGGTTATGGGTCCCGGCCTTCGCCGGGACGACGACAAGGTTACTTCGTAATCCGATCGATCTCCGCCATCTCCTCGGCACTCAGCTTCCAGCTGATCGCCTTGACGTTCTGCTCGATCTGCTCGGGGCGCGTCGCGCCGGCGATCACGCTTGCGACTTGCGGGCGGGCGGCGAGCCAGGAGAAGGCGAGCTCGAGCATGGTGTGGCCGCGCTCTCTCGCAAAAGCCTGCAGCTTCTCGACGATGTCTTCGTTGCGCGGCGTCACGTAACGATCCTTCAACGCCGGCGCCTTGGCGAAGCGGGTGTCGGCGGGCGCAGCAGTGCCGCGTTGATACTTGCCGGTCAAAAGACCGCTGGCGAGCGGGAAGAACGGCAGCAGGCCGAGATTGTACGCCTGCGCCGCAGGCAGCAAATCCTTCTCGATATCACGCACCACGAGGCTGTATTCGTCCTGGCAGGACACGAAGCGGTTCACGTTCATCTGGTGCGCGACGTACTCCGCCTCCGCGATGCGCCAGGCTGGGAAGTTGGAGTTGCCGATGTAGCGCACCTTGCCCTGGCGCACGAGATCGTCGAGCGCGCGCAGCGTCTCGTCGATCGGCGTCAGCGGATCGTAGTCGTGCTGCTGGTAGAGATCGATGTAGTCGGTCTTCAGGCGGGTGAGGCTCGCTTCGACGGCGGACATGATGTAGCGCCGCGAAGCGCCCTGCCTGGTGCCGTCGCTCGCCATCGGCTTGGAATATTTGGTGGCGAGCACGATGTCCTTGCGGCGGTCGCCCAGCACGGTGCCGAGCACGGTTTCCGAGCCGCCCATGCCGGCATAGATGTCGGCGGTGTCGAACAGCGTGATGCCGAGATCGATCGCCTTGTGGATCACCTTTCGCGAGGTTTCCAGATCGGTGCGCTGGCCGAAATTGTTGCAGCCGATGCCGACCGCGGACACGCGCAGGCCGGAGCCGCCGAGATTACGAATTTCCATGAGATAATCCTGTGGGATAGGCGAGGGGACGGCGCGTATAGTGGCGTGCACGCCGGAGCCCGGCAAGGTGCCGACCTACCGCAGATCACGCATGGCACCTATCACGCACGGCAATGCCGCAAAAAAAGCGGTCCCGGTCAGACGCGGCGACTGACGGGGACCGCTCGGGGCGCAGGATCTGAGACGGGGGGCCTGATCTTACGCGAGCGAAGCCTAGCGGGGCTTTGTAACGTGCCGGTGACATCCCGGTTAATCCACAGGTTGCGCAGCCGTGCTCAGAGAATCTTGCGGTAGATCACGAAGCCCGGCCTGTCCGCGACCTTGTCATAAAGCTGCATCGCGGTGTGGTTGGTCTCATGCGTCTGCCAGTAGACGCGCGGCGAACCCACAAGCTTCGCCTGCGTGTAGACGCCGTTGATCAGGGCGCGGCCGACGCCCTTGCCGCGCGCGGCCTCGCTGGTGAAGAGATCCTGCAAGTAGCAGGTCGGCGCGATCGCCGTGGTCGAGCGATGAAACAGATAGTGCGTCAGCCCAAGCAGTTTTCCGCCGGCGTCGGCGACCAGCGCGTGCACCGGCTCATAGGCGTCGAAGAAGCGCGACCAGGTCATCGCGGTGATCTCGGGCGCGAGCGCCGTCGGTCCGGACCGCTCGTAGAAGGCGTTGTAGCCGTCCCAGAGGGGAAGCCACTGGGCGTAATCGTCGCGCGTGACGAAGCGGATGGTGACGTCGTCGGACATGGAGATCCCTGGATGGCCTGCGTTGCGCGATGCGTGTGCATCGCTTGCGACGTTCTATCGTTGCCGCCGTGTGGGATCAATTGCGAGCGCGATCGCGCCTCACTCGGCGGCGCGCAGCAGCTGCGCCAGATGGCGTTCGCGCCCGGCGCGCTGCGCCCGGTATTCGTCGGCCTTGGCGGGATCGTCGGTGTGCCGCACCAGGTCCGTCACCGGCGTGTAGCTCAGCATGCGGCCGCCGTCGGGCAACGCCGTGCAGCTGAAGCGCAGCACCTGGCCGTCGGCGAGATTGAGGTTGATCGGCGTGGAATCGCCCGCGCGCATCATCTCGATGCGCTTGGCGACGAATGCACTCAGTTCGTCTTCCGGCAATTCATAGGCGCCGGTGTCGCGGCCGTGATACATCAGCGCGACGAACGGCGGCTTGCTCTCGGCCTGCGCATCCGACAGCGCGAAATAATCCCGGAAGGCGCGGTTGATGAATTCGGCGCGGGTGTCGGCGTCGAGCAGCACGATGCCGATGTCGACCTGGTCGAGCGCGGCGGCGAGCCGGGCCGCGGTGGCGTGATGCTGCTGCTCCGCGGCAAAGGCATCGATCCATTTCTGCCGCAGCATCCCGGTGATCACTGCGGTGCCGGCCGTCGTCGCGACCAGCATCAGCATCCGCGCGACGTCGGCGGTGTCATAACCGGGCAGCGCACGATGATCGAGGAAGAACAGTGCCGAGGCGACGACCGCGATCGCGGCGGAGATCAACCCGGAGGTGATGCCGCTGACGGAGCTCGCCAGTGCCACGATGCAGACGAACAGCGGCGCGGGATTGGGAACGGCGACGATCAGCCGATCGATCAGGAAGGCGGCGAGCGCCGTGATCGCCGTCAAGGCCGGTCCTGAAATTGCACGCCAGTCGAACCGCATGCGCGTTCTCATCTCTGTCAAACGAACGATAAAGCCGTAGTTTGACGTCAGAGCCGCGATGGCGCCGGGATTTTGGCCCCGACCGTTAAGGTGGCCTTGTCCCATCCGAACCAGCTTTCGCTGCTTTCAAATCAAATGATATGCAGATCGGCATGGAACCCGGTTCCGTGCCTGCGGGTTACCGCGTGCTTTGCTTGCAAGAGGACATCGATGCCCACCATTTCGCCTTCGCTGTTGCCGATCCTGATGCTGTTCGCCTCGAACGTCTTCATGACCTTCGCCTGGTACGGCCATCTCAAGTTCAAGGATCACTCGCTCCCCATCGTCATCATGGCGAGCTGGGGCATCGCCTTCTTCGAATACTGGCTTGCGGTACCGGCCAATCGCTGGGGCAGCGCGGTCTACTCGGCGGCGCAGCTCAAGACCATGCAGGAGGTGATCACGCTGGTCGTGTTCGCCGGCTTCTCGGTGCTGTATTTGAAGGAGCCGCTGGGCTGGAATCACGCGCTCGGCTTTGCCTTCATCGCCGCCGGCGCGTTCCTGATCTTCCACAAATGGGGTTAGTCGTGTGGGGCCTGCCTGGCGGCAGGCGCCGTGTGCTGCGCGGGGTGCGCGCGGTCTTCACCCTGGGTGCCGGTCACGATCAACAGCGATGCCGCCAGCAGGATTGCCGCCGACAGCGTCACGGTCACCAGTCCGACGGGGGTCTTCAACATGTCGCGCCGCTGTCTCTCCCGCGCCTTGCCGCGGATGAAGGTGCCAAGTGGAATTGCTTGATTACGCCGGGAACGCCGTTGCCATGCCGATGTTGCTCGACAGCACCGTCACGGCGACGACCAGACACAGCGTCAGCGCGCCAAGCGCGAGCGACGCGGCGATCGCGTTGGTCAGCCGGGACGATGCCACTGGGGCAGGGCGGCCATCGAAGCCTGCCGTGCCGGACCACCGTGTCATGGTCTAAATCCTTGGGGTCTAAATCCCTCAGGCCGCGAGCGAATCACTCGCGACATCCGAGCAAATCTGCCTGTGGTCACCGGCAAGATTGCGGCGGCGGCGCCCTTTGAAAACGGCAGAAATGCGGCAATGACGAGGGTTTTGCCCGCCATTTGGGCAGTTTCCCCGCTATTCCCGATATTCAGACCCGGTTGTTCAGACGCCTGCCGTGAGGCGGGCCTCAGGCTCGGCCTCGGTCCCGGGCCGCCAATCCATCGAGACAAATCCGGGGGTCTGCTCGACCCGTTTCAGCCAGGCGCGGACCGACGGAAAGGTCGCGAGGTCGAAGTCGCAGCGGTCGGCGACATGGGTGTAGCCGTAGAGCGCGATGTCGGCGACCGTGAACTGGTCGGCGGCGAAATAGGCGTGCCCCTTGAGGTGATTTTCCATCACCTGCAGCGCGGCATAGCCGCGCTCCATCCAGTCCTCCAGCGCGTGCGTCTGCAGGTCGCGCCCGCCCTTGACCAGCGATAGCCAGAAATAGGCGGCCCCGATGTTCGGCTCCAGCGCATGCTGCTCGAAGAACATCCACTGCAGCGCCTCGGCGCGCTCGATCCGCGACTCCGGCGCCAGCGGCGTGCCGATCGCAACGTACCAGAGGATGGCATTGGACTCGGCGAGATGGCGGCCGTCGACTTCCAGCAGCGGCACCTGGCCGCTCGGATTCTTGGCCAGGAATTCCGGAGTGCGGCTCTCGCCGCGCAGGATGTCGATCTCGATCGCCTCGTACGGCGTGTTCAACACGGCGAGCGCCAGCCGGACCTTGTAGCTGTTGCCAGAGCGCTGCATCGAATAGAGCTTGTACATTGCGTCGGTGTTCACTCGGTGCGTCGGGTTCACTTGGTCTGAGACGGTACGCTTGAAAAATTGCGCGGCCTGTCACACCGCAACGCGCTTAAACAATGATGCCGACAGCGGTGCGTCGCAAGCCCTGCACAGTGGAAAAAGTCGAAACGTCTACCGCACTGCACGCGTTCAGAACGATTCCATCAACACGGCAGAACAACTCGGATCACGGCTGCGCGACGCTGTGCACGGTGCCGGTCGATGCCGTGGTGGATCTGCGGCAATTCACAAACCTTAACGCGCGACGGGCCCGCCGGACCGCACGCCGTCGGCACCGCGAGGTGCGCGCCGCGCGGCACATTGTCCTCGGAGCAATCCGCGCTGGCGCAGGCCGCCGGAAGCCTTGCCGGCTAGGCTGCAGCCGCCGCCGCCGGGCTTGCCGGATATGAGCCATTTGGCTCCGGAACTTGCGGAATGTTGCGCGCGTTGCGGGCCATGCGCGAAAGTTTTCGTGCTTTGCCGCCAAGCTTCTTGCGATGCAGCGGCGACAGGCCTAGGGTGCCGCGATCCCATTCAAATCAAGTCGTGGCCGAACGGCTCACGACGTTTGCCAGGAGATGATTATGGCCTTCCTGTCCGCTGCGCTCGACCGTGTGAAGCCGTCCGCGACGATCGCGGTCACGGACAAAGCACGCGCGCTGAAAGCCGCGGGCCGCAACGTCATCGGCCTCGGTGCCGGCGAGCCGGACTTCGACACGCCCGCCAACATCAAGCTGGCTGCGATCCACGCGATCGAGGCCGGCAAGACCAAGTACACCGATGTCGGCGGCATTCCGGAGCTCAAGGAAGCCATCATCAACAAGTTCTCGCGCGAGAACGGCCTGAGCTACAAGCCGAACCAGATCATCGTCGGCACCGGCGGCAAGCAGGTGCTCTACAATGCGCTGATGGCGACCATCAATCCAGGCGACGAGGTCATCATCCCGGCGCCGTACTGGGTCAGCTATCCCGAGATGGTGGCGCTCGCCGGCGGCGAGTCGGTGCCGGTGATCTGTCCGGCGTCGAGCGGCTTCAAGCTGCGTCCGCAGGATCTCGAAAAGGCGATCACGCCGAAGACCAAGTGGGTGATCCTGTGCTCGCCGTCGAACCCGACCGGTTCGGCCTACACCAGGAGCGAGCTCAAGGCGATCACCGACGTGCTGGTCCGCCATCCGCATGTCTGGGTGATGACCGACGACATGTACGAGCACCTCGTCTATGACGACTTCGTCTTCACCACCGCGGCGCAGGTCGAGCCGAGCCTCTACGATCGCACGCTGACCGTGAACGGCGTGTCGAAGGCCTACTGCATGACCGGCTGGCGCATTGGCTACGCCGGCGGCCCGGCGCAACTGATCAAGGCGATGGCGACGATCCAGTCGCAGTCGACCTCGAACCCGTCGTCGATCGCGCAATGGGCTTCCGTCGAGGCGCTCAACGGTCCGCAGGACTTCATCGCCGCGAACAACAAGGTGTTCAAGGAGCGCCGCGACCTCGTGGTGTCGATGCTCAACCAGGCCAGCGGCATCGAGTGTCCGCGGCCGGAAGGCGCGTTCTACGTGTATCCGTCCTGCGCCGGCACGATCGGCAAGACGGCGCCGTCGGGCAAGGTGATCGACAACGACGAGACCTTCGTCACCGAGCTGCTCGAGAGCGAGGGTGTCGCCGTGGTGCAGGGCTCGGCGTTCGGTCTCGGACCGGCGTTCCGCATCTCCTACGCCACCAAGACCTCAGATCTCGATGATGCCTGCAAGCGCATCCAGCGCTTCTGCGGCAATCTGCGCTAGTCGTTCCGAACTCACGAAACTCAGGAAACGCTCCTGCACCAAGTGCGGGAGCGTTTCTGTTTGTGTCTCGAGATCGCGTGCCGGTAAATTCGACGAGTCAAATCACATCCTGCTCACTTCACGCGCGTGTGCGCGAACGACGATGCCACACGCGCGAAGTTTTTAGGGCGTCTTTGCGGACTGCCTTGTTTTGGACACGAGCCTTCCCTTCTGTCCGCCGCGCTAATTCAGTTCATCTTGCGGAGACAGACCAAATGCGACTTTCGACTCTCACCCTTGCAGCGCTTGCGTTGCTGGCGCCGTTCGCCACCGCCAATGCGGCGCCCGAGGTTCAGGCCGGGGTCCTGCAATGCCAGGGCGGCGAGAATGTCGGCTTCGTCGTCGGCTCCGTCGCCCGCCTCGAATGCGTGTTCCAGAGCGCCAACGCCCGCCGGCCGGAGCCGTATGTTGCGACCGTGAAGCGGATCGGTCTCGACCTCGGCGTCACCGCGACGACGCAGCTCGCCTGGGCCGTCAGCGCGCCGACCACGCAGCTCCCGCGCGGTGCGCTCGCCGGCAGCTACGGCGGCGTCGGCGTCAACGCTTCGGTCGGCCTCGGCGCCGGCGGTAACTTCCTGTTCGGCGGCCCGAACAACGCTTACGCGCTGCAGCCGATCAGCGTGCAGGGCCAGACCGGCCTCAACGTCGCGGCCGGCATCGCCGGCATCGATCTCGAGCCGGTCCGCCTCGCTGGTCCGCGCCGTCATCATCACCACCGTCATCACCACCACCACTAAGCCGGTCGGTGTTTGATCAAAGGGGCCCGCGAAAGCGGGCCTCTTTTTTTGCGTCTGTCGTTTGTTGTGTTTTGCGCGGCAGGTTCTGCACGGCAGCGGGATCATAGCAACATCGCCACATCCCGTAACAATCGGTGGCCGAGCACCGCAAATTCTGGCTGTACATCCGATGTTATGGCATAGGAGGCGACAGGCGCCGCAGACACGGCGCCGTTCTGTTCTCTGCTCGCGTCACGCCTTTCAGCCGGAGACCTCCAACATGCGTCGCTTCATCCTCCTCGCCGGTGCTGCCCTCGCTTCGCTCGCGATCGTTGGCGCCAACGCCCAACAGCCGATCCAGCGCGTGCAGGTCGGTATCCTGGAATGCCGCGGCGGCGCGAGCGTCGGATTCATCGTCGGCTCCGTGACCAATCTCGGCTGCGTGCTGCGCGTCGACGGTGCGCCTGAGGACCGTTACATCGCGACCATTCGCAAGGTCGGCATCGATCTCGGCATCACCCAGGAGTCGGCGCTGGCCTGGGGCGTCTATGCGCCGGTGGCCCAGCTTGGGCCGGGCGCGCTCTCCGGCAACTACGCCGGCGCGCAGGGCAGCGCGACGCTCGGCGTCGGCGTCGGCGGTAACGTGTTGGTCGGCGGTTCCGACAACACCATCGCCTTGCAGCCGCTCAGCTTGCAGGGGCAGGTCGGCATCAATATCGCCGCCGGCCTCGAGAGTCTGGAGCTACGTCCGGGGCGCTAACTCAAGCTGCACCGTTTTGTATTCCGCCGAAGAAGCTGCGGGCTTCTTCGGCAACCACCTCGGGCGCCTCGGCGTGGACATAGTGCCCGGCCTCGACGAACCTGA
Source organism: Bradyrhizobium septentrionale (assembly GCF_011516645.4). NCBI lineage: Bacteria > Pseudomonadati > Pseudomonadota > Alphaproteobacteria > Hyphomicrobiales > Nitrobacteraceae > Bradyrhizobium > Bradyrhizobium septentrionale. The sequence goes on along the minus strand of NZ_CP088285.1, from coordinate 1,456,562 downwards.
TCGAAGGTTCGGTCCAGTATTCATTCAGCCGGTCCGACCATTCCGGCGCGATCAAGGGATCGCGGCGGCCCCAGAGAAAGCGCGAGGGGATTTCGATGCGCGGCTGCGCCGGCAGCCTGCCTTCCAGCCAGCGCCGGCGATTGGGTGCCGACGAGAGATACCAGTCGAAGCCGCCCTGGATGTTGCCGGGCTTCATGAAGTTATCGACATAGGCTTCCAGCAGGTCGCCGAACACGGCGGAATTGTCGCCCGACCAGTGATCGAGGAAGTGGCGGAAATAAAGTCGGCATGACTCGCGCGAGCTTCCGACCAGTTGCGCCGCCCATGGCAGCTGCTGGAAGTATTGATACCAGACTTCGATCAGGTGACTGGGCTGGCCGTAGCGGTTGCCGAGGCCCGGATAGGGCGTGCACAGATAGAGCGTACCCGTCAGCCGCTGCGGCTGACGATGCGACATCGCCTGCATGACGTAGGCGCCGAGATCGCCGCCGATCACGCCGAACCTGTCATGACCGATCGCATCCATCACCGCGAACATATCCAGCGCGTGGCGCTCCGCGGTGGCGGACGCATCGGGGCCGGCCGTCGGCTTGCCGGTGTCGCCGCAGCCGCGCAGGTCCGGCGAGATCAATTCGAAACGGTCGCCGAGACGCAGCATCACCGGACGCCACACCAGCCAGAACTCCGGCCAGCCGTGCAGCAGGAGCAGCGGCGGGCCCTTGCCGAAGCGCGCGACGTTGACGCTGATGCCGCCGATATCGATCTTCTCCTGCGTGATGCCTGCCGCGGCCGCTTCCGCGAAAGCCTTTTCCAGCGCCGTCATTGCGACCTCCTGTGGTTTGCCGCAGGCTGTCCGCGTTCGCTTCTCCGGTCCAATATTCGTTCGATACGGTAGCAGAGCTATTGCGTATGACCGCAGGCGCGGGCCGCCGTGCTATACCGCCGCAATGGAATTGAGACACCTCAGATATTTCGTGGCGCTCGGCGAAGAATTGAACTTCACGCGCGCGGCCGAGCGGCTGCACATCGCGCAACCGCCGCTGAGCCAGCAAATTCGCCAGCTCGAGGACGAGCTCGGCGTGACGCTGCTGCAGCGGAATAGCCGTCCTGTCAGGCTCACCGAGGCCGGCGAGCTGTTTCTTGCGCGCGCACGTGCGCTGCTCGCCGGTTTCGAGGACGCGGTTGCCGATACCAGGCGCGTCGGCCGCGGTCAGGCTGGAAAGCTCGCGATCGGATTCGTCGGCTCCGCAATGTTTGCCGGCCTTCCCGATATCATAGGCAGCTATCGCGACGCCTGTCCCGATGTCGAGCTCGTGCTTGACGAGATGCTGGCGGCCGAGATCGCCGAGGCGCTGCGGCGGCGCCGGATCGACGTCGGCTTCGTGCGCCCGGCGTTGCTCGCCGAAGCGGGGCTTGCCCAGCGCCTCATCCTGGAGGAGCCCTATGTCGCAGCGTTGCCGCGCGCGCATCCGCTCGCGGCGCGCGATGACATTGCGCTCGCCGAATTGTCCGACGATGCCTTCGTGCTCTATCCGGTGCGGCCGGAGCCGTCGGTCACCGGCCTGATCGTGGCCGCCTGCCAGGTTGCGGGATTCACGCCGCGTCTGGCGCAGGAGGTGCTTCATCTGCAGACCGCGATCGGTCTGATCGCAGCCGGTGTCGGCGTGTCGCTCGTTCCGGAGGCCGCGGCACGCGCGCAGCCCGGTCGCGGCGTGGCTTACGTTCCGCTTGCCGCACCGGCGGTGATGGCACCGCTCACGATCGCATGGCGTGATGAAGACGTCTCGCCTGCCGTGCAGCGCCTGCTCGACATCGCGACGCGCTGGCGCGCGACAGCGGCGGCACCGGCCTAAGGAACTGGTGCACCCGATACGTTCGTCCGGACAATAGTGGTAATTCCCGCCGTCGTGGCCATGGTTAAACGACGCCGCACCGCAGCGACGTTTTCCCGCTTGCCAAACGCGAAACGCAGGCAGAGCATGAATGGTCGCCGACCCAATCATGGGCCGAGCTCCAAAACGAGGAGGCGGCAATGGGACAAGACGTCAGAAGTCCCCGAGGTCCACGGTGCATCGCACTGGTGGGCCCTTTCCAAAGCGGTAAAACCACACTTCTGGAAGCAATCATGGCGCGCACAGGCGCCATCAAGTCTGCCGGCAGCGTCGACGCCGGAACCTCCGTCGGCGATGCCAGCCCCGAGGCGCGTCAGCACAAGATGGGCGTAGGGCTGACCGCCGCCACCACCACCTTCATGGGCGACAGCTACACCTTAATCGATTGCCCCGGCTCGATCGAGTTCGCGCACGACATGCGCGCAGCGCTGCCGGCGGTCGATGCCGCGGTCGTGGTCTGCGAAGCCGATGAGAAGAAGCTGCCGCAGCTGCAGATCATCCTGCGCGAGCTCGAGGAGCTCGGGATTCCCCGTTTCCTGTTCCTGAACAAGATCGACCGCGCCAACAAGCGGGTCCGCGAGACGCTTGCGACGCTGCAACCGGCTTCGCGCGTGCCGCTGGTGTTGCGCCAGATCCCGATCTGGAACGGCGATCTGATCGAAGGCTTTGTCGATCTCGCGCTGGAGCGCGCCTTCGTCTATCGCGAGCACAAGCCGTCGGAGGTGGTCGCGCTGGAAGGCGGCAATCTCGACCGCGAGAAGGAAGCGCGCTTCTCGATGCTGGAGAAGCTCGCCGATCATGACGACGCGCTGATGGAGCAGTTGCTGGAGGATATCCGGCCGCCGCGCGACGCCGTGTTCGACGATCTCGCGCGCGAATTGCGCGAAGGACTGATCTGTCCGGTGCTGCTTGGTGCGGCGAGCCGCGAGAACGGCGTGCTCCGCCTGATGAAGGCGCTGCGCCACGAGGCGCCCGGCGTCACCGATACTGCCAATAGGCTCGGCGTCAAGGATAAGAAGGACGCGCTGGCCTATGTGTTCAAGACCGTGCATCTGCAGCACGGCGGCAAGCTGTCGCTGGCGCGCGTGCTTGCGGGCCGGCTTGACGACGGCGCGACGCTGCAATCCTCAAGCGGCGAGACCGGGCGCATCTCCGGCATCCTCGCGGTCTCGGGCACGCATGACAGCAAGCGGCCGCAGGCCGAGGCCGGCGAGACCGTCGCGCTCGGCAAGCTCGACGCGGTCAAGACCGGCGATACGGTCTCGAGCGGCAAGACGGCCCCGGCCTCGCTGGTCAAGGTCGAGCCGGTGGCGGCGGTGCTGTCGATCTCGATCGCCGCGACCGACCGCAAGGACGACGTCAAGCTCGGCCAGGCCCTGCTGCGGCTCAACGAGGAGGATCCCTCGCTGACGATGATCCAGAACCCGCGCACCCACGACACCGTGCTGTGGGGGCAGGGCGAGATGCATCTGCGGGTGGCGCAGGAGCGGCTGAAGGACCGCTACGGCGTCAACGTCAAATCGCATCCACCGGCGATCGGCTATCAGGAGACCATCCGCAAAGCCATTACCCAGCGTGGCCGACACAAGAAGCAGTCCGGCGGCCACGGCCAGTTCGGCGACGTGGTGCTCGACATCAAGCCGAAGCCGCGCGGCACAGGTTTTGAGTTCCACGAGAAGGTGGTCGGCGGCGCGGTGCCGCGCAACTATATCGGCGCGGTGGAAGAAGGCGTCGTCGACGCACTGGCGCGTGGACCGCTCGGCTTCCCCGTGATCGACCTCGACGTCACGCTGACCGACGGCTCCTATCACAGCGTCGACTCCTCGGATCTCGCGTTCCGCACCGCGGCGCGAGTCGGTGTCAGCGAAGGGTTGCCGCAGTGCCAGCCGGTGCTGCTGGAGCCGATCCATCTGGTCGAGATATTCTGTCCGAACGAGGCGACTGCCAAGGTCAACGCGATCCTGTCGGCGCGCCGCGGCCAGATCCTCGGCTTCGACACCCGCGAAGGCTGGAGCGGCTGGGATTGCGTTCGCGCCACGATGCCGGAATCCGAGATCGGCGACCTCATCGTCGAGCTGCGATCGGCCACCGCCGGCGCCGGCACCTTCACCCGCCAGTTCGACCGCATGGCCGAAGTGACGGGCCGCGCCGCCGACCAGATCATCGCCGCGCATCGCGACGCGGCGTGATCCAATTGTCATTCCGGAGCGCTCGCGCCAGCGAGCGAATCCGGAATCTCGAGATTCCGGGTATGGTCCTTCGGACCATCCCGGAATGACCGATGAGATTCTCTCCCAGCAGTTTCCGACATCATGCTTGAATCCCGCCGTAACCTGGCGCTGGCCTGCGCGCTCAGCGCGCTGGCCGGCTATGTCGACGGCATCGGCTATCTGCATCTCGGCGGGCTGTTCGTCTCCTTCATGAGCGGCAACTCGACGCGGCTCGGCGTGACGTTGGCCGAGGGGCATTGGCAGCATGCCCTGGAGGCGCTGGAGCTGATCGTGCTGTTCGTCGCCGGTGCCGCGGCCGGCAGCCTGGTCGTGCTCAGCCGCATCGGCCATCGCCAGCCGCTGATCCTGCTCGGCGAGGCGCTGCTGCTGACGGCGGCCGCCCTGGCCTATGCCTACGGCCTGCCGAACGCCGCGGTCGCCGCCATCGTGCTGGCGATGGGGCTCGAGAATGCCGTATTCCAGCTCGAAGGCGGCGCCGGGCTCGGCCTCACCTATGTCACCGGGGCGCTGGTCAAGGCCGGCCAGCTGATCGCCGCCGCGCTGACCGGCGGAGCCCGCTGGGCCTGGCTGCCGAACCTCCTGCTGTGGGCGGCGCTGGTCGCAGGCGCGCTTCTTGGCGCACTTGCTTACCACTGGATCAACCTCGCCGCGATCTGGTTTGCCGCGGGCATGGCGCTCGGGCTCAGCGTGCTGGTTGCGGCAACCGCGAAGCGGACGGATTGACAGCGCGGCTGCCTTGGCCAATGTCACGGCTATGACATCATCAAGCAAAACCCGCGCGGCGTGCCTGATCGGGTGGCCAGCGGCGCATTCCCGCTCGCCGCTGATCCATCGCTACTGGCTGCGTACGCTTGGCATCGAGGGCGGCTATGTGATCGAGGCGGTGCCGCCGGATGATTTCAAGGATTTCCTGTTCCGCCTGTCGCTGCGCGGCTTCGTCGGCGCCAACGTCACCATTCCGCACAAGGAGCGCGCGCTGGCGCTGTCGACGCCGGACGAGCGCGCACGCGCCGTCGGCGCCGCCAACACGCTGTGGTTCGCCGACGGCGAGCTGCGTTCGACCAACACCGATGTCGAAGGCTTCATCAACAATCTCGACGCCTGCGCGCCCGGCTGGGACCAGACCGAGGATGCGCTGGTGCTCGGCGCCGGCGGCGCGGCGCGCGCGGTGGTGTTCGGCCTGGTCGAGCGCGGCATCAAGCGCGTGCATCTGGTCAACCGCACCATCGACCGCGCCCGCGCGCTGGCCGACCAGTTCGGCGGGCGCGTTCATCCCGCGACATGGGACACGGTCGGCGAGCTGCTGCCGCGTGCGGGGCTGCTCGTCAACACGACGTCGCTCGGCATGCACGGCCAGCCCGCGCTCGGGATCGATATCGGCCTGTTGCCGCAAAACGCGGTTGTGACCGATCTTGTCTATGTGCCGCTGGTGACGCCATTGCTTGCGGCGGCGCAGGCGCGCGGCCTGAAGACCGCCGATGGCCTCGGCATGCTGCTGCACCAGGCGGTGCGCGGTTTCGAATTGTGGTTCGGGCAGCGTCCGCAGGTGACGCCGGAACTGCGTGCGCTCGTTGAAGCCGATCTCACAAAGACTTGAGGCCTGGAATAGCGCGATACGGCTGGGGTCAGTGTTACATCACCTGCGCCCCTCCCGGAGATCCCCCAATGTCTGCCAGCCGTTCCTCGCTCATTCGCCCGTTCATTGCATTCGCGATGGTGACGGCGTCCACGCTCTACGCACTCGCGCAGCAGCCGCCGACGCCGACGCGGGTGCGTGGAACCGTCGAGAGCGTCGACGGCGATACGCTGGCGGTGAAGTCGCGCAGCGGCGAGGACGTCAAGCTGCACATGGCGAGCAATATGCTGGTGCTCGGGCTCACCAGGATCGCGCTGTCCGACATCAAGGTCGGTTCCTTCATCGGCACGACCACGGTGCCGGGCCCCGATGGCGTGCCGAAGGCGGTCGAGGTGCATGTCTTCCCGGAGCACATGCGCGGGACCGGCGAGGGGTCGCGGCCCTACGATCTGAAGCCGAACAGCAGCATGACCAATGCGACCGTCGCGCAATCCGTCGTCAGCAATGACGGTCATACCCTGATGGTCAAGTACAAGGACGGCGCGAAGACGGTGCAGGTCGCGCCGGATACGCCTGTCGTGACCTATGTTCCCGGCGACAAGGCGGACCTCAAGGCCGGCGCCAAGATCATCGCCTTCATGAAGAAGCTGCCCGACGGCTCGCTCGAAACCGACCGCGTCAGCGTCGGCCGCGACGGGCTCACGCCTCCGATGTGACGCGGCTTCATCCTCTCTTCTTTGTGAAGAGCCTAGCTTCGATGAACGGTTGTTACACAGTAACAGACCCTTCGTCTGGCGCGTAGTTTACCGAGCGAGGCACCTCTCCTGCGAACAGGACGGTGGCTCGCACGGAATACCATCATTTCCCCGGTGTTCCTGACTCCGCCAGCCAAACCCATGAGGGACATCATGCCGAAATCGACGCTATTCGCCGCATTGCTTCTCGTTGCCTTTGCCTCGGCCGCATCGGCGCAGCAGCCGCCGACGGTGCGGATTCGCGGCACCATCGAGGGCGTCGACGGCGCCATGCTGTCGATCAAGTCGCGCGACGGCGCCGACATGAAGGTGCGGACGACCGACAACGTCGCGGTGTTCGGCGTCGCCAAGACCGATCTGTCGGAGATCAAGCCCGGTTCCTATATCGGCGTCACCGCGATGCCCGAGCCCGACGGAACGCAGAAGGCGATCGCGGTTCACATCTTCCCGGAGAACCAGCGCGGCGCGGCCGAAGGCTTCCGTCCCTGGGACCTGCGCGCCAACTCGACCATGACCAACGCCACCGTCGCCGAGACGGTGGAGGGCACCGACGGCCAGAACATCACGGTGAAATACAAGGACGGTGAGAAGAAAGTCGTGGTGCCGCCGGGCACCCCGGTGGTCACTTTCGTCGCCGGCGACAAGGCGGAGCTGAAGCCCGGTGCCAAGATCATCATCTTCGGCGCGGTGAAGAAGGAGGACGGCACGCTGGAAGCCAACCGCGTCAATGTCGGCCGCGACGGAATCGCGCCGCCGATGTGATGCGATTTACCCTCTCCCCTTGTGGGAGAGGGTCGCTTCGCGCAGCGAAGCGGGGTGAGGGGTCTGTTTCCGCGGATAGAGACCCCTCATCCGTCGTGGACTGCGTCCGCGCCACCTTCTCCCACAAGGGGAGAAGGGAAGAGGGCTACACCGCCAGCACGTGATCGTCGATCTCGGCGATGGTGTTGACGCCGCACAGCCCCATCGTGGTGGTGAGCTCCTTGCCCAGGATATCGAGCGCCTTGGCGACGCCTTCCTGGCCTCCGGCACCGAGGCCGTAGGCATAGGCACGGCCGATCATGCAGGACTTGGCGCCGAGCGCGAGCGCGCGCATCACGTCCATGCCAGTGCGGATGCCGCCGTCGAACATGATCTCGAGCTTCGAGCCGACCTCGTCGACGATCTCCGGCAGCACCTCGATCGAGGACGGCGCGCCGTCGAGCTGGCGGCCGCCATGGTTGGACACCACGATCGCCTGCGCACCGGTCTTGGCGGCGAGCTCGGCGTCCTCGACGTCGAGGATGCCTTTGAGGATCAGCTTGCCCGGCCAGATGCTGCGGATCCAGTCGATGTCCTTCCAGTTCAGCGTGGTATCGAACTGCGACGCCGTCCACTCCGACAGCTTGATGAGGTCGTCGGCGCCTTTGACGTGGCCGGCGATGTTGCCGAAGGTGCGGCGTTTGCCGCGCAGCACGCCCGATACCCAGGCCGGCTTGGTGGCGAAATCGACCAGCTTCGACAGCGACCATTCCGGCGGCACCGTCATGCCGTTCTTGATGTCCTGGTGGCGCTGGCCGATCACCTGCAGGTCGACGGTCAAGACCAGCGCCGAGCATTTCGCCGCGATCGCGCGCTCGATCAGCGATTTGATGAAGCCGCGGTCCTTCATGACGTAGAGCTGGAACCAGAACGGCTTGTCGACGGCGGCCGCGATGTCCTCGATCGAGCAGATCGACATCGTGCTCTGGGTGAAGGGAATGCCGGCCGCCTGCGCCGCGCGGCAGGCGTAGATCTCGCCGTCGCCATGCTGCATGCCGAGCAGGCCGACCGGCGCCAGGATCAGCGGCATCGCGGCCGGCTCGCCCAGGATCGTGGTCGCCAGGGTCCGCTTCGAGACATCGACCAGGATACGCTGGCGGAACTTGATCTGCTGCAGGTCCTCGGAGTTGGCGCGCAGCGTGTCCTCGGTGTAGGAGCCGCGATCCGCATAATCGAAGAACGCCTTCGGCACCCGGCGCTTGTGCAGCTGGCGCAGGTCTTCGATGCAGGTAATGTGCTTCATGGACGTTCCCGGCCCTTCTTCTATGTCGCAAGTCGTATGCAGCGAAGTCTTAATCCAGCGAAGTCTTGCGGGTGTTCGCGCTTGCCGTCATCTAGCATGGTTGGATGGCCTGCCAAATCCAAGACGAATGGGAGAGCACGATGACGCAATCAGGCTCCAAGCCGAACTCCAAGCCGGACTCCAAGCCGAAAGCAGACGACAACGCCGAGAAGCGCCGGCTCGACGAGGCCCTGGAAGAGGGGCTGGAGGAGACGTTTCCCGGTTCCGATCCCGTCAATGTCACCCAGCCGGCCCCCAGCAAGGGCGACCAGCACGTCAAGCGAGGCGGCAAGGGTTAGGGCCGGCCCGCGTTTACGGGATTGCGGTTAAGGAGAGAATGTTATATTTTTCAGTGTCTTAAGCTCGAACCATGGGGTTCGATGGCGGTAATGATTCATCATATTTTTTGAAGTCATCTTAGCGCCTGACAGTCTATAAGGCCGATGCACGCTAGACTGGTGGGCGTTCGGGACTCTCTCGCCGGGTGGTTCGAGAGGTCCGTGTTGGGGGTTATATGAGCCGCAAATATTTCGGGACCGATGGAATTCGGGGCCGTGCCAATGGGCTGATCACGCCGGAGCTCGCGCTCAAGGTGGGGCAGGCCGCAGGCTTGGTGTTTCAGCGTGGCGACCATCGCCATCGCGTCGTGATCGGCAAGGACACGCGGCTGTCCGGCTACATGATCGAATACGCCATGGTCGCAGGCTTCACCTCGGTCGGCATGGACGTGCTGCTGGTCGGCCCGATGCCGACGCCGGCGATCGCGATGCTCACCAAGTCGATGCGCGCCGATCTCGGCGTCATGATCTCGGCGTCGCACAATCTCTTCGAGGACAACGGCATCAAGCTGTTCGGCCCGCAGGGCTTCAAGCTCTCCGACGATGTCGAGAAGCAGATCGAGCAGCTGCTCGACGAATCGCTCGACCGCCGCCTGGCGCAAAGCGCAAGCCTCGGCCGCGCCCGCCGCATCGACGGCGTCCATGACCGCTACATCGAATTCGCCAAGCGCACGCTGCCGCGCGACCTCTCGCTCGACGGCCTGCGCGTCGTGGTCGATTGCGCCAATGGCGCCGCCTACAAGGTGGTGCCGGAAGCGCTGTGGGAGCTCGGCGCCGACGTGGTGCCGATGGGCGTCGAGCCCGACGGCTTCAACATCAACAAGGAATGCGGCTCCACCTCGCCGGAAGCGCTGTCGCGGAAGGTGCGCGAGATGCGCGCCGACATCGGCATCGCGCTCGACGGCGACGCCGATCGCGTCATCCTGGTCGACGAGCGCGGCCACATCGTCGACGGCGACCAGCTGCTCGCGGTGATCGCGCAAAGCTGGAAGGAAGAGGGGCGTCTCTCCAAGCCCGGCATCGTCACCACCGTGATGTCCAATCTCGGGCTGGAGCGCTTCCTGCAGGGCCTCGGGCTTTCGATGGTCCGCACCCCGGTCGGCGACCGCTACGTGCTCGAGCAGATGCTGAGCGGCGGCTACAATCTCGGCGGCGAGCCGTCGGGCCATATCATCATGTCGGATTATTCGACGACCGGCGACGGCTTCGTCGCCGCGCTGCAGGTGCTGGCCGTGGTGCAGAAGCTGCGCCGCCCGGTGTCGGAGATCTGCCGGCGTTTCGACCCATTGCCGCAGATCCTGAAGAACGTGCGCTATCGCAGCGGCAAGCCGCTCGACGACGCCGAGGTCAAGTCCGCGATCACCGACGGCGAGAAGCGCCTCAACGGCCATGGCCGCCTGCTGATCCGTCCCTCCGGCACCGAGCCGGTGATCCGCGTCATGGGCGAGGGCGACGATCGCATCCTGGTGGAAGAGGTCGTCGACAACATCGTCAGCGCCCTCGGCCACGCCGCGGCGGCTTAGGGCCTGCAAACTTCCGTCGCCAGCCGCTCATCCCGTCATCCTGAGGAGCGCGCTTGCGCGCGTCTCGAAGGATGCACGGCCCGGCTGGTGGCCGTTCATCCTTCGAGACGCCTGCTGCGCAGGCTCCTCAGGATGACGGGGAGAGAGCTCGCCCGGCGGCCACGGAGCGCATCGCAGCTATCGGCTAACGCAACTGGTCCGGGTCACCTCCGCGTCGTACGACACGGAGGTATTTTTGCGAATCCGTTCCGGGAATGCTGCATTGAACAAGCCGGTCGTGAGCGAGGAGGCACTGGGCGAGCCGGTGCTGGTGCCGGAGTTGCCGCCGTCGCTGGCCGCGAAGGCGGCTGCCGCGGGGCCGGCCTATGTCGTGCTCGCCGGCATCAGCTTCTCGCACTTCCTCAACGACACGATGCAGTCGCTGATCGCCTCGGTCTATCCGATCCTGAAGGACAATTACGCGCTCGACTTCGCGCAGATCGGCATGATCACGCTGGCGTTCCAGTTCACCGCCTCGCTGCTGCAGCCGCTGGTCGGGCATTTCACCGACAAGAAGGCGCAGCCGTTCTCGCTTTCGATCGGCATGGGCTTCACCTTCTTCGGGCTGTTGCTGCTCAGCGTCGCGCATAGTTACGGGATCATCCTGATCGCCGCCTCGCTGGTCGGCCTCGGCTCCGCGGTGTTTCATCCGGAATCGTCGCGCATCGCGCGGCTGGCGTCGGGCGGTCGTTACGGTTTTGCGCAATCGGTGTTCCAGCTCGGCGGCAGTTTCGGCACCTCGATGGGACCGGTGCTCGCGGCGTTGATCGTGGTGCCGTTCGGCCAGCCCTCGATCGCCTGGTTCTCCTCGATCGCGTTCCTCGCCATCGTGATCCTCTGGCGCATCGGCGCCTGGTACAAGCCGCAGATATCAGGCAAGAAGGCGGCCACCATCGAGCGGCATCCTGACCATCCGGACCGGCGGCGCGTGAGGATCGCGCTGATCGTGCTGGTCGCGCTGCTGTTCTCCAAGCAGCTCTATGTCTCGAGCCTGTCGAGCTACTACATCTTCTATCTGATCGACAGGTTCGGCGTTTCGACGCAGGCGGCGCAGCTCTATCTGTTCATTTTCCTTGCGGCCAACGCCGCGGGCGCATTCATCGGCGGGCCGCTCGGCGACCGCTTCGGCCGCAAATACGTGATCTGGTTCTCGATCCTCGGCGCGCTGCCGTTCACGCTGGCGCTGCCCTATGCCGGCCTGTTCGCAAGCGCCGTGCTGACGGTCGTGATCGGCGTGATCATCTCGTCGGCGACCTCGGCGATCATCGTGTTCGCGCAGGAATTGATGCCGCATCGCTTCGGCATGATCTCCGGTGTGTTCTTCGGCGTCGCGTTCGGCATCGGCGGTCTTGGCGCCGCGGTGCTCGGCAAGCTCGCCGACCACACCTCGATCGCCTTCGTCTATCAGCTGTGCGCATTCCTGCCGGCGATCGGCCTGCTCGCGGTGTTCCTGCCGAAGATGCCGAAGGCTGTTCGCTGAGCGCCTTCCGTGAAGCGCGCGCCCCGCGTTAAGCATTCGCTAACACACGCGGGCTGCGTGCGTCGCCAACGGCGCGCCATCGTCAACGCTTCATTAGCACTTGTGGCGGGATCGCCATCTTTCGCTGCCGCATGCGCGTATTGATGGACCCATAAGCACCAGCCGCAGAAAAAGGTGAGAGAAAATCAACCTTAAAAATTAGGGTTAAGTGCCGCTTAAACATTTGCTGGCATCGTCCGCCCGTGAGTTTCAGTCGTGGGGCTTTCGTGTCGCCTCACTTGGCCCAAAAGGACGAAGCCAATGCGTAGCGTAACGACCCTGATTGCCGCAGGCGCGGCATCCCTGCTGTCTTCGGTGGCGTTCGCTGCCGACATGCCGATCATGCCGCCGCCCCCGATGGCGTATGCGCCCCCGCCGGTCCAGGATTTCGGCGGCTGGTATCTGCGCGGCGACATCGGCATGACCAACACCCAGGCCAAGCTGCACGTCAACGCCTACGACACGCTGCCGGCCGGCACCGCGTTCAACCAGTACGGCACCGGCTTCGACAGCGGTATGCTGTTCGGCATCGGCGTCGGCTATCAGTTCAACAGCTGGTTCCGCGCGGACATCACCGGTGAGTACCGCTCGAAGGTCAGCTTCAACGGCACCGACTTCTTCACGTTCCCCGGGCCGAGCTCGCTGGGCGACACCTATCATGGCGGCATGCAGAGCTGGGTCGGCCTCGTGAACGTCTACGCCGATCTCGGCACTTGGGGATGCTTGACCCCGTTCATCGGTGCCGGTGTCGGTGCCGCGACGATCAAGACCTCGGCCTTCTCGGACATCGCCACGTTCCCGAGCGGGTCTGGCCTGACCAGCTCCTTCATCGCAGACGGCGCCACCAAGACCAACTTCGCCTGGGCCGTGCATGCCGGTGTCGCCTACAGGGTCACCAACAACTTCACGGTCGAACTGGCCTATCGCTACCTCGACATGGGCACCGCCGGCCAGGGCCAGGGTCACTTCTTCGACGGCACGCCGGCCGGTCCCTCGAGCTTCCAGTACCGCGACATCACCTCGCAGGACGTGAAGCTCGGTGTGCGCTTCGCCTTGCCCTGCTGCGATGTGCTGCCCCCGCCGCCGCCGCCCCCGCTGATCCGCAAGGGTTAATTCCGACCCTTCACGGTTAACGATTGTAACGGCGCGGGATCATCCCGCGCCGTTTTTCTTTGCCGCGCGACGTCACGAGCTTCTGCAACTTGCGTGGTCGAAAGCGTGCGGCGACAACGATTGGTTAAGGTTAACAGGCGATGATCAACGCGCATTCGGTGAGTGGGATGGAGCGTTGCAATGCGTAGGTTCTTGCTGGCGGCGATGATGATGGGCGCGGTGACGGCTGCGCACGCGGCTGATCTGCCGGACTTCCCGGCTCTGCGCGGCGGCTTCAGCGATGCACCCAGCGCACCCGTCAACTGGCGGGGCTTCTACATCGGCGGCCAGGGCGGCTACGGTTCGTCCGATGAGAATTTCAGCGGCACGAACGCCAACATGCTGGCGGCCCTGCTCGATCACAACGTGATCCAGCAGATGGATGTCTCGAACTGGAATCTCGGGCTCGGCAAAGCGTCCCAACGCTCGGCGGCCTATGGTGCGTTCGCCGGCTACAACTGGCAATACGACGACGTCGTCGTCGGCATCGATGCGAGCTACATGCACGGCAAGTTCGGCGGCTCGTCCACCGCGAGCAAGGAATTGGTCAGCGGCACCGCGCTGACCGACACCCTGTTCCACGATGTGCGCGTCGATTCGTCGGCGGCGATCCAGATCAACGACATGGCGACGATCCGCGGCCGCGCCGGCTACGCCTGGGGTTGCTTCCTGCCGTATATCTTCGGCGGCGTTGCGTTCGGCAATGCGGACATCTCGCGCTCGGTCACGGTTCACGACGCCGTCAGCACCACCATCTCGGGGCCGTTCACGCCGCTCGCGACATTGAACGCGAACGACGTCCAGCACAATCACCTGATCTACGGCTACACCGGCGGTCTCGGTTTCGACGTCAATATCACGGGCGGGCTGTTCATGCGCGCGGAGTGGGAATACGTTCGCTTCACGTCGACCGTCGATACCACCATCAATACAGTGCGCGCGGGTCTCGGTTACAAGTTCTGAGGCCAAGCCGCGCGGCTTGACAGTGCATGGCGTGACTGGTCGGATATCGCTCCGCAAGCGGAGCGACCTCGCATGAAAATCCTCGGCGATTCCAATTCAGGCAATTGCCTGAAGGTGAAATGGGTGTGCGACAAACTGGCGCTGCCCTACACATGGGTCGAGATCGACACCATGAAGGGCGGCAGCCGGACGGCGGAATTCCTCAAGCTGAACGGTTGGGGGCAGGTGCCGACGGTGGAGCTGGATGACGGCCGCACGCTCGCGCAATCCAACGCCATCATCCGCTACCTCGCGCGCGGCAGCGATCTGATCCCCGGCGATCCCTATCGCGCGGCACAGATGGATGCCTGGATGTTCTGGGAGCAGAACAGCCACGAGCCCTATGTCGCCGTCTGCCGGTTTCAGACCGTGTATCTCGGCAAGGCCGTTTCCGAGATCGATCCGAACCTGTTGAAGCGCGGCTATGTGGCGCTCGATCATCTGGAGCGGCATCTTGCGGGGACGCAGTTTTTGGTCGGCGATGCGTTCTCGCTCGCCGACGTCTCGCTGCTTGCCTATACGCGGGTCGCGGAGGATGGCGGCCTCGCGCTCGAGCGCTATCCCATCATCCGCCGCTGGATCGCCGATGCCGAGCGCGTGCTCGGCCTGCCGCCGGTCCGCTGACCTCTGGTGAAGATCGATATGACCGAAACCTCGCTCATCACGATCCGCCGCGCCCGCCGCGAGGATGTCGCGGTCATCGTCGGCATGCTGGCGGATGATCCGCTCGGCCGTGCGCGCGAGCGGATCGAGGATCCGCTGCCACAAAGCTACTACGAGGCCTTCGCGCGGGTTGAGCGCGATCCCAACCTTCAGCTCGTGGTCGCCGTCGACGGCGAGGGCGCCGTGGTCGGCTGCCTGCAGCTCGCGGTGCTGCCGGGCATCAGCTCGCAGGGCGGCTCGCGCGGGCTGCTCGAGGACGTCCGCGTCGCAACCCAT
Source organism: Bradyrhizobium septentrionale (assembly GCF_011516645.4). Classification (NCBI taxonomy): domain Bacteria; kingdom Pseudomonadati; phylum Pseudomonadota; class Alphaproteobacteria; order Hyphomicrobiales; family Nitrobacteraceae; genus Bradyrhizobium; species Bradyrhizobium septentrionale. The sequence goes on along the minus strand of NZ_CP088285.1, from coordinate 1,441,513 downwards.
TGCCGCAGCCGTGGCATCGGCGAGCAGCTGGTGCGGTGGGCGGTCGCGGAAGCGCGGGCGCGAGGTTGCATGCTCGTCGAGCTCTTGACGCATCACACGCGCATCGATGCGCAACGCTTCTATGAGCGACTCGGATTCGCGCGCAGCCATGTCGGCATGACGTTTCGCTTCTGAGACGTTGCACTTCTGAAATTCGTGCGCGAAGTTGTGCCATGCATATGGCAATGCCTGCGGTAGCTGTTGCTCCGCTATCCGGTTAACAGCCAATAAACTAAGCCGGCCTCCGCGAATTTACGGGTCGGAACGAGTCCGCTATGTCGGGCGTCTCCCACGGGGGCGCGGGCAACTGGGGATTTCGATGTCGGATTATTCGATCGTGCGGGTCGGCAACGAGTACATCGTGCAGGCCGGCGAGAAGAGCATTCTGAAAGTATCGAGCCGGCGCAGGGCGGTTAAGATCATGACTCTCGCGGCAGATTTGCTCGATCAGGAGACGGTGCAGCAGGTCGAGGACTCCCCATCAATCAGCCGTGATCCCCCCATCGTTCCGGACCCTTCTGAACTTCCTTGACGTTTGGGCGCCCGTCCACTATCTCCGGCGGCGGGAAACCTCTCCCCACCGAGAGGCAGCTATCTGGAAGGGTAGATTATGACTGCAGCGAAGCCCGCTTCGCGGCCTGATGTGCCGCATTTCTCCTCCGGTCCCTGTGCCAAGCGCCCCGGCTGGAACCCCAACAATCTCAAGGACGCCGCCCTCGGCCGCTCGCATCGTGCGAAGGTCGGCAAGGCGAAGCTCAAGCTCGCGATCGAACTGACGCGTGAAGTGCTTGAAGTGCCTGCCGATTACAAGATCGGCATCGTGCCGGCGTCGGACACCGGCGCGGTCGAGATGGCGCTGTGGTCGTTGCTCGGTGCGCGGCCCGTCACCACGCTCGCCTGGGAATCCTTCGGCGAGGGCTGGGTCAGCGATATCGTCAAGGAATTGAAGCTGAAGGACGTCACCAAGCTGAACGCGGCTTACGGTGAAATCCCCGATCTCGCCAAGGTCGATCCCGCGTCGGACGTCGTCTTCACCTGGAACGGCACCACCTCCGGTGTGCGCGTTCCGAACGCCGACTGGATCAGCGCGACCCGTGAAGGCCTGACGATTTGCGACGCGACCTCGGCCGCCTTCGCGCAGCCGCTCGATTTCGCCAAGCTCGACGTCGTCACCTTCTCCTGGCAGAAGGCGCTCGGCGGTGAAGCTGCGCACGGCATGCTGATCCTGTCGCCGCGCGCGGTGGAGCGGCTCGAGACCTACAAGCCGGCCTGGCCGCTGCCGAAGATCTTCCGCCTCACCAAGGGCGGCAAGCTCAACCAGGGCATCTTCGAGGGTGAGACCATCAACACCCCGTCGATGCTCTGCGTCGAGGATTATCTCGATGCGTTGAGCTGGGCGAAGTCGATCGGCGGCCTGAAGGCGCTGATCGCCCGCGCCGACGCCAACACCAAGGCGCTCGCCGACTGGAAGGCGAAGACGCCCTGGATCGACTTCTTGGCCAAGGATCCCGCGATCCGCTCCAACACCTCGGTGTGCCTGAAGTTCACCGATCCCGCGATCACCTCGCTTCCCGCTGACGCACAGGCCGACTTCTGCAAGAAGCTGGTCGCGCTGGTCGAGAAGGAGAACGCCGGCTTCGACTTCGCGTATTACCGCGATGCGCCGGTCGGCCTGCGGATCTGGTGCGGCGCCACCGTCGAGGCAAAGGACGTCGAGCTGCTGACGCAGTGGATCGACTGGGCCTTCGCCGAAACCAAGGCCGCGTTGCCCAAGGCGGCCTGACGATGTTCGCCAATCCGCTGACCGAAAGGCTCGCGGATTTCATCTGCGGCATCGGGATCGACGTGCGTCCGGCGCGCTTGCCGGACGCGACGTTCCTGCCCGGACTTCGCATCAGTGACGGCGTCATTTTCGTCGATGAGGAGAAGCTCGCTCATCCCGGCGATCTCCTGCACGAGGCCGGTCATCTCGCGGTGACCGATCCGTCGATGCGGAACACACCGGAGCTGGCAACGCCGTCCGACGGCGACGAGATCGCGGCCATTGCCTGGTCCTACGCGGCGGCGAAGCACCTCGATATCGATCCGGCGATCGTTTTCCACGAACACGGCTATCGAGGCAGCTCGAAAGCCCTGGTCGCGGACTTCGACACCGAACGCACCTTCGGTCAGCCGCTGCTGCAGTACTACGGCATGACCTTCGAAAAGCGGCAGGCCGCCGAGAACGGCGTCCCGCCATTTCCGTTCATGGTGCGCTGGCTGCGCTGACCGCCCGCGCATTCGTTGCAAGCACCCATTCAAGGGCCGCTGCTCGCGGCTTAACCGGACTGATCACAAGGATTGCAATCATGGCTCCCAAAGTTCTGATTTCCGACGCGCTGTCTCCCGCCGCTGTGCAGATCTTCAAGGATCGCGGCGTCGAGGTCGACTTCCAGCCCAACCTCGGCAAGGACAAGGAAAAGCTCGCCGAGATCATCGGCAATTATGACGGTCTGGCGATCCGCTCGGCCACCAAGGCGACCGCCAAGATCATCGAGAAGGCGACCAGGCTGAAGGTGATCGGCCGTGCCGGCATCGGCGTCGACAATGTCGAGATTCCGGCCGCGACCGCCAAGGGCATCATCGTGATGAACACGCCGTTCGGCAATTCGATCACGACCGCCGAGCATGCCATCACCTTGATGCTGGCGCTGGCGCGCGAGATTCCGCAGGCCGACGCCTCGACCCAGGCCGGCAAGTGGGAGAAGAACCGCTTCATGGGCGTCGAGATCACCGCCAAGACGTTAGGGGTGATCGGCTGTGGCAATATCGGCACGATCGTCGCCGACCGCGCGCTCGGCCTGCGCATGAAGGTGATCGCGTTCGATCCGTTCCTGTCGCCGGAGCGCGCCAAGGACATCGGCGTCGAGAAGGTCGAGCTCGACGATCTGTTGAAGCGCGCCGATTTCATCACGCTGCACACGCCGCTGACCGAGAAAACCCGCAACGTCATCGACGCGGCTGCGATCGCCAAGATGAAGAAGGGCGTGCGCATCATCAACTGCGCCCGCGGCGGGCTGGTCGACGAGCAGGCGCTGGTCGATGCGCTCAATTCCAAGCATGTCGCGGGCGCCGCCTTCGACGTGTTCGTCGAGGAGCCGGCGACCTCGAACGTGCTGTTCGGTCATCCCAACGTGATCTGCACCCCGCATCTCGGCGCCTCCACCACCGAGGCGCAGGAGAACGTCGCGCTGCAGGTCGCCGAGCAGATGTCGGACTATCTGCTGTCGGGCGCGATCTCGAACGCGGTCAACTTCCCCTCGATCACCGCGGAAGAGGCGCCGAAGCTGAAGCCGTTCATCGAGCTCGCCGAGAAGCTCGGCTCGTTCGCCGGCCAGCTCACCGAGAGCGGCATCCTCAAGACCCAGATCACCTATGAGGGCCATGTCGCCGAAATGAAGATCAAGGCTATCACCTCGGCGGTGCTGTCCGGCCTGCTGCGCCCGATGCTGGGCGAGGTCAACGTGGTCTCGGCGCCGGTTGTCGCCAAGGAGCGCGGCATGGTGGTGGACGAGGTGGTCCGCGCCGCGCAGAGCGACTATGAAAGCCTGATCACGGTCACCGTCACCACCGAGCGCCAGGAGCGTTCGGTGTCCGGCACCGTCTACGCCGACGGCAAGCCGCGCCTCGTCGACATCAAGGGCATCCGCGTCGACGCCGAGTTCGGCAAGTCGATGATCTACGTGACCAACGAGGACAAGCCGGGCTTCATCGGCGCGTTCGCGAGCCTGCTCGGCGATGCCAAGATCAACATCGCGACCTTCCATCTCGGCCGCGTCAAGCAGGGCGGCGACGCCATTGCGCTGGTCGAGGTCGACGGCGCGGTGCCGGCGGAACTGCTTGCCAAGGTGCAGACGCTGCCGCAGGTGAAGCAGGCCAAGGCGCTGACGTTTTAACCTGGTTCCGCCGACGCCGGGCCATAGGTCCAGCGTCGGCGGATCGTCTGCACGGACGTTTGTTTGTGCCGAGATGGTTTCGCCCTTCCATCGGGTTGCATGAGCAAGCCCGACGGTATCGATTTCAGCGACGAGGCTACGCGCGCTCCATCAGATCACCCAAAGTATTTTCGGACGATGTCCTTGTTCACCTTGCAGATATAGGTGTATTTCGGATTGACCACCTGCGTGCATCGCGCCTCCGCGATTTGACCGAGCAGCATGTAGCCTTCGGCTGCGGGTATCCTCCATTCCTCTTCAAGCCAGTAAACCATTTCTTCGAATGCAAGCCGCATGGCGTCTTCGAGCGGACGCGCACAGCCGAGCGTGCAGATGTGGGTTGGCGTTTCGATCCGGGGATGGTTCAGGCGCGCTGGAGCTTTTTCGAGCGACACTTTGACGGTGAGGGTGGCTGCGATCTCGATGGCGCCCATGCCGTTGCATTCCCCGTCCCCCTGGATTGCGTGGCAGTCGCCGAGGAACAGATGCGCACCGTCGGCATGGACCCGGAGCATGACGGTGTTGCCGGTGGTGATTTCCTGAACATCCAGGTTTCCGCCGTGCGTGCCGTTGTCCACGGTGAGAACCGCGCCATGAAGCGGTGCGACTCCGATCACGCCTATCATCGGTTTGACCGGAAGTTTTAGATGCTCGTTCCAGCGCACAAGGCCATCCTTGACCTCGACAACACGCGTCTGGATGCCGAACTCCCTGCGGCGCACCCAGTCGGGGAACATACCGATGCCGGGCCACAGTGCCGTAAATCCAAGCCCCCCAACCTCCATGCTGACGATCTCGACCTTCAGCATGTCGTCGGCCTTGGCGCCGCGAACCTCGATGGGCCCCGTCGCCCCGTTGACGAACGGCATAGTGATGTCGGCTTCGGTCAGTTGCTGCCCGAGATGACGGATCGTTCCGTCGTTGGCATTGATCGCGCATTCGACGACGAACGTTTCGCCGGGAGAGACGCTGGCAATGAAACGGTCCAGGCCCGACAGGGCATACTTGATATTGCCTTCTTTCGCGACGCGCTGCGACATCTCCACGTTCCTTTTCTTGCTGTTGCCGAAATAGGGGAATCTATTGAACCTTGCGCCAGGGCATGAGCAGCCGTTCAAGGCGGCCCACCACGAACGTCAGCAGCAATGCCAGGCCGATCGTTGCAATCAGCGCTGCAAACACCTTGGGAATGATGTAGAGCGAGCCGGCCTTGAAGATTGCGTGTCCTAGACCCTCTGACGACGACATGAATTCGCCGACGATCGCACCGATCAGCGCAAATCCGACGGTGAGCTTCAATCCTGCAAAAATATCGGTGAGCGATGCGGGCACCACCAATTTGCGGAATATCTGGAACTTCGAGGCTCCCAGTGTTCGCATCAGGTTGACCTGGTCGGCGTCAACGCCCGTCGCGCCCTTGTAGGACGTCACGAGCGCCACGATCACGACCGACAGCGTCGACATCGCGACTTTCGAGATCAGTCCTGTGCCGAACCAGATGATGATGATCGGCGCAAGCGCGATGATGGGAATCGATCCCAAGGCGATGATGAAAGGTTCGACCACGCGCGATACGAAACGCGAGTACCAGAGCAGAAGCCCGATCAGCGTTCCGAAGAAATTACCGATCACGAAGCCGAGCAGGGTTTCGAAGCCGGTGACATAGATATCGCGCCACAGCGAGCCATCGCGCGCCGACTGGCCCAGAAAGCCGAAGATCGCCGAGGGCGACCCGAACATGAAGGCTGCCTGCTTGTCCTGCCCTGTCGCGCGCTCCCACAACGCAAGCAGCGCAGCCAAGAGCGCGACCTGAGTGAGCAGGACGAGTCCGGCTACCCGCCAACGCTTCCAGCGGTGCGCCGGCGGCGCCGGTGATCCTTGCACAACGTTCCCAAAATCGTCCTGTGCATTCGCGGTCATTGGAGTACGACGTCGAGATCGGCCCATATCTGCCGAACGTAGGCGCTGAATTGCCGGCTTTCGCGAGCGGCGATCATGTCAGTTCGTTCACCGTCCAGATCTATGTCGTACGTCGCCTTGACGGTTGTCGGCCTCTTCGACAGCACGATGACCCTGTCCGCCAGAGAGACGGCCTCCTCGATATCGTGGGTAATCAGCAACAGGGAGCGCCCGCGCTCGCGAACCAGCTTTGCCGTGTCACTTTCGATCAGCAGCTTGTTCTGAAAGTCCAACGCGGCAAACGGCTCGTCGAGAAGCAGCACCTCCGGATCATTGACCAATGTGCGGGCGAGTGCGACCCGTTGGCGCATGCCGCCTGACAATGTCGACGGATAGTGATCGGAGAAGCCGTGCAATCCGAGTTGATCCAGCATCGCGCGGCTGCGGTCATGCGCTTCGCTCGCCGCAAGGCCGCGGATTTCCAGTCCCAGCTTGACGTTGCTCAATGCAGTGCGCCAGGGAAACAGCAGATCCTTCTGCAGCATGTAGCCTACGTTCTGCGGCTGGCCGACGATCTCGTGCCCGTACCAGCGGATACGCCCCAAGTCAGCCGGTATCAGTCCGCACAGCGTATTGAGCAATGTCGTCTTTCCGCATCCCGATGGACCAACGATGCTGACAATCTCGCCCTTTTTCAGCGTCAAGCTAAGATTGCCGATCACCGGGACAAATCGCCCCGCAACATCGTAGCCCTTGGCGACGCCTTCCACGGTCAACGGCACCAGGGACGCCGCGGATGTTCCGGTGCCGCCGTGGCCGGTGGTGATCGCAACTGTCATTTCAGACTGGCGACGGCCTTGTCGGCAAAGGAATTGTCGATGATCTGGTCGAACGGGATCGTGCCCTTGGCGTTGCCGAGGTAGACCTGCATCTCCATCAGATTCTTCCATTGATCCGGCTTGGTCACCACGGACTGTGCCGGGATCAGATACTGCAATTCGGCATCGATCGCCTTGTCGACAACCTCGCCCGGCAGATCCGGAAATTCCCTGCGCGCGACTTCCTTTGCGAAGGCGGGGTCTGCGTAGGTCTTGCGCGAGGCTTCCTCGAACGATGTCACCAGGGCTTGAACCATCGCGGGGTCTTTCTGGATCGTCGATGGAAGGACCATGATTCCCGTATTGCAGAACGGGCCGATGTAGGTGGAGAAGTCGAACACCACCTTGGCTCCCTGGGCCTCGGCCGCGGCCACGCTGGGCTGATAGGCGATGGCAATGTCCGCCTGACCGGCCAGCATCGCAGCAATTTCGGTTCCCGGATTCACCGGCACGATGGTGGCATCCACGCCGACCTTGAGGCCGGCTTTTTCTAGCAGGCGCTTCGCCACGCTGAAATTCGTATTCGGTTCCGGCGAGGTTGCGATCTTCAGGCCCTTGAACTCTTTCGGATCGGTGATGGGCTTTAACGTCTTTGAGACGCCGAAATAGTGTGCACGCTGGACGACCGTGCCGACGACAACGCCCGGGCCACCGTTCTCCCGCGAGATCTGCGCCATGGTCGCATCGCCGATGGCAAAGTCAGCCGATCCGCCAAGCACTGCAGCGAACGTTTGCGTGTCGCCTCCAGCGGCGCTGACCTTCATGTCGAGACCGTTCTTCTCGAAGATCTTTGCATGCATGCCGACGTAGAGATTGATGTAACCGAGGTTGTGGACTGCTTCGCTGAAACGAACTTCTTTCAAGCCGGCCGCCGTGGCCGTCCTGATCGCCATCGGTCCGCCGAGCGCGAAACCACAAGCAAGACCAGCGGAAGCGGTGAGGATGTTGCGGCGGCTGACGCCGGTCTTGACGTCGGTAAAATCGCGGACAAAGCCAGTCATGATCTCAACTCCCTGCAGGACCGTTGGCGTTCGCGGCGAGGGTAATCGGTCGTTCGGATTTGCGACAAGAAGAAAGTACAGACAGCTGCTGCCGGGTTTTGTGCAAGATTTGGATTTGCGTCAGCGGCGTGCCAGCTCTTGCCTTGAGTGTGGCCCCGGATCGAAAAATTGCGCTCGATGCAGGGGCAGCTTGATCAAATCCCCGCCACGGTGTAGCGCATTATGTCACTTTTGCCAGAATGGCTGCCTGAATTGTTATCGTCGAGATCAGCGATTGACGCGGATTGATGCGAAGCGGCCCGTCACAGCGCCTCCGCACTTTTCCGCGGCGATGCTGATCGCACGACGGCCCCGGCCGTCGACGTCCTTCAGCGCGTTCGTTTGCGGCGTGCTGCCGCTTGCGATTTCGCCGGCCGGCGTCGCCTTGAGGCAGGCAGATAGATTGTCGATGACGTTTCGCAGCCTGACATTCTCGACGGCAAGTCCACGCATGTCGAGCACGGCTGGGTGGTCTAGACCGCCATACCGCCGCCTCCATCGGTAGAATGTTCGAAGCGAGATGCCGGATGTCGTGCAAATCTCGGCCACCGAGACGCCGGTATTCGCCTCGTACAGGAGATGCCGGATCTCATTTTCCGTGAATTGAGACCGCCTCATCAGAGTCTCCTTTTGTCGCGCGGCCGCCCGGAAAGGTGGCGCACGGCGTCCGCGCATCGGGTTACCAGGGCCACCCTACCATGGACCAGGAATGCTCAAAGGGGCCCAAACCGCGGCTGTTTTTGACATCAAGTCTTGCCTAGGATGATGGCCGACATTTCCCGAGGGCAACTGCTTTGGAGGAGCGATGCCGCGCCGCCATGAAATTCCCGCTACCCCTGAGAACATGGTATGGGGATACCTAGACAGTGCTAGTCCGCCGGTTCTTACAGTGGAGTCCGGTGACTCGGTCACGCTGCATAGTTTCCCGGCGGGTGGGAAAGAAACCTTGCCGGACGATTTCGGTCGGGTCCCCGCCGATTATCTCCATGCGCTGAACACGCTGCCGCCGGGACCTGGGCCGCATTTCATCACCGGGCCGATCTACGTGAAGGGTGCCCAGGTAGGCGACACGCTTCAGGTCGACATTCTCGACGTGAACGTCAGACAGGACTGGGGATTTGTTTCGATCCTGCCTCTGCTCGGCACGCTGCCGGACGAATTCACCGACTACGAAACCATTCATCCGACCATCGACCGCGATGGAAATTTTTGTACGATGCCCTGGGGCAGCAGGATCGAGCTCAGTCCGTTTTTCGGAATCCTGGCAACCGCGCCGCCGCCGGCGTGGGGCCGGTGCGGATCGCCGGTCCCGCGCGCGTTCGGCGGCAACATGGACAACAAGGAGCTCCGCGCGGGCACCACGCTGTATCTGCCGGTATTCAATGAGGGCGCTCTGTTTTTCGCCGGCGATGGGCACGCCGTTCAGGGTGACGGCGAAGTCTGTATCACGGCCCTGGAGACCGGAGTCACAGGCACGGTCCGCCTGACCGTGCGGAAGGACATGCGGGTCAAATGGCCGTTTGCAGAAAATGCAACCCATCTCATCTCGATCGGACTGGACGAAGACCTGGACGACGCCGCCAAACAAGCCGTCCGCGAGATGGTCAACCACATCTGCGCGCGCACGAATCTCACGCGCAACGAGGCGTACATGCTGTGTTCTCTCGCAGGCAATCTGCGCGTGACGCAATTGGTCGACGGCAATAAGGGAATTCACATGATGCTCGCGAAATCGGCCCTGTGAGGAGCACCTCGGAATTCCAGGCACGTTAGTAGGCTTCATCCGCGCCGCCACGTGATCCTGCTTCGTCGGTTGCGTCGGGGCCACTTCCGTTCCGCAGGGCGGTATTTTGATGGCGCTTATTTCTGTTGCCTTGACGCCCCATGTGTACGAAGACAGCATCCAAGCTGAAATCATCCATTTTGAGGGAGAAAACAATGCGTGAAGCCGTAATCGTTTCCTACGCGCGCACTGGCCTGGCGAAGTCCGGCCGTGGCGGATTCAACATCACCCCGCCGATGTCGCTGGCCGGGCATGCCATCAAGCACGCGGTCGAGCGCGCCGGCGTCGACAAGGATTATGTCGAGGATTGCTATCTCGGCAATTGCGCGCATGGCGCGCCGAACATCGGCCGTCAGGCGGCGCTGCTCGCCGGCCTGCCGAAGACGACCGCGGGCGTCTCGGTGAACCGCTTCTGCTCGTCGGGCCTGCAGACCATCGCGATGGCCGCCAACTCGATCCGCTCCGACGGCTCCGATTGCATCGTCGCCGGCGGCGTCGAGAGCATCTCGATTCCCGGTGGCGGCACGCCGAAGGAATCGGTCGATCCGGACTTGCTCAAGACCGCGCCTGCCATCTTCATGGCGATGATCGATACCGCCGACATCGTCGCCGAGCGCTACAAGCTCAGCCGCGAATACCAGGACGAGTATTCGCTGGAGTCGCAGCGCCGCATGGCGGCCGCGCAGCAGGCCAACAAGTTCAAGGACGAAATCGTCCCGATGAAGACCAGGATGAAGGTGGTCGACAAGGCGACCAAGGCCGAGTCGATCGTCGACTACGTCGTCGATCGCGACGAGTGCAACCGCCCCGAGACCACGCTGGAGGGCCTTGCCAAGCTCGAGCCGGTCAAGGGTCCGGGCAAGTTCGTCACCGCCGGCAATGCCAGCCAGCTGTCCGACGGCGCCGCCGCGGTGGTGCTGATGGAAGCCAAGGACGCCGAGAAGCGCGGCCTCAACCCGCTCGGCCGCTTCGTGGCCTGGGCCTCGGCCGGCTGCGAGCCCGATGAGATGGCCATCGGTCCGGTCTTCGCCGTGCCGAAGCTCTTGAAGCGCCACGGCCTGAAGATCGACGACATCGATCTCTGGGAGCTCAATGAGGCGTTCGCCAGCCAGTGCCTCTATTCGCGCGACCAGCTCGGCATCGATCCCGAGAAGTACAACGTCAATGGCGGCTCGATCGCGATCGGCCATCCCTTCGGCATGACGGGTGCCCGGCTCACCGGCCACCTGCTGCAGGAAGGCCGCCGCCGGAAGGCCAAGTGGGGCGTCGTGACCATGTGCATCGGCGGTGGTCAGGGCGGCGCTGGCCTGTTCGAGATCTACAGCTAAGCGCGATCGATCCTGATCGTGCGAGAATGAGCGGCCTGGCGGCAACGCCGGGCCGCTTTTCGTTTGAAGTGGCTACGAAGCCGGCAAATCCGCCGCGCGTTCGCCAAATTCGAGCGCGGCGACCAGTTCGAGCGTCTGCCTGAGATCGGCGGCCTGTTTTGCGCCAAAGGCTCCCTCGAAGCGCTCCTGTGCCTCACGCCAGGCGGCCTGCGACTCGTCAAGCCGGGCTTCGCCGCGCTTGGTCAGCCGCACCAGGCGGCTGCGGCGGTCGTTCTTGTCGACAGTGATGGTCAGGAGGCCGTCGCGCGCGAGCGGCTTGAGGTTGTGGTTGAGCGCGGTGCGGTCGAGCACCAGCGCGGCTGCGAGCTCCCCCATCGTCGGGGATCCCGATCGCCTGACGTAGACCAGAATCGCCCGTTGCGTGCCACGCAGGCCTGACGTCGCGAGGATCGAATCGTAGAGCTGCGACACGCGCCGCGTCGCCTTGCGCAACGCCGTGAGATTGCACCGGCCGGGTTCGATTTTCGCCATGCTGCCTCCAGATCGGACTTGACATATACATGCATATGCACCTAATGGCAACAGATGCATATGCACGTATCTGGAGGGTATGATGTCGGAGGTGGAAGTGGAGACGATCGGGCTGGCCGTCGGGACTGACGCGCAGCCGCGCGCGGCGACGGCATCCCCACGCCAGGTGCTCGCAATCGTGTCGGTCGGGATCTGCCTCGCCAATCTCGACCTGTTCATCGTCAATGTCGGGCTGCCGAACATCGCGCAGGAATTCCGCGGCGCCTCGCTCGAGGATTTGTCCTGGATCCTCAACGGCTATGCGATCGCCTATGCGGCGCTGCTGGTGTTCTTCGGCCGGCTGGCGGAGCGGCACAGCCGCAATCTGAGCTTCCTGCTCGGCGTTGCGCTGTTCACCGCAGCGTCGGCGGCGTGCGCGCTTGCGCCCAACGTCGAATTCCTGGTCGCCGCCCGCATCGCGCAGGCCGCCGGTGCGGCGCTGATGACCCCGACCTCGATCGGCCTGCTGCTGGCGTCGTTTCCGCCCGAGCAGCGCCCTGGCGCGGTGCGCACCTGGACCGCGATCGGCGGCCTTGCCGCCGCGCTCGGGCCGCTGGCGGGCGGCGTGCTTGTGACCTTCGACTGGCGCTGGATCTTCATCGTCAACGTCCCGATCGGCGTGGTCGCGCTCATCATCGGCTGGCTGAAATTGCCTGAAGTGCCCGGCCACGACGTGCCGCGTCCCAGTTTCTGGGCGGCGCTGCAGGTGACCTCTGGCATCGGTGCGCTGACCTTTGCGATCGTGAAGGCCAATGACTGGGGATGGAGTTCGCGCGGCGTCGTCCTCGGCTTTGCCGTCGCAGCGGTCTCGCTTGCCGCCTTCGCGTGGCACTGTCTCAGATCGAAGAACCCGTTCGTCGATCCCGCGCTGTTCGCGGTCAGGCCGTTCACCGGCGCCTCGCTGGTGATGGCGCCTTACTCGGCGGCGTTTGGCGCGATGTTGCTGTCGGTCGCGCTGTGGGACCAGACCGTATGGGGCTGGTCTGCGTTGCAGACCGGACTTGCGATCGCACCGGGTCCCTTGCTTGTCCCGTTCACCTCACTGTTGTTTGCGGGCCGCCTGATCGCGCGCTTTGGCGCGGCAGCGGTCGTGTCCGCCGGAATCCTGTCCTTCGCGGGCGCCCTCGCGATCTGGGCGACCTGCATGGGTCCCGAGGCCAACGTGCTTGCCGCTGTGGTCGGTATGATGTTCACCGGTATCGGCGTCGGACTGACCTTTCCGACCCTGATGGGCGTCGGCGCCGGGGCGCTGCCGCCTTCGTCGTTTGCCACCGGCTCCGGCGTCATCAACATGATCCGGCAGGCGGCCATGGCGATCGGCGTCGCGATCTTTGTCGCGATCTTGGCAACGCCGGTCTCGATGGCCGACCGGATCGCGGCGTTTCAACGCGGCTGGTGGATCATGATCGCCATCACCATGGCCGCTTTCGTGCCGAATTACCTGTTCATCCGACGCAAGATCGATCGCTAACGCCGAAAGACGCGGCTGCGCCATACCGCAGCCGCGACGGCGCCATGCTCGCGCCGCACCGAAACCTCAATCGAACCAGTCCCTTCCTCGCTGCGTCTCACCACGAGAAACGGCGCGCCTGCGAGCCCGGCGCGCCGCTCATCGCGCGCGATGCGACGTTTTCCGGAGGGATGTCATGCGAAAGATTGCCAATTGTCTTGTGACCACCAGCCTGGTGCTGGCGGGTGCGCTGGTTGCCGAGCCGCTGCACGCGGCCAATCTCGATGCGGCCTCGCAGGTCGATGCCGTCACCGTCTATCCCGATGGCGCGAGCGTCACCCGCGTCATCACGCTGGACCTGCCCGCAGGTGACAACACGCTCATCGCCAACGACTTCCCGATGGGGCTCGATCCGTCCTCGCTGCGGGTCGAGGGCGAGGCGGGCGGCAGGCTGACGATCGGGGCGATCGACGCCCGACCGCCGCGTCCGCTGCCGCCGGCCAACCTGCCCGAGATCGACAAGCGGATCGAGGCGCTCAGGGATCAGCGCGAGGATCTGCAGGGCATCATCACCGCCGCCGAGGCACGGCGCAAATTCGCCGAGCGCTTCGCCGAGGCCGCACCGGTCGGCATCGGCGAGAAGGGCGAGGCGCGCCCGGTGAGCGAGTGGCGCACCGCGTTCTCGGCGGTCGGGGATGAAGTCGCAACGGCCGACACCGCGATCCGCGACGCCACGCGCAAGCAGCGCGATATCGACCGCGAGATCGCCCGGCTTGAAGCCGATCGCGCCGCCAAGCCGCCGAGCAAGCTCGAGGTGCGGATCGAGCTTGCCTCCGCCGCCGCGACCCGCGCGACGCTGCGGGTGACCTATGCGGTGCGCAACGCGCGCTGGACGCCGCTTTACGACGCCCGTCTCGACACCGGCGCCAAGGACCGCAAGCCCGCGATCGAGCTGGTGCGCCGCGCCGAGATCACCCAGTCGACTGGCGAGGACTGGTCGAACGTGGCGCTCGTCGTCTCCACCGTGCGCGTCGCTCGCGGCGGCAATGCGCCCGACCTCAATTCGCTGATCGTGCAATATCCGCAGCCGCCGCGGCCGCTGGCATCGCGAAGCAGGGAGGACGGCGTGCAACAGCGCGCAGCGGCCATGGCACCCGCTCCGGCCGCGGACGCGCTCAAGGAATTCCGCTTTGGTGGGGGGACAACCTTTGGGGAACTGGAGGCGACCCCAGAGATCGGCGCCTTCCAGGCCACGTTCAAGATTCCCGGCCGCGTCAGCGTCGTGGCCAATGAGGGCGCCAAGAGCCTGCGCATCTCCACGGCGACGATCACCCCCGATCTCGCGGTGCGGGCCGTTCCGGTGATCGATCCGACCGCGTTCCTGGAAGCGAGCTTCGTGCAGGCCGACGATGCGCCGCTGCTGCCCGGACAGGTCGCGATCTACCGCGACGGCATCTTTGTCGGCCGCAGCCGTATGGCGACGGCCGCCAAGGACGAGACCGTGCGGCTCGGCTTCGGCGCCGACGACAAGGTCAAGATCGAGCGCACGGTGGTGAAGCGCAATGAAGGCTCCGCTGGCCTGATCGTGACGACGTCGAAGACCGACGAGCGCGCGTTCAAGACCACGGTGCGCAACGGCCACGACTTCCCGATCAAGGTCGCGATCCAGGATCAGCTCCCGGTCAGCGAGAACGACGACATCGTGGTCGAGATGCTGCCGTCGTCGACGCCGGCGACCACCACCAATCTGCGTGACAAGCGCGGCGTGCTGGAATGGGCGTTCGAGGCCAAGCCGGGTGACGTCAAGGACGTCAACTTCGCCTGGCGGATGCGCTGGCCGAAGGACAAGGGTGTCGTGATGGTGCCGGCGGGGTGATGCTGAGAGCGCACTGCCGTGACGTGGATGGGGCTGCGCGCGGATCTATCACCGTCACCCTGAGGTGCTCGCCCCTTCGGCGAGCCTCGAAGGGCGACGGCCCAGCTCTCTCCATGCGGCCGCGGCGGGGCGATGCATCCTTCGAGGCTCGCCCAGCGGCGCAATTGCGCCGCAAGGCTCGTAGCTCCAGCGACAAAGCCGAAGCCTTTGCGCGGGGATGACGGACTGGTTGTCGCGCTGGGATGAGCATCACGCCATCCGCATATTCGCTGTCATGCCCCGCCTTGAGCGGGGCATCCAGTACGCCGCGGCTTATCCGTTGATCTCAAACGCCTCTGGAATACTGGATCGCCCGGTCGAGCCGGGCGATGACAGCGGTGTGTGCGGGCGGGAGCGACCGCCTCACTTCGCCTTCAGGAAGTCGCCGACTTCGAGCAGCACGAACTCATCGTCATCCGCCTTGTTCGGGGCGCGGCTCGAGGAGAACGGCAGATTGTTGTCGTTACCGACGATGATGTGGGTCTCGTCGACCCGGTCGACATTCTCGATGGTGAAGAACGGGAAGGTGTAGACGCCGTCGTTGAGCGGCTTCTTCGCCTTCTTGTTCGGATCGCGGATCTTCAGCAGGTCGATATAGGCGATCTTGCGCACCGGCTTGCCGACATTGGTGTCGGAGAGCTCGATCTTGTAGACGCGCTTGAACTTGGCGATATCCGGGAAGCAGTTCTCGCCGCGGGCGCCTTGCGGGCAGGCCTTGTCGGCGGTGCCTTCGCCATTGTCGCGCTCGATCACGAGACCCTGGGTCGGGTCGATCATGTTGAAGTCGCCGATCGCATTGCCGTTCTGCTCGAACACATATTGCCAGTAGCGTCCGGTGAACTTTTCCGCGGCGACGTCGAATTCAAGGATGCG
Organism: Bradyrhizobium septentrionale; assembly: GCF_011516645.4. Taxonomy (NCBI): domain Bacteria; kingdom Pseudomonadati; phylum Pseudomonadota; class Alphaproteobacteria; order Hyphomicrobiales; family Nitrobacteraceae; genus Bradyrhizobium; species Bradyrhizobium septentrionale. Next base: position 1,425,764 of record NZ_CP088285.1, on the reverse strand, counting down.
CGAGGCTTCCTTGCCGTCGACCTTCTCCCAGTCCTTCTTCTCGGCATCCCACAGCGGCCCCTCGAGCAGGCCATAGAGGAACTTGCCGTCCTTGGACGAGGCAAAGCCCTCATAGCCCTTGGAGCGGCGCAGGTTGACGTTGGTGTAGCTCGCACCCGGAGCGCCCGGCGACTGCACCGCCCAATGGTCAGGCGAGCGCACCGGCTTGCCGTCGGCGAGCGTCTCGAACACGGCGAGGATCTTGCCGGTCTTGTCGGCCTTGAGGATGTAGGGCCCGAATTCGTCGCCGATCCAGAAAATGTCGTTGATGATCTGGAAGCCTTCGGTATCGAAGTCGGCGCCGGTCAGGTAACGCTTGGCGGTGTCCTCATGCACGATGCGGAACGGCACCTTCTTGTCGGGATCGTGCAGGAACACGGTCTCCTGGCGCTCGATCTTACCGCTGGCCCAGTCGATCTTGTGCCGGTTCAGGTACAGCATCGAGTCCGCCGAGTTGTAGCGCGAGCCCATGCCATTGTCGGTGATCACCCAGAACGAGCCGTCCGCCATCACCTTGATGCCGGAATGGCCCTGCAGCGGCTGGCCCTTGAACGGCAGCGCCACGCCGGTCGGCCGCTCATAGGACTTGCCCATCACGGTGCCGATGGCATCGACGCGCTTGCCGGTGGTGTACTTGCCCGAGGTCTTGAGATCATCAGGCGCATCCGCGGGCGCGTCGATGAAGCTCTCCGCCGGCATCACCGCGTGTCCCGCCAGCGTCGCCGGGAATTCGCCCTCGCTCTGCGCGAACGCCGATGTGACAAGCAGGATCGAGGCGACGGAGCAAAGCAGTGACAGGCGCATGATTGGTCTCCCACGGGATAAACAAACGATGCGGTGTTCTCGGAGGCGTCTGTTACAGTCGCCTGACAGTTTTGTGAATCGCCGGTGTTGCCCCGGGATAAGCCTTGCGGCGTTACGTCGCCTTGCCCGCCGGCCGCATCGTCTGCGGCAGCAGGAACGGCACGCCGTTGGCGGTGAAGTCGATCGCAACGTCGATCTCGAAGATCTTGCGCAGTGTATCGGCCTGCATCGCGGCGGCGCGGTCGCCGTCGACGGCAAGCCGGCCGCGGTGCAGCAGCAGGATGCGGTCGGCGAACCGCATCGCGAGGTTGAGGTCGTGCAGGATCGCGATCACGGCGGTGCCGCGCCCGGCGCGCCGCCGCGCGGTCTCGACGAGGTCGATCTGGTGCCGCAGATCGAGGCTTGATGTCGGCTCGTCCAGCAGCAACAGTCCGGGCCCGTGCAGCGCCTCGCCGCAGGCGAGCTGCACCAGCACGCGGGCGACATGCGCGCGCTGCTGCTCGCCGCCGGACAGCGTCGGCAATTGCCTGGAACGGAAATGCGCCAGCCCGACCTCGTCCAGCGCCGCCTCGACGAGGTTGCGCGCCGCCGCGCGCGGGCTCTCGCCGGCGCCCATGCTGACGATTTCCTCGACCGTGAACGGGAAGGTGACGTTGACATGCTGCGACAGCATCGCGCGGTGTTGCGCCAGCTCGCGCGGCCCGTAGCCGTGCAGGTCACGCTGCTTGAGCCTGATCGCCCCGCGGGACGGACGGAGGTCGCCGGACAGCATCCGCAAGAGCGTCGATTTGCCGGCGCCGTTCGGGCCCACGATCGCGACCATTTCGCCGGCGCCGATCCGCAGGGAGACTGCATCGACCAGGGTCGTGCCGCCGACCGTCATCGACACCGATTGTGCTTCGAGCAGCGCGCTCATAGCGACACCAGCCCACGCTGGCGCAGCAGCATGGCGAGGAAGAACGGCGCGCCGATCGCCGCGGTCAGGATGCCGATCGGCATTTCCGCCGGTGCCACGATGGTGCGCGCCACCGTATCGGCCCCGACCAAGAGGATGGCACCGAGCAATGCGGAGGCCGGCAGCAGCAGCCGGTGCGCGGGCCCGATCACCAGCCGCAGCAGATGCGGCACCACGATGCCGACGAAGCCGACCACGCCGCAGACCGAGACCGCAACACCGGTCATCGCCGACACCAGCACGATCGAAATCCGCTTGAGACGTTCGACATCGACGCCGCTGTGGAACGCCTCGGCCTCGCCGAGCACCAGCACGTCGAGCCCACGCGCGATCGCGAGGCAGGCGACCGGGGCAATAGCCAGCACCGGCGCCAGCGCGGTGAGCTTGCTCCAGGTCGCGCCGCTCAGCGAACCCAGCAGCCAGAAGGTGATGTCGCGGAGCTGGCGGTCGTCGGCGACGAAGACCAACAGGCCGATGCCGGCATTGGCGATCGCGGCAATCGCAAGCCCGGCCAGCAGGAAGATCGCAATCGAGGTCCGGCCGCCGCGGCTGGCGATGCCATAGAGCATGATGGTCGTGAGCAGCGAACCGGCAAAGGCCGCGATCGGCAGCAACTGATGCTGCAGGAAGCGCAGGCTCTCGCCGAGATGGCTGTCGGTGAACACGATCGCCGCAGCTGCGGCAAACGCGCCGCCGGAGGAGACGCCGACCAGCGCGGGATCGGCGAGGGGGTTGCGGAACAGGCCCTGCATGATCGCGCCGGAGACCGCGAGCAGGGCGCCGACCATGGCGGCGGCCGCGATCCGCGGGACGCGGATCGACCACACCACGAGCTGGTCGCGCGCGAGCAGCGGATTGGCGATGCCGTCGGGCCACAGGCCGAGCGCGGCCGGAAGCCGCGACAGCGGAATGCCGGCGGCGCCGACCGTCAGCGCAACCAGCGCGGTCGCTGTGAGCGCCGCAAGCAGGGAGAAGAGAGTGAGTGTCGCCGCCGGCCGCAGCGACATGCCGGCGCGCCGTTGCTTGGTGCGCGCGCGGCGCTCGGCCAGCATGCTCATTGCCGGCAATTCGCGGTCAGCGCTGCCGGCTTGAAGTTGTCGGCCCCCGGCGCCAGCGCCGGATAAAGCTTGACCGAAAGGTCGCGTGCCGCGGCCGCGGTGCGCGGCCCGAAGCCGAGCAGATAAAGCCCCTCCATCGAGATGAAGGCCTTGTTGGCCACGACCGGCGTCAGCGCGAAGGCCGGATGGGCGAACACCGCCTCCGAGGTCAGCGAATCCTTGCCGCGATCGATCGACAGCACGACATCGGGCTTCGCCGCCACGATGGCCTCGTCATTGACCGGCTTGTAGCCGTCGTAGCCGTCAATGGCGTTGACACCGCCGGCGAGCTGGATGATCTCGTCCGCGGCGGTCTTGTGACCCGCCGCCATGGCGCGCCCGTTCAGCAGCGACATCACGAACATCACGCGCACCGGCTTCGTTACCTTGGCGCGCAGCGTACGCAATTGGGCGAGATCGCTTTCGACGGCCGCGGTCAGGCAGGCGGCGCGCTGATCGGCGCCCATGGCGTGGCCCACCAGCCTGATCTTCTCGATCAGCCCGGCCTCCGAGAAGGTCTCGGGCACCAGCACCAGCGGCACCTTGGCCGCCTCCAGCACGTCCATGGTCTCCTTCGGACCAGAGCCCTGCACCGCCAGCACCAGCGACGGGTGCAGGCCGAGTACACCCTCGGGCGACAGCTGGCGCATGTAGCCGACGTCGGGCTTCTCGCGCAGCGCGGCCGGCGGATAGAGGCTGGTGGCATCGACGCCGGCGATGCGGTCGGCGAAGCCGAGCGCATAGAGGATCTCGGTGATCGCGCCGCCGATCGAGACGATCCGCGTGGGATCGTCGATCACGACGTCGCGGTCGCGCGCGTCGTGCACGGTGATGCCCTCGGCAAGTGCCGCGCCTGATGGCAGCCAACAGGAGAATGCGAGCAGAGCGAGCGTGCGACAAATTGTCATCCGGGCTGTCACTTGGTGAGGATCAGCTTGTTCTGCGAGGTCAGCCGCAGCCGGTAATGCTCCTCGCCATGCACGATGATGATCTCGCGCTCGGTCGAGAACAGCTCGCGGCTGTCGAGACGATTTCCGCGCATGATGAGCGATTTCGCGGCGTCAGACGCTGATACGGCCTGCTTTCCGGCCGCGCCGATACTGTCTCCGGATAATGCCGACATTCTCTTGGTGCTGCGCCTGCGAAATTTTCAAATGCTGCTTGCTTGTATAAGCGGGCCGAGGCGCATTCCAACGGCCGCACTTTACAATCGATGTAAACAGTGCCGCCGCATTCTTGACCGTTTTGTTGCCGGCTCGTAACCAATCATCACGCGATGCGAGCGGGTGGCTTGCATCGCAACGTAGCCAGCAAGCCGCTCGCCAGAGCGCACGCCAGCCAAACCAGAAAAGCGATGATCGGGCTGGGGCTAGAATGGCTGACGGGGCTAGGGTTTCGCGCGCCCTGATTTTGGGCGCGTCGGTGTTTTCATTTGCGGCTGCATTGCCGGAGAACGGTCTCGCGCAAACCGCCGATGCTTCGGCTGCGCGTCCCGCAACCGAGCGGCCGAAGCAGGCCAAGCGGAAGCCGAAGCCGCAGGTTGCGCAGCAGCCCGCAACGTCGCCGGCAATGAATGCGCGCGCGCAGATCGGCACAGTGCCGGTGCAGTCGCTCGACACCATCACGGCGGTGGCGTCCAAGACCGAAGAGCGCGCGATCGATGCGCTGGCGCCGGTCAGCTCCGTCACGCTGGAGAAGATCCAGGGCCTGCAGCCGAACCGACTGTCGGACATTTTCTACGCCGTGCCCGGCGTCTCGGTCCAGGAACGCGGGGACGACCCGGCGACCGTGATCAACATCCGCGGCTTGCAGGACTTTGGCCGTGTCGCGGTCGTGGTCGACGGCGCGCGGCAGAACTATCAGCGCACCGGCCACAACGCCAACGGCTCGTTCTTTCTCGATCCTGAACTGATCGGCGGCGTCGACGTGGTGCGCGGCCCGACCGCGAATATCTACGGCTCCGGCGCGATCGGCGGCGTGGTGTCGTTCCGTACCAAGGACATCGACGACGTGGTGCGGCCCGGCGAGCGCTGGGGCGTCGATATGTCGGGCTCCTACGGCTCCAACAAGGACCGCGGTATGGGCTCGGTGTTCGGCGGCGTGCGCGTCGATCCCAATGTCGACGTGTTCGGCGGCGCCGTCTATCGCACGCAGAGCAATTACAAGGACGGCGCGGGCACCGAGATCGGCAATACCGGCAACGATATCGCGGCCGGCCTGATGAAGGTGACGTTCCGTCCGGCCGAAGGCCACGAGTTCAAGATCGGCGGCATCTTCCAGGACTACCAGTACAATATCGGCCAGCCGAACCGCGGTCCGACCACGACGGCAGCGCCGCTGGCTGCGATCGCGGGCTCCTCGGTCTATGCATCCGACGCCAAGAACTACACGGGTACGCTGAGCTGGAGATATTCCAAGCCCGACGACATGCTGTTCGATTGGAATATCTCGGTCTACGGCAACCGCACCGACAACGACCAGGTCAAGACCTACAACAACCGCATCACCACCGGCGGCGGCGTCTGCACGCTCGCCAATCCCGGCAACAACATCTCCGGCTGCGTCGGCGACAAGCGCGGCTATTCGCTCGACACCGTGGGTATCGACGTCAACAACACCTCGCGCTTCAATTTCGGCGACTGGCGCAACGCCGTGACCTACGGTTTCGACGCCTTCCGCGACGATGTCGAGACCTTCGATTCCCGCGGCAATTCCAGCATCACGACGCCGGGCGGCCAGCGCACGGTGTCCGGCGGCTTCGTGCAGCTGAAGCAGAACTATTCGACCTGGCTCGAGCTCGTCAGCGCCGTGCGCTACGATCACTACGAGCTCAACTCGATCAACACCACGACCAGCGGCGACCGGCTGTCGCCGAAGATCACGGTCGGCGTGACGCAGGTTGCAGGCTTCACACCCTATGCAAGCTATGCCGAGGGCTATCGCGCGCCGTCGATCACTGAGACCCTGATCGCGGGTGGCCACGCCACCGGCGGCGGGCCGGCGCTGTTCAATTGCCCTGATGGTACCAGCGGCCTGTTCTGCTTCCTGCCCAACCCGGCGCTGCGGCCCGAGGTCGGCAAGAACAAGGAAGTCGGCATCAACCTGAAATATGATGGCATCTTCTCGGCGAAGGACTCCTTCCGCGGCAAGATCAATTTGTTCCGCAACGATATCGACGGCTATATCGACCTCGTCGCGTCGGCACCCACCCTGACACCATTCGGTCCGTTCAGCCAGTTCTACCAGTACCAGAACATCGCTCACGCCCGCATCGAGGGCTTCGAGCTCGAGACGATGTATGATGCGGGCGACTGGTTCCTTGGCGTCGCCGGCCATCTGATGCGCGGCCGGAACACCCAGACCAACGTCGGCCTCGCCACCATCACGCCGCGCAAGGTGACGACGACGGGCGGCGTCCGCCTGCTCGACCGCTCGCTGATCATTGCCGCGCAATGGTCGTCGTTCGGCGCCAACAACGACCTGCCGGCGGGCTATCTGCCCTCGACCGGCTACGAGCTGGTCAACCTCTATGTGACCTGGAACGCCACCAAGGACATCACCTTCACGGCGTCGGTCGACAACCTCTTGAACCAGTATTACCGGCCCTATGCGATCCCGGGCTCCTCGACCGACGGCACGACGCAGAACGACGTGCTGTTCTCGAGCCCCGGTCCGGGCACCGTCTACAAGGCCGGGCTCAGGATTCACCTAGGTGGAGCGTAACGCGAGACGCCGATCATTCCATCCAGGTTGCTCCGGCCGCGCTGGTGCCCCCAGCGCGGCCTTGGCGCATTCCTTGGCGCATTCATGATATCAACGAGATCGACCGGCAGGATCCCGTGCATCCGCCGCCAAACAGGAGAAGGCTTTCATGTTCATCGCAATGAACCGGTTTCAGGTGATCAAGGGCAAGGAGCAGGCGTTCGAGACGGTCTGGAAGACCCGCGAATCCTATCTCGGCGATCTGCCCGGCTTCATCGAGTTTCATCTGGTGAAGGGATCCGAGGCCGAGGACCACACGCTCTATGCGACCCATACGGTGTGGGCCAGCAAGGCGGCGTTCGAGGACTGGACCAAATCGGATGCGTTCCGCCGCGCCCATTCCCGCGCCGGCAACGAGACCGGCGGCAGCCTCTATCTCGGCCATCCCAGGTTCGAGGGCTTTGAGGTGCTGATCACCGAGCGCGCAAAGAGCCCGGCGTAACGGAGGCGATCGTGCAAAACGCGGAGCTTGCCGGATTGAAGGCCTACATGGCCGACAATCCCGGCGCTGTCATCGAGGACGTCGCGCGCGAGCGCAAGGTGACGCCGCGCGCGGTACTCGAGGCGCTGCCCGAAAGCATGGTGCGGATCGGCGCCGGCGAATTCGCGGCCGCGATGCAGGACATCGCGGAGTGGGGCGAGGTGACGCTGATCGTGCACACCGATGACGCGATCTTCGAATTCACCGGCGCCATTCCGAAAGGCGAGGTCGGCCGCGGCTATTTCAACCTGATGCAGCCGAAGGGCCTGCACGGCCACCTCAGGCATGAGCGTTGTTCTTCGATCGCCTTCGTCGAGCGGCCCTTCATGGGCAAGGTGTCGGCCTTCATCGCCTTCATCAATCTCGACGGCGGCATCATGTTCAAGGTGTTCGTCGGCCGCGACGAGGCGCGCGCGCTGCGCGGCGATCAGCTGGCGCGCTTCCACGCGCTGGCGGACCGCCTCGCGCCGCAAGCGGGCTGAGACCAACGAAGGACGGGAGGCGACCATGTCGCATCGCTGGCTTGGGCGGAGCATCTGGATGGTGGCTTCCAGCGCGCTCGGCATGTCGCCGGGCGCGAGCCTTGCCGCATCCGACGCCGCGCTGTTGCCGCGCAACCTCTCGCCCTGGGGCATGTTCGAGAGCGCCGACATCGTCGTGAAGGCGGTGATGATTGGGCTCGCCTTCGCTTCGCTCGTCACCTGGACGGTCTGGCTCGCCAAGACCGTCGAGATCCGCCGCAAGACCGAGCTCGCGAAGCAGCGGATCGGCCTGCTCGAGCGCGATACCCAGCTTGCCGAGGTCGAGCAGGCGAGCCGCGACGGTGACGATGCGGTGGCGCAGATCGTCCAGTCGGCGTCGCGCGAGGCCGCGCTCTCCAGCGGCATGTTCGACGACGGCTTCAAGGAGCGCATCGCGCTACGGCTGGAGCGCGTCGAGGCGGCGATGTCGCGGCAGATCGCGCGCGGCACCGGCGTACTCGCCACCATCGGCGCCACCGCGCCGTTCGTCGGCCTGTTCGGCACGGTGTGGGGCATCATGAATGCCTTCATCGGCATCTCCGAGGCCCACACCACCAATCTCGCGGTGGTCGCGCCCGGCATCGCCGAGGCGCTGCTTGCGACCGCGCTCGGGCTGGTCGCGGCGATCCCGGCGGTCGTGATCTACAATCATCTGACCCGTTCGATCGCGGCCTACCGCGCGCTGCTCGGCGACGCCTCCGTCATGGTGATGCTTCTGATCAGCCGCGAGGGCGATCGCAGCCTGTTCCGCCTGGCGCGCGCTGCGGAGTAGGACATGGGCGTCAAGCTCGGCAGCAGTGGCGCGTTCGGTGGCCGGCGTCGCGGTGACGACGATCTGGTCGAGGCGCATGAGATCAACGTCACGCCGTTCATCGACGTGATGCTGGTGCTGCTGATCATCTTCATGGTGGCGGCGCCGCTTGCGACCGTCGATCTCGGCGTCGATCTGCCGGCCTCGACCGCCGAGCCGCAGCCGCGGCCGGACAAGCCGGTGTTCGTCACCGTGAAGCCCGATCTCTCGGTCGCCGTCGGTGAGGACGTGATCGCGCGCGATGCGCTGACCACCACGCTCGACGGCGCCACGCAAGGCAAGAAGGACGAGCGCATCTTCCTGCGCGCCGACAAGGCGGTCAGCTATGGCGACCTGATGGAGGTGATGAACCTGTTGCGCAACGCCGGCTATCTCAAGATCGCGCTGGTCGGCCTCGACGGGCGCAGCTGACTTCCATGAACGTCTTTGCCCTTCATGATGCGCGGGATGAAGTCCGGCTGCGGCGCTGGGGCCTGTCCGCGGCCGCGATCCTGGCCGCGCATGCCGCGCTGCTCGCGCTCGGCATGACCTGGGTCACGGCACCGCCGCCGGGCGTGACAGTGCCGGCCGTCTTGATCGACCTGACGCCGATCGCCTCTTCGCCCCAGATTTCAGAGACCGAACTGCCGCCGGGCCCCGCGATGCAGGAGGCCGATGCCGCGCCGCCGGAGCCGGTCGCTGCGCAGGCCGTGCACGAAGAGATCGCGCCGACCCCGCTGCAGGAGAAGCCCGAGGTCGCCGCGCCACCGGAGCAGAAGCAGCAGGTCACGCCGCCAAAACCCGAGCCCACCAAAGTCGTTCCGGAGCAGAAGCCCGAACCGGTCAAGCCGAAGGTGGTGCGCCGCGAGGCCAAGAAGCCGTCCGAGGCGACGCCGGCGCCGCGCACCAGCGCGCCGAGCCGTGCGGAGCGCCAGGCACCGACGGCGTCTGCAATCAGCGCCGGCGCGGCGGCATCGGCGATCGCGGCCTACAACGCCCGCGTCCGCGCGCATTTGCTGCGCTTCCACTCCTACCCGGCCGGCGGCAACGGCCAGCACGGCGTGGTCCGGCTGGCGTTCACGCTCGGCCGCGGCGGGCAGGTGCTGTCGAGCCATCTCGGCGGCTCCTCCGGCAATCCGACCTTCGACGCGCGGGCGCTGGCGATGATCCGCCAGGCCCAGCCGTTTCCGGCATTTCCGTCCGAGATCACGCAGGGCTCGATGGGTTTCAGCGTGCCGGTCGCGTTCGTGCCGCGGTAGGGCAGGCAACGCCAATCCACGCACCAGCCTATCCCCGTCATCCTGAGGAGCGCGGAACGCGCGTCTCGAAGGATCGACGGCCACTAGCCGGGCCGCGCATCCTTCGAGACGCCGCTTCGCGGCTCCTCAGGATGACGGGGATAGAGTGAGCTGGCTTCGATGCGGACGAAGCTCCGCTACTCCTTCACCGCCCCCGTCAGCGACGACACGTAGTAGTCGACGAACAGCGAATAAAACAGCGCGACCGGCAGCGAGCCGAGCAGCGAGCCCGCCATCAGCGCCCCCCACTGGTAGACGTCGCCGGTGACGAGCTCGGTCAGGATCGCAACCGGCACCGTCTTGTTGGCGCCGCTCTGGATGAAGGCGAGCGCGTAGATGAACTCGTTCCAGGACAGCGTGAAGGAGAAGATGCCGGCCGAGATCAGGCCGGGCACCGCCAGCGGCAGCGTGATCCGCCACAGGATCTGCAGCCGCGTCGCGCCGTCGACCAGCGCGCATTCCTCGAGCTCGTAGGGGATCGACTTGAAGTAACCGATCAGGAGCCAGGTGCAGAACGGCACCAGGAAGGTCGGATAGACCAGGATCAGCGCCAAAGGCGAGTCGAACAGGCCGAACTGCACGATCACGGTGGCGAGCGGAATGAACAGGATCGACGGCGGCACCAGATAGGCGAGGTAGATGCCAAGGCCGACATAGGGGCTGCCGCGGAAGCGCAGCCGCTCGATCGCGTAGGCGGCGAGCGTTGACGCAAACAGCGACAGGAAGGTCGAGCCGATCGCGACCAGCATGGTGGTCTTCAGCCAGCGCGGATACGAGGTGTCGAACAACAGATGCTTGAGATGCGCGAGCGTCGGCGAGGTGATCCAGAACGGGTTGTGCTCCTTATAGTTCAAGAGCTCCGCGTTCGGTTTGAACGAGGTGATCGCCATCCAGTAGAACGGGAACAGCAGGATCAGGATGAAGCAGGCGAGCGGCAGGTAGATCATCACCACGCGCCGGGCGCGGGAGTCCCACGCCATCGTATCGGGCGTCGCGCTGGCGACGTTGGAGGATTGGGCTGCAACGTCAGTCATTGGCCTCTCCCTGCTGCCATTTGCGGCGCGCGAGGCCGAAGTAGCTGAACAACGTCGCGAACACGAGGAACGGGATCATCGACACCGCGATCGCCGCACCCTCGCCGAGCTCGCCGCCGGCGATGCCGCGCTGGAACGCCAGCGTCGCGAGCAAATGGGTCGAGTTGACCGGGCCGCCGCGGGTGATGGCGTAGACCAGCTGGAAATCGGTGAAGGTGAAGATGATCGAGAACGTCATCACGATCGCCAGGATCGGCATCATCATCGGGAAGGTGATGTAACGGAAGCGCTGCCAGGAGGTGGCGCCGTCGAGCATCGCGGCCTCATAGAGCGAAGGCGAGATGGTCTGCAGCCCCGCCAGGAGCGAGATCGCGACGAACGGGATGCCGCGCCAGATATTGGCCGCGATCAGCGAGAACCGCGCCGGCCAGGGCGAGCCGAGGAAGTCGACATTGCTGGAGCGCAGATGCAGCACGTCGACCAGCAGATAGGAGATGATCGAGAACTGCGGATCGTAGATCCACCAGAACGCCAGCGCGGACAGCACCGTCGGCACGATCCACGGCAGCAGCACGATGGCGCGGATCAGGCTCTTGAGCGGGAAATGGTTGTTGAGCAGCAGCGCCAGCCAGAAGCCGAGCGCGAATTTCCCGAAGGTTGCGATCGCGGTGTAGAAGACCGAGTAGAACACCGCGTTCCACCACAGCGGATCCTTGAGCAGGTACTGGAAATTCTCTAGTCCGATATAGACGCCGCGCTGGCCGATCGTGGTGTCGGTGAAGGCGAGCCAGATGCCGAGGCCCAGCGGATAGGTGAGGAACACCAATAGCAGGCCGATCGCGGGCGCAAGGCACATCACGATCAGGAACGGCTTGTAGTCGAACAGGCGTGCGACCCAGCCCGGCTGGTGCAACGCGTGTCCGCGTGAAGGTAGCGTCGTTACAGACATTGAAGGCTCATCCGCTGCCGTCATCGCGAGGAGCGAAGCGACGAAGCAATCCATTCCCTGGTGGTGCTATGGATTGCTTCGCTTCGCTCGCAATGACGGTTGGTCCAGATCTACGGTTCAATGACCGCCGTTACCGGCCCTGCCGCCGGAAGTACCGCTTGGCGCGCTGCTCGGCTTCCGCGGCGGCGGCTTCCGGCGTTGCAGCGTCGGTCGCCACCGAGGCGCACATCTGCACCAGCACATAGTCGGCGTTGACGGCGCCGGTCGCGGTCGAGATCGGCCCCTTGTAGCCGTTGTAATAGGGGCTCTTCATGGTGTCCTTGAAGATCGCGACCTTGGGATCGCCCGACCACACCGCTGCATCGGCATAGGCCGCCAGCGGCTGCGACCAGTAGCCGGAGTTGGCGTTGAGCCACGGCTCGTACTGCTCGTGCTCCAGCATGAACTGCAGGAACGCCTTCGCGGCGTTGGGGTACGGGCTGTGCTTGAACGCCATCGCGTTCAGCGTCAGGCCCGACATCGGGGAGACCGGTGCGAGCCCCTTGGGCAGGAACTGATGCTGGGTGTCTTCGGCGACCGCCTTGGTCGCGGGATCGTTCTTCAGCGAGAAGTACAGCGAGACGCCGTTGGCGGTCAGGCCGATCTCCTGCGACGAGTAGGCGCGGTTGTTGGAGACGTCGTTCCAGGACGGCGTGCCGGCGATGAAGTTCGGATAGAGCTCCTTCAGATATTTCAGCGCGGCGATCGTCTCCTTGCTGTTGATGATGATATTGCCTTCCTCATCGAGCAGCGCGGCGTTGTGCGACCACAACAGCCAGTTGGCGAAGCCGTTGCCGTCGCCGACCGCGTTGCCGAGCGCAAAGCCGGCCGGTTTGCCGGCCGCTTTCAGCTTCTTGCAGAGATCGAGGATGCCGGCATGGTCTTCCGGTACCTTGTCGAAGCCGGCCGCATTGACCAGCGACTTGCGGTAGACCAGCGGGCCGCCCGAGGCGCCAAACGGCAGGCCGACCCAGCTCTTCGACTTCGAGCGCATGCCGTAGCGGCGCGCCAGCGTCAGCCATCCGCCATAGCGCTTGTCGAGATAGTCGGCGACGTCGGTCAGCTCGATCAGCTTGTCGATATAGATGTGCGGCGCGTCGCCGAAGCCGATGATGATGTCGGGGCCGGCGCCGGAGTTCGAGGTCACCGCGGTCTGCTGGTTGATGTCTTCCCAGCCGACGAAGTCGACCTTGACCTCGACGCCGGTCTTGTCGGTGAAGCGCTTGGCATTGGCGCGGAACACGTCCTCGTCGGCCTGGACGAAGCGCACCGGCCGCAGCATGCGCAGGGTCGCGCCCTTTTCGATCGGCAGCGACGGCGCCGCCACGTCGGCAGCCTTGACTTTTGACGCTTCCTGCGCCGAAGCGCCAGTGACTGCCAGTGCCGCTGCGGACGCCCCCAGCGCCAGCGCGTCGCGGCGCGTGATCTCGTACTTCATGTCGTTCGCACTCCCTTTCTTCTTGTTTCGTTGTTATTGCGTCTTCCCGGCGTTTGGCCGCCGGTGAAGGGTCTTGTGGTCAAAAATCTTGTGGTTCTGGCGCCCGCCACACGAAGGGCCCGTCTCGTCAGCGAGACGGGCCCTCGTGCGAAGAACGCATTCCCGCCTAGCTGTTCGGACCGCGATCCATGCTGACGGGCTGCCAGCGGCGCAGCGCGGTGTTTTGCAGCACCGACGGGTTGACGCAGCTTACCGGCCACATGCCTTGGAGCACTAGTGACAATTCGTAGCCCACCCGGCGCTTGCGCGCCTCGTCAAAACGTGCCGATGCCGAGGCGACATGGGCGGTCAAGGTAACATTGTCCATCCCGAGCATCGGATTGTTGTGTGACGGTGGCTCCTTCTCGAGCACGTCGAGCGCGGCGTGGGCGATCCAGCCCTCCTGCAGCGCCTTGACCAGCGATTCCTCGTCGACGGTGGCGCCGCGGCCGGTATTGATGAAGATCGCCGATTTTTTCATCTGGCGAAAATGCTTCTCGGTCAGCATGTGGTGCACTTCGGGCCGCGCCGGGGCGTGCATCGAGACGAAATCCGACTGCGACAGCACCTCCGACAGTGTCGAGGGGATCACGCCGTGGTCGTACATCAGCGTTTCCTGGATGAAGGGATCGTAGGCCATCATCCTGAGGCCGAACGGCGCGGCGCGCTTGGCGACGGCGCGGGCGACCCGGCCGAACGAGATGAAGCCCAGCGTCTGGCCCATCAGCCGCGGAATCTTCAACAGCGCCGGGCGGCCCTCGGGCCAGCGGCCGCTGCGCACCATCTTGTCCTGCTCGATCAGGCGGCGGAAGCCAGCGAGCAACAGCATCATGGCGTGGTCGGCAACCTCCTCGATGAAGGTGTCGGGGATGTTGGTGACGGGGATGCCGCGCGCGGTCGCGGCCTTGACGTCGACCGAGTCGACGCCGACGCTGCCGAGCGTGATCACCTTGCAGTTCTCCAGCGCATCGATCACTGCCTTGGTGATCGGCATGCCCTTGGCGTAGATCGCGTCCGCGGTCCGTGCCGCGGCGATGAATTCGGCCTCGTTGGCCGGCGCCTCCACGATCTCGGCGCCGATCGGATCGAGCGCCTCGCGCTCGTAATCGTAGCCGCCGCCGGCGACCGTGAAGCTCGCGCCCTTCGGCGTCAGCACCCTGAATTTCGACATTGTCTGCTCCCGATGTGAGGTCTTCTGTTCTTGCTTCTTGCTGGTTCGGTTCTTGATCTTGCTTCTTTGTTTGTTGTCTTCTTTGCCTTGTTGCTTCTTGGAGCGCGGCTTGCGTCACCGCTTTCCCATACTTGTACGCGAGCTGCGCCGTTCCCTCTACAATTGCCGGTTGGTCCGTGGCCCGATTCTCCGGGCTACTACGGGGAACCCGCGTAACCATCGGGTAAAGGGTCTCACATTACGGTGAACTGAATCAATCCGCCAATCGCGTCGCGTTCCCCGCCTCCTGGAGACCCCCGTGAAGCTGTCAAACATGAAGATCACCCCCAAGCTCGGCATTCTGGTGGGGGTGGCCCTGATCGGCCTGTGCACTGCCGGCATCCTCGCGATCAATCTGATGCAGCGTGAGATGACGAATGCGCGCATCGACCAGGCCAAGGCGATGGTCGAGATGGCGAAGAACATGGCGGCGGGCCTGAAGAAGGATGTCGATGCCGGCAAGATGACCAAGGAGGCGGCACTCGCCGAGTTCGGCAAGCGCGCCAACACCATGACCTATGACAACGGCGCCGGTTACCTGTTCGGCACCGACTACAACGGCATCACGGTGCTGGCGCCAGATCCGAAGCAGGTCGGAACCAACCGCATGGACGTCGTGACCAACGGCCGCAAGCTCTCGCAGGAATTGATGGACGGCGTGAAGTCGAAGGGCGAGATCCTGCTGTTCTATGAATATGTGAAGCCCGGCCAGGAGACCCCGATCCGCAAGGTCGGCTATGCCGTCGCGGTCCCTGGCTTCGATATGTATCTCGGCACCGGCGCCTATCTCGAGGATATCGACGCCAAGATGCGGCCGATCGCGTGGCTGCTCGGCCTTGCGATCCTCGGCATCGGCATCATTTCCGGTTCGGTCGCCTGGCTGATCGGCCGCAGCATCTCCCGGCCGCTCAATTTGCTCGGCAGCCGCATGCGCGACATTGCCGACGGCAAGCTCGACGGCGACATCCCCGGCGTCGGCCGCGGCGACGAGGTCGGCGGCATGGCCGCGACGGTGCAGATCTTCAAGGACAATGCGGTTCGTATCCGCGGTCTCGAACAGGCCGAGGCCGAGACCCAGGCGCGCGCCACCACCGAGCGACGCTCGGCGATGGAGAACATTGCCAGCGATTTCGAGCGCAGCGTCAACGGCATCGTCCGGACGGTGGCCTCCGCCGCCGCCGGCATGCAGACCACGGCGCAGTCGATGACCGCGACCGCCAGCGACGCCAGCGCGCGCGCCGCGACCGTCGGCGCGGCATCCGACTCTGCCTCGAACAATGTCGGCACTGTCGCAGCCGCGGCCGAGGAGCTCTCCAGCTCGGTTGCCGAGATCTCCCGCCAGGTGGCGCGCTCCAGCGAGGTCGCAAGCCAGGCGGTGGCCGATGCCGAGCGCACCAATGCCACCGTGCAGGCGCTCTCCACCGGCGCCGAGAAGATCGGCGAGGTGGTCAAGCTGATCCACTCGATCGCCGCCCAGACCAATCTGCTCGCGCTCAACGCCACCATCGAGGCGGCGCGCGCCGGCGAATCCGGCCGCGGTTTCGCGGTGGTCGCCTCCGAGGTGAAGGCGCTGGCAAACCAGACCGCGAAGGCGACCGAGGAGATCTCGGCGCAGGTCGCCGCGATGCAGGCCTCGACCGGCGAGGCGGTGACCTCGATCGGCGGCATCACCGCGACCATCGCGCAGATGAGCGAGATCACGGCCTCGATCTCGACCGCGATCGACCAGCAGGGCGACGCGACGCGCGAAATCGCCCGCAACATCCAGCAGGTCGCGGCCGGCTCGAGCGAGATCTCCGCCCATATCGGCGGCGTCACCACCGCAGCCGCCGCCACCGGCACCGCGGCGGGCGACGTGCTGTCGAATGCGCGCGAGCTCGACACCCAGTCCGGCATGCTGCGCAACGCGGTCGACGAGTTCCTGCAGAAGGTCCGTGCGGCGTAAGCGCGATTGCGTGGGGTGGCTTATGCTACGCCACCCCACCTAACGGGTTACGATTCCGTATTCCCGTCATCCCCGCGCAAAGGCGAAGCCTTTGTCGCTGGAGGAGCGCGCTCTTGCGCGCGTCTCGAAGGATGCACGGCCACCAGCTGGGCCGTCGATCCTTCGAGACGCCTGCTGCGCAGGCTCCTCAGGATGACGGAATTGGCCGACTTCGTGGGGTGAACAAGTGTTCACCGGGCGTCGTTCACGTTCTCCTACTGCTTCTCGATCCCGGCGTCGGCGATCAGCTTCTCCCACAGCACCAGCTGCTCTTTGAGGAACGCCTCGAACTCCTCGGGCGTGCCGGAGAATGCCTCCATGCCGCGCTCGGCGAGCTGGTTCTTGATATCAGGCCGCTCGACGATCTTGCGGATCTCCGCATTCAATTTGACGACGACATCCTTCGGCAGGTTGGCGGGGCCGAGATAGCCCTGCCACGAGGTGATATCGAAGCCCTTCACGGTGTCGTCCATCGTGGGCAGGTCCGGCAGCAGCGCCGACTTCCGCTTGGTGGTGACGGCGAGCGGCTTCAGCGCCTTGGCGTTGACGTGCGGCAGCCCGGTCGGGACGTCGATGAACATCATCGAGATGCGGCCGGCGATGACGTCGGTCAGTGCCGGCGGCGAGCTCTTGTAGGGCACATGCAACAGGTCGATGCCGGCGAGGCGGGCGAAGGTCGCGCCGGAGACGCTCGCCGACGACGAGCCGCTGGCATAGGTGTATTTGCCCGGCTCCTTCTTGGCGAGCGCGATCAGCTCGGCGACCGAATTCGCCGGGATGTCAGGGTGGATGACCAGCATGAAGGGCAGGTCGCCGGTGCGCGCGATCGGCGTGAAATCCTTGATCGGATCGTAGTTCATGGTTTTCAGCAGATACGGATTGGCCGAGTGCGTCGTATTGGTGGTGACGAATAGCGTGTAGCCGTCGGGGGCGGAGCGGGCGACATAGTTCGCCGCGATCGAGCCGTTGGCGCCGGCCCGGTTGTCGATCACCATGCCGACCCCAAGCGCAACCCCGAGCTCCTTGGAAATCAGCCGCGTCGTGGTGTCGGTGCCGCTGCCGGCCGCGAACGGCAGCACCAGCGTGATGTTGCGGGTCGGGTAGGTCTGGGCAAGTGCCGTCTCGGATATCGCCACGAGCACGGCGGCGGCTGCGGCCGCCAGGCACCAGCATCGTCTCAATCCCATGATCATGTCGTCGTCCCCCCGCGCAGGCCCTGAACAGGCCCATTGCCGCCGAAGCTAGCCCGGCCGCCATGGCTGCGGAAGCCGTGCCGGGAGCAGCCTTTCGCCGCATGGCCACTCCCGGGCCGTCGCAGGGGCGCGCTGCTAAAAAATATCGAAAACAACCCCATGCAAAGTAGCCGGTGGCCCGACCGGGCAACTTGACACGTCGGGCAACTCAGCTTCATATTTCCAATATTCCGAAATATCGGTCGTGGGGATGCTACGATCCCGCCGGGAAGACCTGCGCGACGTGAAACGCCTTGGTGGTGACGAGCCACCTGCCGTCGATCAGATGAAACACGAGATGGTCGATGAAGCCGGTTTGGCCGGCCCTGACGCGCACCTTGGCGATGGCCAGATCGGACGCGGTCTGGTCGATGCTGATGATGGCCTCCTCGCGCGGCGATTTCATCGACGCCGGCGAGGGACGGCTGCAGATGAAGTCGCGGAATTCCGCGGCGGACCGCACCGTGTGCTTGCCGTCCCGGATGCCGTGCACGATGCAGGCATCGGAGAAGACGTCGCGGAACCGGCTATCGTCGACGTCATACATCAGGTTGAAATATCCATCGATCGCGGAGGCGATGGCCTGGATGTCGCTCATGGGAAAATCTCCGTAGCGGATGATGTGGCGATGGCCCACCGGATCGAACCGGTGGTCTGCGCCGACAGTGGCCGATATGGTCGCGGAGTGCTACGACTGGGCTGTCATCTCATGGATGACTGAGAGGCATCGACATGGACGAAGTTGACGGTCGGCTCGTCGGCGGGCTTGTGATCCTCGCGGCCGTTGCGGACGCGCGCAGCTTCGGCAAGGCGGCTGAACGGCTCGGCATGACGCAGTCCGGCGTCAGCAAGGCGATTGCCAAGCTTGAGACGCGCCTCGACACCAGGCTGGTCCACCGCACGAGCCGCGCCGTCGAGCTCACCGAGGAAGGACGCGCACTGGTTGAGCGGGTTGCCGCGCATCTGGCCGGGATCGGCGAGGCGGCGGCGGAGACCTCGAAATCGCGCGATGCGGTCCGCGGCAGACTGCGGGTCAATGTCGACCCGCTGTTCTCACGTATGGTGCTGTCGCCGAAGCTGAGCGAGTTCCTGCTGCAGAATCCAGGCATGGATCTGCGTATCGAGACTCGCGACCGGATCGCGGATCTGGTCAGCGACGGTTTTGATCTGGCGGTGCGTTTCGGCGAGCCGGCGCCGTCGGCGCTGATTGCGCGCCGCGTACTCGATACGCGCGTGCTCACCGTGGCCTCGCCGATCTATCTCGAACGACACGGCCGGCCGCTTGATCCGCGGGAACTGGCGAGCCGCGACCACCAGTGCATCCTGGCAATCGACGCGGCGACCGGGCGTCCGTTCGATTGGGAGTTTTGGCGCGGCGGCGAGGTAGTGCCGGTCGCGGTCAACGGGCGGCTCACCGTGACCGATTCAGGAACCAAGCTCGGCGCTTGCCTGGCCGGCTTCGGCATCGCGCAGGTGATCGATCTCGGCCTCGACGAACACCTGAAGAGCGGCGCGCTGATCGAGCTGTTTCCGGACTGGCCCGACGAGCGTTATCCGCTCTACGTATATTACGCCTCGCGCAACCACGTGCCGGCCAAGGTGAGGAAGTTCATCGACTTCATCACAGAGACGCTGGCGGCAAAGCCACATTCGCTGCGCAAATCCGCCGGCTTGCGCAAGGTAATCCTGGGCGTCAGCTAGCGCTTCGCCGAGCCTTGCCGCGAGGCGATGATGACGCCGGCGAGCACCAGCGCGTAGCCGATCAGATGAAACGGCGCCAGCGTCTCGCCGAGCAGCAGGATCGCCATCGCCGAGCCAAACACCGGCACCAGATGGAAGAACGGCGCGGCGCGGTTCGGGCCGATCAGCGCGACGCCGCGGTTGAAGAACAGATAGGCGAGCGTCGACGGGAAGATCAGCGTGTAGCCCAGCGTGGCAAACGTCAAAAGGTCGAGCTTCAGAGTCACGCCATTTGCAAATTCCCAGGCGGCGACCGGCAACAGCATCATCGCACCACAGCAGGTGGTGAACGAGATCAGCGAGAGCTGATGGATTTTCGGCCGGCGCGGGATCAGCGCCGAATACAGCCCGAACGACACCAGCGAGGCGCCGAACATGATGTCACCCCGGTTGAAGCTGATGTTGGCGAGCGCCGAGAAGTCGCCGCGCAGGATGATGGTCAGCACGCCGGCCAGCGAGATCGCGATGCCGGCAAGCTGCGCCGGCGTCAGCCGCACGCCGAACAGGATCAGCGACCACAGCGCCACGAACAGCGGGCCCGCCGACTGGATCAAGAGCGCGTTCAGCGCCTCGGTATACTGCATCGCCCAGTACGAGATCGCGTTGTTGAAGGCGAACCCGACCGCTGACAACAGCAGCATCAGCGGCAGCGCGCTGCGCAGCTTCGGCCAGTCGTGTTTCAGATGCGGCCAGGCGAACGGCAGCAGGATCAGGAACACGCCGAACCAGCGGATCGTGGTTAGCGTGACCGGCGGCACATGGCTGCCGACATGCCGCGCCAGCACGATGTTGGCGGCCCAGAACAGCGACGTCAGGCTGAGCAGCAGATAGGGCTGGTTGTTGAGCCAGTGCAGCGGCTGATGGCGGGGCGTTGTGGCAGGTGCGGGCAAAGCGGTCATTATCTGGTGGATGTTGTGCCCGAATCCGCTGCTCCGACAAGACGAAAGAGCGGATTGGTGCCATGCGCACGGGGGCAATCTGTCGCGGAAGCCACAGCGCCTGCAGGCGCAACGCGGAATAACAGAACCCCGTCATCCTGAGGTGCGAGCGGAGCGAGCCTCGAAGGATGAATCGGCCACCAGCGGGGCCGTGCATCCTTCGAGGCTCGCCGAAGAGGCTCGTACCTCAGGATGACGGATATAGATATTGCGCGTGTCTCCGTCGCCACGCCTATTTCTGCGGCCCCGACAGCGAGATGTCGCGCTCGGCGCGAAACACGTTGCTGTAGAGATTGGCGATCCATTGCCGCCCGCTGGAGGTGACGTTGAGGTGACGGATCGCCGGCTGCACATGCGGCGCGGCGCTGTCCCAGTAGAAGCGTGGATAGAGGTCGACGAGATCGGCCGGCGAATCGTAGCCGAGCTGCTGGTTCAGCCCGGCCTCCTCGAACTCGATGTACAGCGCGTTGGCCTTGCGGATGTAGTGGGGGTCGCCGAGCTGGCCGATCAGATCGGCGGCGCGCAGCAGGGTGGCCTCTTCGCCGAAATCCTCATCGTCATCAGGGGCGGTGAGCGGAAAGCGGGTGCCCTCGATGGCGCGGGCGATGCGCTCCTTGTCGAGCTGGGCGACGCCCTTGATCCGCTCCATCACGAAGATCTTGGAGCGGTCGACGTGATAGGACATCAGCGCCGCATCCGACGAGCCGCGCGGCAGGATCACCTTGCGGCCATCGGCATTGATCAGATAGCCGTCCTGGTCGTCGGCCTGGAACAGCCCGCGCACATAGCCGATGTCATGGGTGAGGCAGGCGATGATGACATGCGCATAGTCCTCGGCGCTCATGTGCGAGTGTAGCGCGCGGCCGCGCAGGATGTCGTGGCCGGCCAGCGTCACCAGCATGGTGTGCTCGACATTGTGATAGAGCGCGTCGCTGTTGCCGATGCATTCGATCGCGATCCGCGCGATCGAGGGCACCATCTCCACCAGCTCGGTTTGCGAAGAGCCGAACCGGCGCTGCATGTATTCGCCGAGGAATTTGCCGAGCGCGTCGGCTGCAAGTTCGGGAAGGGTCATCACGGCCTTGACCTCCGAGAGCAGGGGCCAGCTTAGGGCTCGGCGGTATTTCAGGCTAGTCCCGCGATGTGACATAATGTTTGCGGCTTGGGTGGGAGCGGGTGATGGGTGTCGATCTCTTGAACGTCAAAGGCCTGAACGAACTGGATCGCCAGGCTCCGGTCGTGATGGTCAATCTGATGCGATTTCGGGAGCGATCGCTCGACGGCGACGGCTCGGGCTGGGATGCTTATTTGCGTTACAGCGCGCTCACCGTGCCGATGATCAAGGCGCGCGGCGGCACGCTGCTGTGGACAGGCAGCGCCGAGACGGTCGCACTGGGCGAGCCTGCCGGCCAGCGCTGGGATTATCTCGCGCTGGTCTACTATCCAAGCGTCGCTGATTTCATCGACATGATGACCTCGGCCGACTACGAAAACCGCTGCGACCCGCATCGCCGCAACGGCTGCGAAGAGCACGTCATCATCGCGACGCGCGAGGCGTACAGCAAGTTCAACGTCGGGTGAGGCGGTTCAAGACGGATTGTCTCGGTCGAAGCTGCCACACACTCAAGAGCTAGTCCCGTCACCCCCGCGCAACGGCTTTGCCGTTGTCGCTGGAGGTGGCCGCTCCTTCAGCGGCCCTCGAAGGGTCGACGGCCCGACTGCGGCCGATTCATCCTTCGAGGCTCGCAAGAGCTCGCACCTCAGGATGACGGAATTGGCTTACTCAGCTTGCTCAGTGTCATCACCCGCGCATGCGGGTGATCCAGTATTCCAGAGACGGTCGTGCTTGAGCCGATAGGCCGCGGCGTACTGGGTCGCCCGGTCGAGCCGGGCGACGACAACAGTAGATGAGGACAAAGCCTCACATCCTCTCAGGATGACGGGTCTGACAGATTGGCAATGGCCGCGCGGCAGGCCGCCTGCACCAGCCGGCAAACCTCGTCCCGCGATCGCCCCGCGCTCAGCGAGGCGAAGGTCGGATAGCTCGTCAGCGCGAAGATCAGGTCGACGGCGTCCCTGCGGGCCTGCGGCGACGCGCTTTTGACGGCGATACGGTCGATCAATGCGGTGACGCCGCGGCGGCGGCGTTCGTTGCGCTCGCGCACGGCTTCGGCGAATTCGGGATCGGTCGCCATCGCGTCGTGCAGCCGGGCGACCGCGGAATCGCGGCTCCAGAAGCCGCAGAAGATCTCGACCATGCGGTCGAGCGCGGCATGCGGATCGGCCGTCGTCATGGCGTCGGCGAGTTGATGCAGGCCGCCGTGACGGGCGATCTCGTCGAATACCGCCTCAAGCAGCCCGCGCCGCGAGCCGAACTGGTTGTAGACGGTGAGCCGGGTCACGCCGGCCGCCTTCGCCACCGTATCCAGCGAGAAGCGCGCGATGCTCTCGCCCTCACGCAGGGTGCGCGAGGCGGCCTCGATCACGCGCTCGCGCGTCTCGGCGGCGGCTGCGCTGCGGGCCGGGCTCACATAGCTGCGCGGCGGCATCGGCTGGCCCTGCTTTCGTCGGATTGACTATACATTATGTATATCTAATTTCCCAGCCCCATTCTCAATGCCCCTTGGAGCAACGTCATGCAGACCGCCCTCATCATAGCCCTGTCCCTTCACGTCCTGTCATCGGTGTTTTGGGCCGGCTCCAGCTTCACCTTGGCGCGCACCGGCGGCCTCGGCGGCGAAAAGCTGCTGGGCCCGCAGATCGGCGCCGCGACGGTCGCGATCGTCACCGGGGTCATACTCTGGCGCCTGGTCCATGAGGGCTCGTTTACGCTGTCGGAAGAGATCCTGGCCGGCGGCGCGATCGCTGCGCTGGCCGCGATCGCGGTGCAGATCATCGTCGGCGGCGGCGCCATCAGGCAGTTGCGCAACGGCGCAGGCGATCCGTCAGCGGCGCGCTCGCGGCTCGCGGTCGCCCAGCGCATCGCGGCCGGGCTGCTCGCGATCACCGCGCTGTGCATGGGCGCGGCGCGCTATGCGTGAGCTCAATACTTCCGCACCAGGTCCGGGGTGATCTCTTTCAGGCTGCGGATGCCGAGCAAAGCGAGGTCGCGATCGATCTCGTCATGCAGCAGCGCGATCGCGCGCGCGACGCCCGCTTCGCCCGCGACCACGGCGGCATAGAGGAACGGACGGCCGACCCAGACGAAGTCCGCTCCCAGCGCCAAGGCCTTGATGACGTCGGTGCCGCGGCGGATGCCGCCGTCCACCATCACGGTCATGTTGCCCTTCTGCGCCGCGATCTCCGGCAGCGTGCGCAGGCCCGAGACGGTGTAGTCGAGCTGGCGGCCGCCATGGTTGGAGACCATCACGCCGTCGCAGCCGTGCTCGCGCGCCAGCCGCGCGTCTTCCGGCGAGATCAGCCCCTTGACCACCAGCTTGCCGCTCCAGCGCTTGCGGATCAGCTCGACATGCTTCCAGGCCAACTGGTCGCGACTGCCGATGTTGCGCATCAGGTTCTTGGACAGCACCGGCGGGCCCTGCTTGGCGTCCATGTTCTCGAAATGCGGCATGCCGTGATTGAACACGGTGCGCGCCCAGGTGTTCAGCAGCCAGTCGGGATGGGTGACGGTGTCCCAGAACACCCGCGGCGTGATCGCGAGCGGGACCTGGAAGCCGTTGCGGATGTTGTTCTCGCGGTTGGGCGGCACCGGCACGTCGGCGGTGACGACGAACGTGTCGTAGCCGGCGGCCGCGACGCGATCGACCAGCGGCTCGATGCGTTCGTCGAGCCCGGCGAGATAGGCCTGGTACCAGGCTAAAGGGTTGGCCGCGCGGACGTCCTCCAGCGTGATCAGCGAGGAGGCCGAGAGGATCATCGGGACGTTGGCGGCCGCCGCAGCGCGGGCCAGCACGATGTCGCCGCGATAGGCGCATAGTGCCGACGAGCCCATCGGTGGAATCCCGAACGGCGAGGCGTAGGTCTTGCCGAACAGCGTCGTGGTCTGGTCGCGGCCGGAGACGTCCTTCAGCACCCGCGGCACGAAACCGTATTCCTCGAACGCCCGGCGATTGTCGGTGCGCGCCGCGTCGGTCTCGGCGCCGCCCGAGATATAGCCGTAGAGGAATTTCGGCAGCAGCCGTCGCGCCTGCGGCTCGAAATCGTCGAGCGTGAGATAGCGACGCAAGCGCCGCGGCACGGCGGGCGTAGCGCGGTTGACGGTTGCGGGAGGCGGGGAAGGGGCTGCGGTCCGGTCGTGCACGTCTGGCGTTTCCGTTGTTCTTGGTTCTTGGTTGGAGCTTAGCGCCTGCCCCCTGAACCGACAATCTTCTCGTTGAACTTGTTGACGGACTGGCTGACGTCGATGAGTGTCTTGCGGGTTTCGGCGATCACGGTGCCGGATTTCTTGTCAAAGCTCTGGATCAGCTCGCGCAGCGAGATCACGGTCGGCAGCAGCTCGCCGCCATATTTGTCGCTGCCGAAACTCTTCAGGAACTTGTCGGCCGAGCTCATCTTGTCGTCGACCGCGCTGACGCCGGCGTCGGCGGCGTCGATGAAGGCGGCGATCAGCTCGCCATTGCCCGACAGCGAATTGGTGAAGTTCTCGAGCCCGAGCAGCGAGTCCTTGATGTCGGCCTCGTTCTCGGTGATGACGCGGTCGACATTGCGCAGCGCGACGCGCAGCTTCTCCTGGATGCCCATCGTGCCTTCGGCGTCGGCGGTCAGCTCCGGAATGCCGTCGGCGCCGACGGGCGGCGCCGCGGCGTCGTCGGTGCCGCCAGTGAAGGAGATCGAGGCGATCCCGGTCAGGCCCTGGAATTCGAGGCCGACCTGGGTGTCCTTCTTGATCGGAGCGTTGCCCTCGATGCGCGTCATCGCCACCACACGGTGGCGGTCGAGCCGGATCGAGACCACCTCGCCGATCCGCACGCCGGCGAAATTGACGCTGGCGCCGCGGCGCAGGCCCGACGCCGAGCCCTCGAACACGACGCGGAACGGCACCATCCGCTTGATGCCGGCATAGCGCTGATAGCCCAGCCAGCCGCCGAGCGAGCCGGCGATCAGGGCCAGCGTCAGGGTGCCGATCATCACATTGCTGGCGCGCGCCATATGTTGGGACCTGTCCGCAAAGCAGACCCTAGGAGATAGCGGATTTGCCGCCGATAGTCACCGCACGCCTTCCTTTACCTCGCCCCGCCTGCGGGGAGAGGTCGGATCGCATGCAGCGCAGCGGAATGCGATCCGGGTGAGGGGGAGTCTCAGCGCATTCATCTCGCTCCGTCATTGCGGAGCGAGCCCCTCACCCTGACCCTCTTCCCGTAAGAACGGGGAGAGGGAACGGAGAGATGCTCGCCGCCAGGACTCACGCCGCCGACTGCTTCCGCGACGCCGCGAAGACGCCGGCCAAGACCAGCGCGAAGCCGATGAAATGGAAGGCCTGCGGATGCTCGCCGATGAACACGATCGACATGATGGTGCCGAACACCGGAACCATGTGGAAGAACGGCGCGGCGCGGTTGGCGCCGATCAGCTGCACCCCGCGGTTGAAGCACAGATAGGCCAGCGTCGAGGGGAACACCGCGACATAGAACAGCGACAGCAGGTTGTTGGTGGTGAGCTGCATCACCGGACGCGCGCCGAGTTCCCAGATGAAGAACGGGACCAGGAACAGCGCGCCGCAGCCGAAGGTGAAGGCCGCGACCGACAGGCCGTGGATGTTGGGCCGCTTCAAGGTCAGCACCGAATACAGCGCGAAGATCACCAGCGCGACGGTGAAGATCAGGTCGCCCTTGTTGAAGTCGATCTTCGACAGCGTCGTGAGGTCGCCATGCAGCAGGATCACCAGCACGCCGCACAGCGACAGCGAGACGCCGAGCAACTGCGCCAGCGTCAGCCGCGTGCCGAGCAGGATCAGCGACCACAGCGCGACCACGAGCGGCGCCGCGGATTGCAGCAGCAGCGTGTTGAGCGCCTGGGTGTGCTCGAGCGCCCAGTATTGCAGCGTGTTGAAGGCGCTGATGCCGGTGATCGACAGCAGCATCATGATGCCGAGATTCTTGCGGATCGCGGGCCAGTCGCGGGCGAGGTGCTTCCAGGCGAACGGCAGGATGATCAGGAACGCCGCCGACCAGCGCAGGAACGACAGCGTCACCGGCGGAATGTGGCCGGCGGCGAGCCGGCCGACGATCGCATTGCCGGCCCAGCACATCGCGGTGATGCAGAGCAAAAGATACGGCTGGTTGGCGATCCAGGAGCCGGACGCAGGCGTGGTGGTGGAATCGGAGGCAGACATGCGACAGGCCCGGGTTCACGACGCCGCGGCCTGCCCGGCTGGCATCGCCGGGCCGGTATGGATCTCCCCGGCCCCTGTCACAGACACGGATTCCGCCGATCCATCAATGGGGATGGACGCATCGCGACCATGCGCGAAGGCCCCTTTCGCGGCGGACGATGGCGGTTTCGCCACGCCGCTCCGCTGGCCGCCGCAAGCCTCTAACCGCGCTCCGGCGGCGTCGTCTGGCGCTTGACGATCTGCTCGGCGAGCTCGATCAGGATCCGCTTGGTGTCGGGATCCTGCACCTCGCGGAACACCCGCAGCATGCGCAGTTCGAGCAGCGACTGCAGCGATTCCGCGGTGTGGCCGCCGCCTTGTGCCGGCGCGGTGGTTGCGCTCCGCCGATTGAGGATGTCGGCGGCGATTCCGAGCATCTCGGCGACGCTCGCCAGACGGCCGGTATCGATTTTCACCGTGCCGCTCACGCCGTTCTTTTGCAGCGAGGCGCCCGCGCACAGGATCTCGGCGAGATCAGCCTGCGACAGCCCGATCTCGCGCCAGCGCGCCTGCACCAGTTGGTCGATCTGGTCGTCCTGCGATGTGCTCATGGTGCGTTCAGATCATCTCCGGCAATAACTGTGGACAGCAATTCGTCGACGAAGGCTGCCGGCAAATGACCAGCGCGCCGCAATGGGACTTCGGCGGATCATTCGGATGGACAAATGGTCCCACCGAACCGGGCGACGCGCAGGACGATCCGTACCTGGACTTCAGCCGCCCAATCGCGCGGCCCGCGCACCTCGTGGCCTGAGATGCTCGCATCCGCGTCATCCGGCCTTCGCTTTTCTATCAAGACCGTCCGCGAATGCAATCAGGGGGCGACGCGTATGGCGAACCCAACCCGGATATGTGACCTTGCCACATATTGCCGCGTTTGCTGTTCGCGGGGCGATGCGGTGGGCGCGGCAGCAGCCCTGAGCACGCTGCGATGGCCGCGCGGCGCCGCTCACAGGTCGATGATCCCGAGCGCAATGCTCTTCGCCACCCCGTGCGTCTTGTTGGACGCCTCGAGCTTGCGCAGCGCCTGCTTGATGAAGCCTTCCACCGTCTCCGGCGAGATGCCGAGGATCTGCGCGGTGTCGACCACGGTCTTGCCGCGCGCCGCCCAGGCCATCACTTCCTTTTCGCGGGCGGTGAGCTTGATCGTCTCGGCGGCGTCGGCGGGCCGCAGGATGGTCGGCGCGTTGCGCTGGTCGCGGTTGACGATGTCCATCGCCCGCTGCACCCAGTAGATCATCAACAGATGCAGTTCATGCCGATGGCAGACGAACAGCTTGTCGAAATCGCGCGGCTGGTCTTGCCAGAAAAACACCGTCGAGCTCGAATGCACGGCGCCGAGCCGGTCGCGATAGTGGAACGGCACGACGAAGCCGTCCTTGAATCCGAACTCCCGGGCGGCATCCATCGTTTTGACCTCGGGCGCCCGCTTGTGTCCGCTTCGCTCCGGCAGCTTCAGGCTGCTCCAGCTGAATGGCGTGTTGGTGCGTCGCGAGCGCGCCAGCGCCGGATCGGCATGCACGAACTCGTTCTGCACATACGCTCGCTTCCAGGCGTCGGGAAATGTGCCGATATGGTAGGGCAGATCAAGGTCGGGCCGGCCGGCATCGACAAAGGCGAAGCCCGAGAAGCCGTAGTTCTGGACAATGCGATGCAATGACGAGCTGAGCTCGTCGATGGTATCTGACGCCTCGATGGTCGAAATCGCGTCTACCAGGCCCATTGACTAAAACCCCCGGTTTCCGGGGGTACCACAGTTGGCCCCTTTTGTTCCAGATGTTCCGCATTTGGAGGAAAGGATAATGCCGCATTCATTGGACGGCTTTCATGCACTCATCACCAGGGAAGAGCTTGATCCGGCGCATGTCGGGGCGATGTTGCGGCTGCGCAAGCGGCTGTTCGTCGACCATTGCGGCTGGCTTCTGACCACGGTCGGGGATGTCGAACGCGATCAGTTCGACTGCTGGTATACCGAGCACTGCCTGTTGTTCTCCGGCGTCGAGCTCGTCGGCGGCTTCCGGGCGATCCGCACCGATTATCCCTATCTCACCAAGTCGGTGTTCCCGCAGCTTGCGGTGCGCCGCTTTCCGAGTCGCCGCGACGCCTGGGAGATCAGCCGTTTCGGCGTGCTGCCTGGTGTCGCGAGGTCGCAGACTGCGCGCGTGAACTACGCGCTGATGTTCCGCTTCGCCGAGCTGCGCGGAGCGAAGGCGCTCGTGGCGCTGGCCGACCTCTCCTATGAGCGTTTTCTCACCCGCATGGACATCCGCACCCGGCGCTACGGCCCGCCGCAGGTGATCGGCAATGATCGCATGGGCCGCCCGCTGACGGCGCTCGCCGGAGAAATCCCGCTAGGTCTCGCCGACAATCCCGGCCTGACCAAATTCCTCGACCTTGGACGGCAATTGGAGATCCACGATGCTTCACATGTTCTCGGACGTTCGAGCATTCCAGCATGATCCGCTGCGTCTGTTGCTGACGCGCGGCAACGAAGCGGAGCGGGGGCTGGTGCCGTTGCGGCTCGGTCCTGCGCCGGTCTTCCTGGTGAACGATCCCGATCTGCTGCGCCCGATCCTCAAGGCGCCGGAGACCGACATCGGAAAGGGCAAGCTGATCAAGAAGCTGACGCCGGTGCTCGGCCGCAGCTCGCTGATGCTGAGCGGCGAGGAGCACAAGCGGCGGCGGGCGGTGCTGCAGAAGCACATGGCCAAAGGCAGCGTCGAGAAATTCCTGCCGCATATGTGTGCCGAGATCCGCGCGGTCGGCGCCAGCCTGGCGCGGCTCGGATCGTTCGATCCGCACCACGTCACCGCGATGCTGGCGCTGCGGACGATCTGCGTCGCGATCTTCGGCTCCCAGGTGATGTCGTCTGGCGACGAGGAAGCCCTGGTCCAGGCCGTCGGCGCAATCGAGGACGATCTGGCGGAGGAGATGTTCCGCGCGTTGCCGTTCGGTCCGGTGGCGTGGTACCGCCGCCGCAAGAACCGGGTCTGTGCCAAGCTTGCCATGTCGACGGTGGTGCAGCGGCTGCGCCGCAAGGCGGGCTCGAGCAGCGCGCTGCGCGATCTCGAGGCGCTCGGTCTGAGTGATCGCGATCTCGAGGACGAGATCCTGACATTGCTGCTGGCCGGCCATCACACCACAGGTTCGACTGCGGCATGGATGTTCTACCACATGGCCGCCGATCCCGCGCTGATGGACGACATCGCCGACGAGGCCGCGGAGTGCCTGGGCGACGACGGCGAGCTGCGACTAGACGCGGTGAAGCGCGCCAATCTGAGCGCGACGCTGGTCAAGGAGGTCTGCCGGCTCTATCCCAGCGCGTGGTGGTTCTCGCGTGAGGTGATGCAGCCGGTGACGATCGGCGGGCACGACCTCAAGGTCGGCACCTCGCTGTTGATCTGCCCCTGGCAATTGCAGCGTGATCCCCGCCATTTCGAGGATCCCGACCGCTTCCTGATGACGCGGCGCTACAACACCGATGCCTACATCCCGTTCGGTGCCGGTCCGCGCGCCTGCGCCGGGATGGGGGTTGCGATGCTGGAGCTGCAATTGCTCGCGCTCGAGATCGCCGCCGCCTATCGCTTCACCGCCGTCACGCCAAATCCGGCGCCGTGGCCGAAAGCGTCGGTGACGCTGATTCCGCCGCCCATGACGATCGACATCGAAGTCCGCGAAATGCCCTCGCGCATCCTGCGCCTGGGCGAGGAAGCGCAGCACCTGCCCTACATTCCGTCCGCCGCCACGGCGTCCATCAGCACATTACAATCGGTATCCCAATGACAACACACATCACAACGGCCAGCATCGGGCAGAGGGCGATGGATCAAGTGCAAGTGCGCAGTTTGCGCGACGTCATCACGGTGTTGATCGAGCAGCGCAGCATCGTGAGGGCGGCCGGCGCAACCTTTGCGGCACATTTGCTCGACCTCGCGATCATGCAGCTCCGGCTCAACGTCAACGATATTTCGGCAGAGGAATTGTCCGGCCTGTCCGACCTCGTTGGCGCCGAGTTCGGCAGGGACAAATCCCCGCATTGATCGCATCAGAGCGTTATCAAGCGAAAAAGATCATGCTCAAGACAAAGAGATAGAGCGGGACGACGTTTCGAAGAAAAGTCATCCCGCGCTAGTCTTGCGTCGCCACCAGCGCCTTCATCATGGCGCCGGCGGCGAGCGCGGCGTCGTTCGGATCGATCTCGATCTGCAGGCCGCGCTGGCCGCCATTGACGAACACGGTGATGTGGGTGAGGGCGCTCTCGTCGATCGCGGTCGGCACCCGCTTCTTCTGGCCGAACGGGCTGATGCCGCCGACATGGTAGCCGGTCAGCCGCTCGGCATCGGCCGGGCGCATCATTTTGGCCGACTTGCCGCCGAGGGCTGCGGCGAGCTTCTTCATGCTGACCTCGCAGTCGGACGGCACCACGGCGCACACCGGCTTGCCGTCGACCTCGGCCATCAGCGTCTTCAGCATCCGGTTCGGCTCGACGCCGAGCGCCTCCGCCGCCTGCAGCCCGATGCTCTCGGCACTGGAATCGTAGACGTAGGTGTGGAGCTTGAAGGCAAGGCCTAGCTTCCGCAGCGCCATGGTTGCTGGTGTCGAATTGGGCATGGACCCTGCCGGTTAATCCGGCTGAATGATCGCCGCAATGGCGGCTGCGATCAATCGGCCGATCGTGTCGCACCGGGCCGCGCCAACATTAAATTCCGGCCAGGGCGGCGCCGCCGCGCACAGGGTGGAATTTTTAGGGGATATCAAAGGGTTGTCGCTCGTCTAAAAGGCATGAACGACCCCCTTCTTGCTTGCGAAGCCGGGCCGCTTCCTTTATCCGGTAGGCGCCTTGCGTGCGCGCGGCCGGGCGCCGTGATTTGGGCTGGGCATATCATGCAGGATCGCTGTGGGCGGACGCGTTTTCGCCGCGATCATGGTTTGAAACACCTGAAGGGAACATCTTCGAAATGGCCAATGTTGTCGTCGTCGGCGCCCAATGGGGTGACGAAGGGAAGGGCAAGATCGTCGACTGGCTGTCGGAACAGGCCGACATCGTCGTGCGCTTCCAGGGCGGCCACAATGCCGGCCATACGCTCGTGATCAATGGTGAGACCTACAAGCTGGCGCTGCTGCCGTCCGGCGTCCTGCGGCCGAACAAGCTGGCGGTGATCGGCAATGGCGTGGTGTTCGACCCGCAGGCCTTCCTCGACGAGGTCGCCAAGCTGAAGGGGCAGGGCGTTGCGGTCGGGCCGGACAATCTGCGCATCGCCGAGAACGTCACGCTGATCCTGCCGCTGCATCGCGAACTCGACTCCCTGCGCGAATCCGGCAACGCCATCACCTCGATCGGCACCACCCGCCGCGGCATCGGCCCGGCCTATGAGGACAAGGTCGGCCGCCGCGCCATCCGCCTGATGGACCTCGCCGACCTCGACACCCTGCCGCACAAGATCGAACGGCTGCTGGCGCATCACAATGCGCTGCGCCGCGGCCACAATCTGGAGGAGATCGACGGCAAGGGCATCCTGGCCGAGCTGACGGCGTTGGCGCCGAAGCTTTTGCCCTATGCCGAGACGGTGTGGCGGCTGCTCGACCTCAAGCGCCGCGAGGGCAAGCGCATCCTGTTCGAGGGCGCGCAGGGCGCGCTGCTCGACGTCGACCACGGCACCTATCCCTATGTGACGTCGTCCAACACGGTGGCGGCGCAGGCCGCGACCGGCACCGGAATGGGCCCGGGCGCGGTCGGCTATGTCTTGGGCATCTGCAAGGCCTACACCACCCGCGTCGGCCAGGGTCCGTTCCCGACCGAGCTGAACGACGAGATCGGTGAGGAAATCGGCCGCCGCGGCAAGGAATTCGGCGTCAACACCGGGCGAAAGCGCCGGGTCGGCTGGTTCGACGCCATGCTGGTGCGACAGACTGTCCGTACCTGCGGAATTGCCGGGCTGGCGCTGACCAAACTCGATATTCTCGACGGGTTCGATAGCATCAAGGTCTGCATCGGCTACAAGCTCGATGGCAGGGAGATCGACCATCTGCCGGCGGGCGAGGGTGCGCAGGCCCGGGTCGAGCCGATCTACGAGATCATCGAGGGCTGGAAGCAGCCGACCGCCAATGCGCGGTCCTGGGCGGACCTGCCGGCCCAGGCCATCAAATACGTTCGCCGGGTCGAGGAACTGGTGGGGTGCCCGGTCACCCTGCTGTCCACCAGCCCGGAGCGTGAAGATACTATTCTGGTACAGAATCCGTTCGAGGCTTAACGGGATATTACCTATATCCCACCAATTGTGTGGAAATGGCTGACTACTACCCGCTGATCGCCCGTGCCATCGCCGGACTGGACCCCAACGCTCCCGGCGAAGCCCGCCGCGCGCTGTACGCGCGGGCGCGGACGGCGTTGATCCAGCAACTCCGTGGCGTGCAGCCGCCGCTCTCGGAGTCCGAGATCACCCGCGAACGGCTGTCGCTGGAAGAGGCGGTTCGCAAGGTCGAATCCGAGGCCGCGCAGCGCGCCCGCGAGGCCTCCCGCCCCGGTGGCGGCGCCCCCGCCCGCAGCAGCGATGCGCTGCGCCGCGCCAATCCCCGGCCGCCTGAGCCCAATTCCGCCGACGCTGCCGCGCGCCCGCGGCCCCCGGCCGAACCCCGCCCGCCGCGCAATTTGCGCCCCGATGCGCCGCCGGTTCCGTCGCGTCCGCAGAACCCGCAGATTCCCCCTAACACCCCGCCAGGCCTCGATACCCAGCCGCCACAGGCCCGGTCGGGTCCGCCGCGCCGCGGTCCGGAAGGCGCGCAGCCGCCGGTGCCGCCGGCCGCCCCAGGCGTGCGCGGCTTCCGCGACATCACCGCCGACGCCGACGATCTCGGTCGTGCCGCGGCGCAGGCCAGCCGCAACGCGCGCAAGACCTACGCCAACGTGCCGTCGCCCTCGCCGGAATTCGACCGGCTCGAGCCGAGCCTGGAGAACCGCGGCGCCGATCCCGACGCGCCGTATTCCTATGAGGAGTCGGTCGAGGAGGCGGAGCGCTACGCCCCGCAGCCGCCGCAGGGGCCGCCGCCGCAACGGTCGCGCATCGGCAATGGCGAGCGCGAGCCGAGCAAGCCGCCGCGCGTCCGATCGATGTTCCCGTTCAAGACCGCGATCGCGATCGGCATTCTGCTGATCCTGGTCGGCGCCGGCATCCTCTGGGGCAAGCCGGCGCTCACCTATGTCAGCACTTTGTTCAAATCCTCCGCACCGGTCGAGGCGCCGAAGGATGCCGCGTCGACGCCTGCGAGCAAGAAGATTACCGACCGCGTCGGCCAGCCTTCGTCGTCGGGCGAGCCGGTCGCTCCGGTGGCGCAGCGCGTGGTGCTCTATGACGAGGACCCGTCGGATCCGAAGGGCAAGCAATATGTCGGCTCGGTGGTCTGGCGCACCGAGCAGGTCAAGGGCTCCGGCAACCAGAAGCCCGACATCGCCGTGCGCGCCGACATCGACATCCCCGACCGCAAGTTCAAGATGACGATGTCGTTCCGCCGCAACACCGATTCATCGCTGCCGGCGAGCCATACCGCGGAATTGACCTTCATCCTGCCGCAGGACTTCGCCAATGGCGGGGTCGGCAACGTGCCGGGCATCCTGATGAAGTCCAACGAGCAGGCCCGCGGCACGCCGTTGGCCGGGCTCGCGGTCAAGGTCACCGACGGCTTCTTCCTGGTCGGCCTCTCCAACGTCGACGCCGACCGCTCGCGCAATCTGCAGCTGCTCAAGGAGCGCTCGTGGTTCGACGTGCCGCTGGTCTACACCAACCAGCGCCGCGCCATCATCGCGATCGAAAAGGGCGCCCCCGGCGAGCGGGCCTTCAACGACGCGTTTGCAGCGTGGGGCGAGTAGCGGCGTTAGCGCTACCTCGGCACTCACGATGTCATCGCCTGGCCCCGTCCGGGCGATTCCGTACCGCAGCGACATCGCGGCGGCCGCCTGTTGTTGCAGCGCATTCGACGTGCAGAGCGCCGGAACATTGCCGGGCGTTTTCGATTTTCTCTAGCACCGCCGCGCGACTACGTTACACTCGCCTGACGTCGGGCAAGGGCACGCCATGAAACGCTATCTGATCTTCGCAGCCATCGGGCCGTTCATCGGCGGCTTCCTGCTGCTGCTCATGACCACCTATCAGTCCGGCTACTGGACCGAGACCAATGGCGGCGAGGTGGCGAAGCTGCTCGCCGTGTTCGTGAAGTCGCTGCAGTACAATTATCTGTTCGGCATCGTGCCGTCGCTGATGTTCGGGGCGATCGACGACATCCTGATGCATGTCAGGCGGATCGCGCCAACGGTGCGGATGCTGATCGTAGGCGCGGTGGCATTCGTCGGCGCGGCGCTGATGTACGCCTCGCACGGCTCCGAGAGCGGTGCGGTGCAGTTCATCCTCTACGGGCTGGTCGGCTTCATCCCCGGCGTGATCACGTCCTGGCTGGCGCACAAATATGCCGAAGAACTCTACCAGCCGGCGACCACGGCAGCCCAGCATTAGCACACGCACTCGTACTCACAAACGACAGCCTGCAACGGGAAGGCGGAGGTCGCCGGCTTCGGCGTGATCGACGGCTCGGGACCGAGCGGCGAAATGAGCGCGTCGCAATCGGACAAGGCAGCCGGGTTGAGCGCGCGGCGAGCAACAGATTGCACCACTACGGTAAATCTTATCGGTGCACCAGGCGCCGGTTCGCGAGCCGGGCGCGGGTCCTTCACACAACTGTCATATCGTCGTCATCCAAATGTAGTCCCAATGTCACACGTCCACATCGTCCTCATGACCCGCGGTTGTGAGGGGGCGATCGACGAGCGCGTCCATGGCCTCGGTCCTGACCTTGCCGATGGCGATGCTGATCTCGGGCCTGCCGTGTTTTGTTTTCTCGCATTTGTTTTAGCCGCAGCCGCAGACGACCGGGATGTACGAGACCTGCGTCCAGCTTCGGGGAAAGGGTTCAATAGTGGTAGATGC
Organism: Bradyrhizobium septentrionale; assembly: GCF_011516645.4. Classification (NCBI taxonomy): domain Bacteria; kingdom Pseudomonadati; phylum Pseudomonadota; class Alphaproteobacteria; order Hyphomicrobiales; family Nitrobacteraceae; genus Bradyrhizobium; species Bradyrhizobium septentrionale. Next base: position 1,390,108 of record NZ_CP088285.1, on the reverse strand, counting down.
AAGCTTTAGCCTTCTGACGGGCAACAGTATCGAAACGCGGCTGGTCCGGGCCGGAGGCATCATTTTTCGCGAGGGCGAGCAAGCCAACGAGCTCTTCGTGATCAAGAGCGGCTACGTGCGCATTCAGGTCGGCAACAAGACCGTCGCGGACCTGCCGGCCGATACGATCTTTGGCGAAATGGCGTTGATCGACAACGAGCCAAGGAGCGCGACCGCTACAGCTCTCACCGACGTCGAGCTCGTCCCGGTCTCGGAAAAGCAGTTTCTCTTCCTCGTCAGCCAGACGCCGCATTTTGCCCTGAAGGTGATGAGGACGCTGGCCCACCGACTCAGAACCATGAACAAGGTCGTCGACTGAGCAAGGCGATCGAAAACCGCTGCTTCCGCCGCCGCTTCAGCGCGCGGTGCTTGATGCGGCCGTGAACGTGACGGAGCCTCAAACGTGACACAGTGGTAATGTGACGCAACTTGAACCGCTTGCCTGCGTTACCATGTGATGGCCATGCCCGAGGATGACATTTTCATGCCCCACGCTGCGCGATCGCGGCCGCCTTTCGGCGGGGCGCAGGCGCGCGGCAAGGTCATCGACCAGGACGGACGCGAATTCTCCGACGCCACGCTGCATCCGCAGTTCGAGGGTTTCCAGTTCGACTTCCGCAACGCCAGCGCCAACCCGTTCGACAATCTGACGCGCGAAGAGCGGCTGGCGCGGCTGGAGATGATCGCAAAGCTGCTCGACGTCGCCTTCATCGTGCCGGGCACCAATGTTCGTTACGGCATCGACGGGCTGATCGGCCTGATCCCCGTGGTCGGCGACATCATCACCACTGCGATCTCGCTGTGGCTGGTGCGCGAGGCCCGCTTGCTGGGCGCGCCCTGGCACATCACGGCGCGGATGCTCGCCAATGTCGCGGTCGACGGTGTGATCGGCATGGTGCCGGTGGCGGGCGATGCGTTCGACGTCATGTTCCGCGCCAATATCCGCAATGTGCGGATGCTGCGGCGCTGGCTCGACAAGCAGCCGAGGCGCGCATAATCCGGAAAAGTGTGCGGCGGTTTTCCGATCAGATTATGCGCAGATAAATTACTCCTCAAAACAAAAGCCCCCGGATCGGTCCGAGGGCTTTTCGTTTTAGGAGGAGCGGAAAGGCTACGCGGCGTCGGCGTCGGCGTCGGTCTGGCTGGCGGCGGGGCGCGGACGACGCGGCAGCGGGAAGCCTTCGCTCTCATACAGCGAGCGGATGCCGTTCTGGTCGAAACGGGCTTCCTCGACCTGCAGATAGGCGCCGTTCAGCGAATCCGCCGGCAGCTCTTCCATCGCAAAGCGCACGGCTTCGGCGGCAGTGCCGAAACGGCGATAGGCGAAACCAGCCCGCTTCTTCTTGCGGATGGCGGCAGGAAACAGCTCGGCAGACGTGTTGTAGTTGAACGGACGCAGGGGACGCATGGTCGACGACCTCTTGTGTTCTTGGCGCGATGCGGCGAAAGGGATTTTGGGGACGGCGGCCTACCATCGGCGGCCCGCCGTACGTGTCATTTCGACCCCTAATATAGGCCTCTTTGACAAAAATGCGACCCCAGAAGCGGCTCCGGCAAGGCACATGCTGAATCCGCGCATAGCACGCGGTCGAGCCAAGTAATCCCTTTTATTTCAATGCCTTAAAGGGTTCATATCTTGTCGAGCCAGGTCAGGATCGCGACCACGATCAAAATCACCCCGAAAAGGCCCATTCCGGAGTGGCCGAGGCCGTAGCCATAGCCGCGGATCCGGCCGCTATAGCCGCCTAGGAGGATAATCAGCAGGAGGATGATGAGGATCAGTCCGAGCGACATGGCGCCCTCCTCAGAACAGGCGGCAGCCGCACGGCGAGACGCCGACGGCCCCGCGAATTCGGAGCAAAGCACATTCCGGCCCGCGAGTCGTTAACTTCGGTCGTCATTCCGGGGCGATGCGCAGCATCGAACCCGGAATCTCGAGATCCCGGGTTCAGTCCTGCGGACTGCCCCGGGATGACGGCTTCGCCGTCACTTCTTGCCTTCGTCGATCGGCAGCACCTTCAGCGGGGTCGGATAGGGCTCGACCCGCAGCGAGTCGCTGGCGATCAGGCCGATCTTGTGCAGCGGCGCCTGTTCGAGATCGCCGGGCCGACTTGTGCACGGCGTATTGCCAGACGCTCATCGAGCCCTTGGCGACCAGCATCTTGGCGATGCCGCCGGCATTCTGGCCCTCGACCTGCGCGAGATCGGCATCGGTCAGGCCGATGACGATTTCGTCCTTTGAGGTGATGACCTTGAACAGCGAGATCTTGTCGGCGGCGAACGCAGGCATGCTTAACGTGCTCCCCATGATCAGGCTGGCAAGGCCGAGACCCAACAAAAGCTTTCCTGGAATCCGTGACATCAACATTTCCTCATGTTCAGGCGCGCCAAGACCGCTGCGGCCAAAACAAACCCCGCGCGACCGGTTCTTGGTCGCGCGGGGTGGAGAAATTGTTCGACGTGAGGGCGGGATATTTGCCGAACCCCACTGCCGTCATTGCCGGGCTTGACCCGGCAATCCATCGTGAGGAAAGACTCATTCCTTGATGGATGCGCGGGTCGAGCCCGCGCATGACGAGCGGTACTGGCTGCCGCGTTACTTCTTCTCGTCCAGCTTCAGCGCCGCCGAGTTGATGCAGTAGCGCAGGCCGGTCGGGCCGGGGCCATCGTTGAAGACGTGGCCGAGATGGCCGTCGCATTTCGAGCACAGCACCTCGGTGCGGATCATGCCGTGGCTGACGTCGCGCTCCTCGTCGACATGGCTCTCGATCGCCGGCTTGGAGAAGCTCGGCCAGCCGCAGCCGGAGTCGAACTTCTGGTCGGATTCGAACAGCGTCTGCCCGCAGCCGGCGCAGACATAAGTGCCCTTGCGCGGATCATGCTCGTATTCGCCGGTGAAGGGACGCTCGGTCGCCTTTTCCCGCAGCACCGCATACTGCATCGGCGTCAATTCCTTGCGCCACTCGGCCTCGCTCTTGTGAACCTTGCCGTCGGTTTTGGTGTCGGACATTCAACCTCCTTTGCGAGATGCCTAGTTGGTGGCCTTGGTGCTGCTCACCAGCGTCGGCTTCTCGATGTAGTTCTCCGCGAAGATCTTCTTCAGGTTCTCGACTTTCGGGATGTCGTTATAGGCAATATAGGGCTGGGTCGGGTGCAGCGTCAGGTAGTCCTGGTGGTAGCCCTCCGCCGGATAGAACGCCTCCAGCGCGCCGACCTTGGTGACGATCGGCTTCTTGTAGACCTTGGCCGCGTTGAGCTGGGCGATATAGGCGTCCGCGACCTGCTTCTGCTCGTCGCTGGTGGTGAAGATCGCCGAGCGATATTGCGTGCCGGAATCGGGGCCCTGGCGGTTCAGCTGGGTCGGGTCGTGCACCACCGAGAAGAAGATCTGCAGGATCTTGCCGTAGGAGATCTTCTGCGGGTCGTATTTGATCTCGACCGATTCCGCGTGGCCGGTGGTGCCGGTCGACACCTTCTCATAGTCGGCGTTCGCCTTGCTGCCGCCGGAGTAGCCGGACACCGCGCTGACGATGCCGGCGGTGTGCTGGAACACGCCCTGCACACCCCAGAAGCAGCCGCCGGCGAGCACCGCGGTTTTGATGCCAGCCTCCGGCGCGCTCGCCGTGGGCGGCGGGATGATCACGGCGTCCTCGGCGGCGAGCGAGGGCGCAACGGCAAAAGCGGCGACGGCCAGCGCGCCGATCGCGGCGGCGCAAAGCGAGAGGCGGCTGAGGGAGCTGGGCATGGGTTCCTCGTGGGATCGCAATTGGGGGCCAGTCTAGAGCGGCAGCCGGCATTCGCAAATCGGGCCGGGCTGCTCCGACGCTTCAAAATACGGGTGAGGGCGCGTTTTGTTACGCCGCCGGCCACACGGTTTCGTGAGGCAAATGCCGGTCGGGCAACACCTTAGGAGGGCGGCCGCCCCACGAGGACTTCTACTGCGTCGCGGCGAAATCGTCATCTCGTCATTGCGAGGAGCGATAGCGACGAAGCAATCGATGTCTCGACAAGCGGGATGATGGATTGCTTCGCTCCGCTCGCAATGACGGTGGATAGGGCGTCACACCACAATGCTCAGCCGCTTCGCGGCCCGCGTGATGCCCGTATACAGCCACCGCGCGCGCGAATCCTGGAACGCAAAGCTCTCGTCGAACAGCACGACGTCGTCCCATTGCGAGCCCTGCGACTTGTGCACGGTCAGCACATAGCCGTAGTCGAACTCGTCATAGGGCTTGCGCTGCTCCCACGGCACGCCCTCGACGCCGCCGTCGAAGCATTCGCCGCGCACCGAGACTTTTGTGACCTTGTAGCCGAAATCTTCATCCGGCATCACGCGCATGGTGATGATCTTCGATTTCGACTGCGCCCGTGCCTTGACCCGCCACAGCCCGCCGTTGAACAGGCCCTTCTTGCGGTTGTTGCGCAGGCAGACCAGCTTGTCGCCGGCAACCGGGAGCGGATCCTCGATGTTCTGCCGCTGCCGCACCCGCATGTTGTAGGCGCGGCGGGTGTTGTTGCGGCCGACCAGCACCTGGTCGGCGCGCATCACGCGGTCCGGATCGAGCTCCTTGCGCGACACCACCTCGCTCTCGCCGTGGCGGCCGATCTCGAGCTCGCGGCCCTCGCGGATGTCCATCGACATCCGCACGATCGGATCGTCCTGGGCCTGGCGGTGCACCTCGGTCAGCATCGCGTCCGGCTCGGCATCGGTGAAGAAGCCGCCGCCCTGGATCGGCGGCAATTGCGCGGGATCGCCGAGCACCAGCAGCGGGCAGTCGAACGACATCAAATCGCGGCCGAGCTCGGCATCGACCATCGAGCATTCGTCGATCACGATCAGCTTGGCCTTCGAGGCCGGCGCGTCGTCCCACAGCTCGAAGCTCGGCTGCTCGACCCCGGACTCGCGGGCGCGATAGATCAGGGAATGGATCGTGGAGGCGCTGTCGCAGCCCTTGTTGCGCATCACCAGCGCCGCCTTGCCGGTGAAGGCCGCGAATTTCACCTCGCCATCGACACCTTCCGCGATGTGGCGGGCGAGCGTGGTCTTGCCGGTTCCGGCATAGCCGAACAGCCGGAACACCGGCGGCGTTCCACCCTGGCCGGGCTTGGCTTTCAGCCAGTCGGCGACGGCTTTCAGCGCGGAGTCCTGGTGCGGCGTAAAGGTTGTCATGTGGCTTTCGGAGGAATGAGCGCGCGACCGATAACGCCGCGACTCAACGCAACACAAGCTAAACATTCATGCGTTCCGATCAAGCTATCTCCCGCTGCACGGAATTGGAGTTTCGCCCCCGAGGCTGGACTTGGGTCGCGCCGCCACTAGACTGACCGAAAACAACAAGCGGTCGGGACCACAACAAGTGGTCGGGAGCGCGACCTTGGGAGTGAGGCCATGAAATTCGGAATCTTTTACGAGCTGCAACTGCCGCGCCCCTGGAACGACGGCGACGAACTCCGCCTCTACCAGAACGCGCTGACGCAGCTCGAGACCGCCGACCGGCTCGGCTACGACTATGCCTGGGTCGTGGAGCATCATTTCCTCGAGGAATATTCGCATTCGCCGGCGCCGGAATCCTTCCTCGCCGCCGCGAGCCAGCGCACCAGGAACATCCGGCTCGGCCACGGCATCTTCCAGCTCACCACCAATCATCCCGCCCGTGTCGCCGAGCGGGTCGCGGTGCTCGACCTGCTCTCCAACGGCCGCTGCGAGTTTGGCATGGGCGAGAGCGCCTCGATCACCGAGCTGACGCCGTTCGGCCGCGACATGGAGACCAAGCGCGAGGTGTTCGAGGAGGCTGTCGCAGCGATCTTCCCAATGTTCACCAAGATCGGCACCGAGCATCACGGCAAATATTTCGACATCCCGCTGCGCAACGTCGTGCCGAAGCCGGTGCAGAAGCCGCATCCGCCGCTCTGGATGGCCTGCTCGCAATTGCCGACCATCGAGCGCGCCGGGCAGAACGGATTTGGCGCGCTCGGCTTCCAGTTCGTCAGCGCCGAGGCGGCGCATGCCTGGGTGCATGCCTATTACAACGCGATCACCAAGCGGCTGAAGAAGCTTGCCGACTACGAGATCAATCCGAACATGGCGCTGGTCTCGTTCTTCATGTGCGCCGAGACCGACGAGGAAGCCCGCAAGCGCGCCGATGGCGCGACCTTCTTCCAGTTCGCACTGCGCTATTACGGCCAGGCGCTGAACCGGCAGCGGCCGGCGCCCGGCACCGTCAACATGTGGGACGAGTACAACAAGTGGAAGCGCGAGAATCCGGAGGCGCAGGAGGCTGCGCTGCGCGGCGGCCTGATCGGCTCGCCGGAGACGATCGCCAAGAAGCTGCGGCGCTTCCGCGCCTCGCATATCGACCAGGTGATCCTGCTCAACCAGGCCGGCAAGAACACCCATGAGCACATCTGCGAGTCGCTCGAGCTGTTCGGCAAGGAAGTGATGCCGGAGTTCCAGCACGATCCGGAGCACGATGCCTGGAAGAAGGGCGTGTTGAGTGGTGCGATCCAGCTCGAGGAGATCGACACCCAGGCGTTCTCGGACCGCTACGGTAAACTCGCGGTCAATGTCGCGCCGAAGACTGCCGCCGCGGGCTGATCGATTGTTGTGAAGCGACCTCGCGATCTCGTGAGGAAAATAATTCGCTACGCGCGATCTACGCCTTAAAAGAAACGACCCGCGCGATGCCTGCACCGAAGTGCGGGCATCGCTATTTTTGTGCGGTGCTCGACAGCTTCATTCGCGCGCCCCATCATCCTGACAACGCATGATCGCGTGTTGAGAAACGCGCTTGATCGTCAGGAGAGTTTTGGAATGAAGCGTCGTGAGTTCCTCCAGCTGTCGCTCGTCACAGCCGCCGCTGCCGCGCTGTCACGGGGTGCGCAGGCCCAGGCGGACGCGAAGGAAATTCGTATCGGCTACCAGAAGAACGGCGTGCTCGTTATCACGCGCCAGCGTGAAGCCCTGGAAAATCATTTCAAGCCGCAGAGCATCAGCGTGAAATGGGTCGAGTTCTCCTCGGGCCCGCCGATGATGGAAGCGATGAATGTCGGCAGCGTCGATTACGGCGCCGTCGGCGATTCCCCGCCGATCTTCGCCCAGGCCGCGGGCGCGGCCATCGTCTATGCCGCGGCCCAGCCGATCATCAATGGTTCAGGCATCCTGGTGCCGCAGAATTCGGCAATCACAGGCATCGCCGATCTCAAGGGCAAGCGCGTCGGCTTCACCAAGGGATCCAGCGCGCATAACGTCGTGATCCAGACGCTGGAGAAAGCCGGGCTGACCTATGGCGACATCACGCCGGTCTATCTGACGCCCCCCGACGCCGGCCCGGCTTTTGCCAATGGCGGCATCGACGCCTGGGCGATCTGGGATCCGTATTTCGCGATCGCCGAGACCAAGCAGAACGGCCGCATTCTGGTCAAGACCCGCGACATCACCAAGACCAACTCGTTCTACATCGCCAACCGCGACTTCGCCCGAAATCACGGCGCACTCCTGCAGCAGATCGTCGATGTCACGACGTCGTCGGCGGCGTGGGCGCAGGCGCATCCCGATGAGGTCGCGAAATCCCTCGCTGCCGTCACCGGCGTGCCGCTCGACATCCAGACCATCGCGGCGCGGCGGGCCGGCTTCTCGGTCGGGCCTGTCACCGACGACATCATCGTGACCCAGCAGGGCGTCGCCGACCGCTTCTTCAAGCTCGGCCTGATCCCGAAGCAGATCGCGATCCGCGACATCGTCTGGCGCAATCCCCAGACTTGATCGCTCCTTGGTCAATTCCTTGGTCAATTCAAATGCAGAGGTCATTCCCATGACGCGTTTATTTCGACGCTGGATCGCCCGCGCGGTGCTGTCGGTCGGCATCGTCGCAGCCAGCGTCGGCGTTTCCTACGGCCAGGACAAGGTCGTCCGCATCGGCTTCCAGAAATACGGCAAGCTGGTGCTGCTGAAGAGCAAGGGCTCGCTCGAGGAGAAGCTGAAATCGGTCGGCTACAAGGTCGTCTGGACCGAGTTTCCTTCGGGGCCGCCGCTGCTCGAAGCGCTCAATGTCGGCGCGATCGATTTCGGCAACACCGGCGAGGCGCCGCCGATCTTCGCGCAGGCCGCAGGGGCGCCGATCCAGTATGTCGCCTATGAGCCGCCGGCGCCGAAGGGCGAGGCGATCCTGGTGCCGAAGGACAGCCCGATCAAGTCGGTGGCGGAGCTGAAGGGCAAGAAGGTCGCGCTGAACAAGGGCTCCAACGTCCACTATTTGCTGGTGAAGGCGCTGGAGAAAGCCGGCGTGAAATATTCCGACGTCGAGGTCGCCTATCTCGCGCCCGCCGATGCGCGCGCGGCGTTCGAGCGCGGCGCGGTCGATGCCTGGGTGATCTGGGATCCGTTCCAGGCCGCGGCGGAGGCTGCGACCGGCGCCCGCACGTTGGCCGACGGCACCGGCGTCGTCGCGAACTATCAGTTCTACTTTGCCTCGAAGCAGTTCCTGCAGAGCGACCCGAAGATCGTCGAGCTGGTGCTGGCGCAGCTCAGCGAGGTCGATGACTGGGCCAAGGGCGATATCCACGCCGTTGCTGAACAGCTGGCGCCGAGCATCGGCCTGTCGGTGCCGGTGGTTGAGGTCGCGCTGAAGCGGCAGTCCTACGGCATCAAGCCGGTCACCGACAGCGTGGTCGCGGATCAGCAGCAGGTAGCCGACACGTTCTTCGCGCTCGGCCTGATCCCGAAACAAATCAAGATTTCCGACGTCGCATGGAGACCGGGCACGTGAGCACCGCAACCAACGCCAACATCCTCTGGTTCCTGCCGACCCACGGCGACAGCCGCTACCTCGGAACGGCGATCGGCGGCCGCGAGGTGAACTTCAACTATCTGCGCCAGATTGCGCAGGCCGCGGATCAGCTCGGCTATTACGGCGTGCTGCTGCCGACGGGGCGGAGCTGCGAAGACTCCTGGGTGGTGGCGTCAGCCGTCGCGCCCTGGACCGAGCGCCTGCGTTATCTCGTGGCGGTCCGGCCCGGCCTGCAATCGCCGAGCGTCGCCGCCCGCATGACCGCGACGCTGGACCGGCTGTCGAACGGCCGTCTCCTGATCAATGTCGTCACCGGCGGCGATCCGATCGAGAACAAGGGCGACGGCATCTTCCTCGACCATGACGAACGCTACGCCGTGACGCGCGAGTTCCTCAACGTCTACAGCGATCTCTTGGCCGGCAAGACCGTCAATGTCGAGGGCAAGCACATCAGGATCGAGGACGGCCGCCTGCTGTTCAATCCGGTGCAATCGCCGCGGCCGCCGCTCTATTTCGGCGGCTCGTCGGATGCCGGCATCGACGTCGCGGTCGACACCGTCGACAAATATTTGACCTGGGGCGAGCCGCCGGCGCAGGTCGCCGAGAAGATCGCCAAGGTGAAGGCGGTGGCGGCGCAGCGCGGCCGCAAGCTCTCATTCGGCATCCGCCTGCATGTCATCGTGCGCGAGACCAACGCCGAGGCGTGGCGCGCCGCCGACGAGCTGATCCAGTACGTCACCGACGACACGGTGGCGGCCGCCCAGAAGATCTTTGCCCGGATGGACTCGGTCGGCCAGCAGCGCATGGCGCAGCTGCATGGTGGCCAGCGCGACCAGCTCGAGATCAGCCCGAACCTCTGGGCCGGCGTCGGCCTGGTGCGCGGCGGGGCCGGCACTGCGCTGGTCGGCGATCCCCAGACGGTCGCCGCGCGCATCAAGGAGTATCAGGACATCGGCGTCGATACCTTCATCATGTCGGGCTACCCGCATCTCGAGGAAGCCTATCGCTTCGCCGAGCTGGTGTTCCCGCTGCTGTCGCTGGCGCAACCCGGCAACGTAACGCCGATCCGCGTCAACACCGGGCCGTTCGGCGAGACCATCGGCAATTACTACCGTCCGCAGAAGCAGGCATCGCAATCATGAGCTTGATAGACAGTCTCCCGCGCGTCAGCGCACCGAAACTGCCGAAGGTTGACGGCCTGATCCCCTGGATCGTGCCGCTCGCCATCATCCTGGTCTGGCAGCTGGCCTGCGTCACCGGTTTCGTTCCCTCGCGCGTGCTGCCGGCGCCGTCCGACGTCGCACTGGCGGGATGGAAGCTGCTGCTGTCAGGTGAACTCGTCCGCAACATCTGGGTCAGCTTCTGGCGCGCCTCGATCGGATTTGTGATCGGCGGCAGCATCGGCTTCGCCTTCGGGCTCGCCAATGGGCTGTCGCAGCTGTCGGCGAAGCTCACCGACACCACGCTGCAGATGGTGCGCAACATCCCGCATCTGGCGCTGATTCCCCTGGTCATCCTGTGGTTCGGCATCGACGAGTCGGCAAAACTGTTCCTGGTCGCGCTCGGCGTGTTCTTCCCGATCTATCTCAACACACTGCACGGCATCCGCACCGTCGACCCGCAGCTGATCGAGATGGGCCGCATCTACGGCATGAGCGACGGCGAGCTGTTCCGCCGGGTGATCTTCCCTGGCGCGCTGCCCTCGATCTTCGTCGGCCTGCGCTTCGCGCTCGGCATCATGTGGTTGACGCTGATCGTCGCCGAGACCATCGCGGCCTCGTCGGGCCTCGGCTACATGGCAATGCAGGCGCGCGAGTTCATGCTGATCGACGTCGTCGTGCTCTCGATCCTGATCTACGCCTTGCTCGGCAAGCTCGCCGACAGTGCCTCGCGGGCGCTGGAGCGGCTGACGCTGTCCTGGCATCCCGCCTTCCAGAAGAAGTGAGAATGAGAATGCAAGAAGCGCTTCGTTTCCAGCCCGTCGACGCCGAGCCGGTCGACCGCGCCGATATCGTCGTGCAGGCACGGCAGCTCCGGCGCGGATCGGAAGCTGCGACCCGCGGCCTGTCGCTGACCATTCGCGGCCTGCGCAAGGCGTTCGGCGACAATGAGGTGCTGCGCGGCATCGACCTGCACATCCCGGCCGGCCAGTTCGTCGCGATCGTCGGCCGCAGCGGCTGCGGCAAGAGCACGCTGCTGCGCCTGATCGCCGGCCTCGACGCGCCGACGGCAGGCAGCATCGCCTTTGGCGAACAGCCGCGGGCGCAGGACGTCCGCGTCATGTTCCAGGAGCCGCGTCTGCTGCCCTGGGCGCGGGTGCTGTCCAATGTCGAAGTGGGTCTGGGACGGGAGCGCTCCTCCGCCGACGCGCAGGCACGCGCCGAGCACGCTCTGGTCGAGGTCGGCCTCGGCGACAAGCGCGGGCAGTGGCCGTCGGTGCTCTCGGGCGGCCAGAAGCAGCGCGTGGCGCTGGCGCGCGCGCTGGTCAGCCAGCCGCGCGTGCTGGCGTTCGACGAGCCGCTCGGCGCGCTCGATGCGCTGACCCGGATCTCGATGCAGCAATTGCTGGAGCGCGTCTGGCGCGACCAGGGCTTTACCGCGATCCTGGTGACGCATGACGTCGCCGAGGCGGTCGCGCTCGCCGACCGCGTGCTGGTGATCGAGGATGGCCGCATCGCGCAGGACGTCACGATCGACCTGCCGCGGCCGCGCCGGCGCGGTTCGGCCGAACTCGCCGCGCTGGAAGGCGAGATCCTGAAGCATCTGCTCGAAGGCAGCGAAGACACCCTGTGAGGTCGCCATGAATTCCGTCGTCCGCAATGTTTCGATCGAGCCCGCGGTGGCGGCCGCTGAATTCCGCGGCGCGATGCGCCATCTCACCGGCGGCGTCAGCGTCATCACGGCCGGTCGCGGCAAAGAAATCTCGGGGATGACGGTGACCTCGGTGTCGTCGCTGTCGGTCGAGCCGCCGTCGCTGATCGTCAGCATCAACCGCGCCGCCTCCTCATGGCCGCTGATCGCCCGCCATGGCGTGTTCGGCGTCAACATCCTCACCGCCGATCAGCTCGACATCGCCGAGCGTTTCACCGGCAAGGGCGGCCTCAAGGGTGCGGACCGCTTTGCGGGCGCCGAATGGACGACCCGCGCCTCCGGCGTTCCGCTGCTGGTCGGCGCGCTGGCGGCTGTTGATTGCGAGGTCGAGGAGATCATCGAACGGCATTCGCACGCGATCGTCATCGGTCGCGTGCTCGACGTGATCACCTCGGAGCGAACCGCCGCGCTGGCGTACTGGCACGGCGAATATGTCGCGATCGACCGGGAAGAAGACGCCGTCAAGCTGGCCGAGGTCAGCCTGCCGTCGCGCCACGTTCACGCTCGGGGCGTGCGCTAACGCGTGGCGCTCGCCCGGATCAGGCTTAGATGATCGCGGTCAGCGTCGCCGGGCTGTCGATGATCACGGTGCTGCCGCGAACGCCGTACCAGACGGCCTGGACGGTCTGGGCAGCGTTGCCGAGCGGGATGCCGACGACCAGCGTCGTCGGGATGCGGCCCGTGCTGGCCGGGGCCGGGTCGTTGTAGGTAAAGCTCGCCGTGACCGTCGAGACTGCACCATTGAGGGCGATGCCGAACGTGCCGCCCGGAGTATCGGTGCCGGTCGCGTATGGCATTGGAACGTTGAGGATGACGATCGCGGTGGTGCCGACGCCCTCGGGGATCGTCAGGGTGAGGCCTTGCATCGGCGTGAAGGTCGAGGAGTTGGTGGACAGGGTGCCGACAGTCTGCGCGTAAAGGGCCATATCTCTCTCCAGTTGTCAAAGGACGTTAAAACAATAAGAGATTGAGTAAGGCAATTGGCCGCAACATACAAGGGATGACAGGCGGCGGGCCCGGCGCGGCATGTTGGCCGTGGCGCTTTCTTGATCAGCGCATTAAATGGCGCGGATGTTTCGCAGAGGTGACGGTTCGATGAAGCGCCTAGGAATTTGGCTGTTCTACCTCGTCGGTGCGATCGCCGTCGCTTATCTCGCGCTCTATGCGTATGTGACCTTCACCGGCCGCGACATCACGCCGGGCGATCCGATCCGCATCTTCCGCAAGCCTGACGCCCCAAGCTACTCGTGACGTGAGGCAATCGCGGCGGGATTGGCCCGCCGCCGTCGTTTCTCAACCAGCGCTGGCCATCCGCTGATAGTCGGGAGCGCCATTGCCGGCCGGGGTGATCGGAATCCCGCCGTCGGCATATTCGTTCAGCTTGTTGCGTAGCGTGCGGATCGAGATGCCGAGGATGTTGGCGGCGTGGGTGCGGTTGCCGAGGCAGTGCTTCAGCGTTTCCAGGATCAAATCGCGCTCGACGTCGGCGACGGTGCGGCCGACCAGCGCGCGGGTGACCTGCTCGGCGGCAAGCGTGGCGTGGGCGACCGCGGGCGCGGTCTTGGCGAGGTCGAGCCGGTCGCCGTCGGGGGTGAGGATCGCCTCAGCGCCGATCTCGTCGCCCTGCGCCATCAGCACCGAGCGATGAATGGTGTTCTCGAGCTCGCGGACGTTGCCCTGCCAGCGGTTCGCGGTCAGGACGCGGCGGGCTTCGGTCGAGACCGGGCGGACCGGCAGGCCGTTGGCCTCGGCGTATTTCTTGGCGAAATGCTGCGCCAGTTCGAGGATGTCGGCCGGACGGTCGCGCAGCGGCGGGATCTTCAAATTGACGACGTTGAGGCGGAACAGCAGGTCCTCGCGGAAAGAGCCCTCGCGCACCGCCTCCGACAGATTGCGGTTCGAGGTCGCGATGATGCGGATGTCGACCGGAACCGGCTTGGTGCCGCCGACGCGGTCGATCACGCGCTCCTGGATCGCGCGCAACAGCTTCGACTGCAAACGGACATCCATCTCGGAGATTTCGTCGAGCAGCAGGGTGCCGCCGGTCGCTTCCTCGAACTTGCCGATGCGGCGCGCCACCGCGCCGGTGAAGGCGCCCTTCTCATGGCCGAACAGCTCGGATTCCAGGAGGTGCTCCGGGATCGCCGCGCAGTTGATCGAGATGAACGGCCGCTTGGCGCGGGCCGAGCGGGAGTGGACATAGCGCGCCAGCACCTCCTTGCCGGTGCCGGACTCGCCGGTGATCATGACCGAAGCATCCGAGCCCGCGATCTGCTGCGCGAGCTTGATCACCCGGCCCATCGCCTCGTCGCGCCAGATCAGGTCGCGCGCGTCGTTGGCGACCGCGGCGAGCACCGCTGCGATCAATTCGGGATCGGGCGGCAGCGGGATGTATTCCTTGGCGCCGGCATGGATCGCGGCGACCGCGGCGCGGGCGTCGTTGGAGATGCCGCAGGCGACGATCGGCACGTGGATGTGCTCGGCCTCGAGCCGCATCACGAGGTCGCGGATGTCGAGGCCGACATCGACCAGCAGGAGGTCGGCGCCCTTGCCGCCGCGCAGCACGTTCATCGCCTGCTCGATGGTTTCGGCGTGGGTCACCGAGGCGCCGTTGTCCATCGCGATCTTGGTCGCGGTCGTGAGCTGGCCCTTCAGGGTGCCAACGATGAGAAGCCGCATGATGATCTCCTGTTCGTCTGGTCGCGCAGGTTCGGCGCGCTGCCGTTGGGTCCGTTTAAGAACGTTCAGCCTTGATGATTTCGGTCATGGTCACGCCGAGCTTGTCTTCCACCAGCACCACTTCGCCGCGCGCCACCAGGCGGTTGTTGACGTAGATGTCGATCGCCTCGCCGACGCGGCGGTCGAGTTCGAGCACGGTGCCCGGTCCGAGCTTCAGGAGGTCGCCGACATCCATCTTGGAGCGGCCGAGCACCGCCGAGACCTGCACCGGCACGTCGAACACGGCTTCGAGATCGGCCGCAATGCGCGCGGCATTTTCGTCCTCGTTGTAGCCGATGTCGTCGATCCCCGGCGCGTCGGCGGCGTTGAGGTCGGGAAGCGGGACGTGGGAGTCGGTGTCGCTCATGGTTTAGCCCTCAATCGCCGTCAGCCGGCCTGGCCGCGGGACGCCAGATAGCGTCCGACGAGTTCGTCGATCTTGCCTTCGATCGCGGCGCGTTCCAGCACCACGCCGCCGTCAGCCCATTCGATCCGGCAGTCGCCGGTCGCAATCGTCGGCTCGGCCAGGATCACCAGCCGGCCCTGGAAGCCGGACTGCGCCGCCATCCGCTCGATATTGTCATGCGCCGCCCCGTAGAGCGCGTCGTTGATGCGGACCACGAGATGCGGCGTCGCGACCAGATGCGAGAAGCAGTCGGAGACCAGCGCGGTGATCTCGCCGAGCGGCTCGCGCGCCACCAGTTCGGTGCAGAGCTTGCGGGCCACCGCGACCGCGACGTCCACGGCCTCGGTCTCCATCCGCGTCTCGATGCCGGCAAAGCGCGCGGCGATGCCCTTGATCGCGGTGCCGATCTCCTCCAGCGCCTGCGTCGCGCGGCGGTCGCTCTCGACCTTGGCCTCGCGCAACGCGGCTTCATAGCCGGCACGATACGCCCGCGCTTCGGCGTCGGCGACCTTCTGCGCGATCTCGGCCGCCGTAGGCGCGCGCTCGCGGGCGCGGTCCGGCGCCGAGAAATCCGTGTCGAACAGGAATTTCGCGGGTGCGGCCATCAGTACACCAGCTCGTCGTCGGCGCGGTTCTTGGTCAGCGTGATCTCGCCGCGGGCGGCGAGGTCTTTGGCGAGGTTGACCAGCAGCGCCTGCGCCTCGTCGACGTCGCGCAGGCGCACCGGGCCCATCGCGGCCATGTCGTCCATCAGCATCTTGCCGGCGCGGGAGGACATGTTGCCGAGGAAGAAGCTGCGCACCTCCTCGTTGGCGCTCTTCAGCGCGACGCCGAGCTTGTCCTTGTCGATATTGCGCATCAGCGTCTGGGCCGAGGCGGCATCGAGCTTGATCAGATCGTCGAAGGTGAACATCAGCGCCTTGATGCGCTCGGCGGATTCGCGGTTTTCCTCTTCCAGCGAGGTGATGAAGCGGGTTTCGGTCTGGCGGTCGAAATTGTTGAAGATCTCGGCCATCACTTCATGGGCGTCGCGGCGGCGGGTCTGCGACAGGTTCGACATGAACTCGGTGCGCAGCGTCTGCTCGACCCGCTCGATGACTTCCTTCTGCACCGCCTCCATCCGCAGCATGCGGCCGACCACGTCGAGCGCGATGTCCTCGGGCAGGATCGCCAGCACGCGGGCGGCGTGCTCCGGCTTCAGCTTCGACAGCACCACGGCGATGGTCTGCGGGTACTCGTTCTTGAGGTAGTTGGCGAGCACCTCTTCCTGCACGTTGGAGAGCTTCTCCCACATGTTGCGGCCGGCGGGGCCGCGGATCTCGTCCATGATGCCGGTGACGCGCTCGGCCGGCAGGTACTGCTGCAGCAGCCGTTCGGTGGCGTCGAAATTGCCCATCAGCGCGCCGGAGGCCGACATCCGCGAGACGAATTCCAGCATCAAATCCTCGACCACATCGGCCTCGACGGTGCCGAGCGTCGACATGTGGACCGACAGCTCGCGGACTTCCTCGTCGTCGAGCATCGACCAGATCTTGCCGCCATATTGCTCGCCGAGCGCCAGCATCAGGATCGCCGCGCGCTTCGGGCCGGGCAGCGGCTTTCCCTTGGGCCGGGCACTCTGCCGGTTCGCCAGCGTCGAGAGGACGGTGGCGATGTCGTTGGCGTTGGTGGTCTGGGGTACTGCGGCCATGTCAGTTCTCTACCGGCTCGCTCAGCCATTGACGGACAATGGAGACGGTTTCGTTCGGATTGCGCTCGGCGAGCTCGCCGACCCGGTGCACGGCCTGGGCGTGGACCTGGCCCTGGATCTGGGCGACGTCGATCAGTTGCGCCGCGCCGCTGCCGCTCGGGATCAGCGCCTGGCCGGTGGCACCCGCGCTCTCGGCGTGGGCTTCGGCCATCGCCGGCACACCGGCGCCGATCAGCGCCGGAATGGCGTCGGCGGCGACGATGCGCTTGACCAGCGGGCGGACCACCATGAACAGCACGACCAGGCCGAGCATCATCATGACGCCGAGCTCGATCACGTACATCACGTCATCCTTGGTGAATTGCAGCATGCCGAGCAGGCCGGTCGGCTCGGCGATCGGCTGCGCGGTCGGCGGTTCGGCAAAGCGCAGGTTGACGACCTCGACCTGGTCGCCGCGCTGCTGGTCGAAGCCGATCGCGGAGCGGACCAGGGTGGCGATGCGGTCGAGCTGCTCCTTGGTGCGGTCCTGATAGACCATCTCGCCTTTTTCATTCTTGGAATAGGCGCCGTCGACCAGCACCGCGACCGAGATGCGGTTGACGCGGCCGGCCTCGGTCACCTCGGTCTTGGTGGTGCGGGAAATCTCGTAATTGTTGGTTTCCTCGCTCTTCTTGCTCTGGTCGCGGGCGCGGACGGCGTTGTCCTGGTTCTGGTTGCCCGGCAGCTCGTTGTTGACGGTGACCTGGCCGGAATTGTCGGCGGTGGCGCTGCTTTCCTCGCGGGTCTGGGTCGAGCGCAGCACGCGGCCCTCGGGGTCGAACTTGTCCGAGGTCTGGGTGATCTTGTTGTAGTCGAAATCGGCGGAGAGCTGGACGCGGGCGCGGCCCGAGCCGACCACCGAGGAGACGATGTCCTCGACCTGCTTGCGCATCCGCTTCTCGAACGCGGCGCGGCGCTCGTCGCCGACCGCGGCGTCGGCATCGCTGGCGGCGCCATCGGCCAGCAGCGAGCCGGCCTCGTCGACGATCGAGACCCGCTGCGGCTTCAGCCCGTTGACCGCGGAGGCGACGACGTGGCGGATCGCCCGGATCTGCTGCGGCTCCAGCGCGCCGCGCACCCTGAGCACGATCGAGGCCGAGGGCTCCGGCGTTTCGCGCGAGAACAGCGGCTTTTCCGGCAGCACGAGGTGGACGCGCGCGGCCTGGACACGGTCGATGGCGCGGATGGTGCGGGCGAGCTCGCCCTCCAGCGCCCGCAGATGATTGATGTTCTGGACGAAGCTCGTGGTGCCCAAGGCGTCCGACTTGTCGAAGATCTCGTAGCCGACGCCGCCGCCCTTGGGCATGCCGCCCTCGGCGAGCTTCATCCGAAGCCGCGTCACCTTGTCCTTCGGCACCATGATCGCGGCGCCGTCATTGCGCAGCTCGAACGGGATCGCCTGGCGCTCCAGCTCCTTGATGATTCCGGAGGAATCCTCGGTCGACAGATCGGTGAAGAGGGTGGTCATCTGCGGCGTGGTGACGCGCATGATGACGAAAGCGAAGAAACCGATCAGGGCTGCGGTGACCGCAACCATGGCCCCGAGGCGGGCCGCACCAAGACCTCTCAGGAAAGCAACCAGACTTTGCACCAACGGCCCCCAGGGATTCGGCCCAAGCGGGTCCGACTGGGCAAATATTGCCTAGGGTATGGTTTCCATATGGTTAACGAAGGTTAAGAACCGCGGCAAAATCGCGGACATGAAAAAAACCGGCTTCGAAAAGCGAAGCCGGTTTTCGTCAAATGCCACGGGTACGGGCGGATTTACTGCCGGTACTGCTGGATCCGGGTGGTGCGCAGCCCGGCCAGACCATGCTGGTCGATCGAGAACTGCCAGGAAAGGAATTCATCGACGGTCAATGTGTAGCGGCTGCAGGCCTCCTCAAGGGAGAGCAGGCCGCCGCGGACCGCAGCGACGACTTCGGCCTTGCGGCGGATGACCCACCGTTTGGTACCGGGGGCCGGCAAATCCGCAATCGTTAACGGGCTGCCGTCAGGCCCGATGACGTATTTCACCCTCGGGCGATGGGGTTCTGTCATGGCGTACTCACAAACTCTCAACCACTGAACTCGCAAGAGGTAACCTACGCCCGCCGGTTTAAAATTTGCCTAAGCCCAAGCGTTCAATACGAATCTCGTTGGACCGGCCGGGAACTGAGGGGCGGATCGGACGGTCGGGGGCCGATTGTTGGCCTGTCGTCAGGCTCCGGAGCGAGCGGCCCCCTCTCCCAACGCTCCCCCGCAAGGGGGGAGGGAGCCTGTCCAGTGTGCTCACTTCACGGTGCGATAGCTCAACCGCCGTGAGGGACGCGCCGCTGGAAGGGTTCCCTCCCCCCTTTGCGGGGCAGGGTTAGGGAGAGGGGTAAGCCCCTGGCGAGATCATTGATATTTTGCTCACTTCCGCAATCACCTCGCGCGTGACAGCATGTGCCGAAAGATTGCCGGTCATCACCACGGTCACGTTTCCTTGACGAACACGACAGCCCCGCGCCGTAACGACGCGCGACCGCCTGCGTAGGAGAGATTGTCCGTTCACCGCAGGTGGACGCGCCCCTCCACTCACTCGATCCGAGCACTTGTCATGATGATGAACAGACGCACTTTCTCGACCGCCTTGCTTGCCGGAGCCGCAGCTTCGCTGGTGTCCTCGCGCGGCATGGCCGCGACCACGTCGCCGGTGAAGGCGCGCAACGTCGTGCTGGTGCATGGCCTGTTCGCCGACGGCTCGTGCTGGACCGAGGTCATTGCGCGCTTGCAGGCCGCCGGGCTCAATGTGACGTCGGTGCAAAATCCGCTGACCACGCTGCCGGAAGCGGTCGCCTCGGCGCAGCGCGTGCTCGATCGCCAGGATGGCCCGACGGTGCTGGTCGGTCATTCCTTCTCCGGCATGATCGTCACCGAGGCCGGCGTGCATCCGAATGTCTCGGCGCTGGTCTATGTCGCCGCGCGCGCCCCCGATGCGGACGAGGACTACACCGCGCTCGCCAAGACCTATCCGACGCCGCCGGCCAGCGCCGGCATAGTGTTCGATGGCGACGAAGGCCGGCTGTCGGAAGAGGCCTTCCTGCGCGATTTCGCCGGCGACCTGCCGGAAGCGAAAGCAAAGGTGCTCTATGCCGTGCAGCAGCCGTTCCACAAGCAGCTGCTGGCCGGCAAGGTCAGTCACGCGGCCTGGCGCAGCAAGCCGAGCTACTACGCGGTCTCGACCGAAGACCGCACCATCAATCCGGATCTCGAACGCTTCATGGCGAAGCGGATGGGCGCCACCACGATCGAGGTGAAGGCGAGCCATCTCGCGCTGATCTCGCAGCCCGATGCGATCGCGCGGCTGATCCTCGACGCTGCGGGGCAGTCGAAGTGAGCGTGGGCGCCAACTGCGCTGCCGAGCGCGCCCGCTTCTCCCACGCGCGATAACGAAAGCAGCCCTGGGGGCGTGGCGACGCTCCCAGGGCCGCTTTGCGATTCGGTGCCGCCTAGAGCCTATTCCGTTCCGATCGAATCGGAACGGGGCTCTAGACTCTTGGTTTGACGCGTTTTCTTCACGCGAACCGGTGCCCACTTCGCTCGAAAACGCTCTAGAGGATGTGCGCGCCATGGCTGTCGAGGATGCCGTGATGGCTCGCGCGTGGAATCAAGTCATGCACGACGGCATCGACGTCGACCTGCTGCTTGCGCTTGGTGCTGAGCACGTTCAATAGCGTCGCGACGAGGATCATCACCAGGACGCCAGCAAGACTGAGCACGATCTGCAGCGAAAGCCGGTTCGAGATGTCGAACAGATCATACTGGCTGACGAGCGCCAGCAGGACGCCGAGACAATAAATCGGCAGCGAATTCTCGCCACAACACCGCGCGCTGCGCAGGATCGGCGTCGATAGCCCTCGCCAGCCCTCGGGAACCAGCCATAACGCCACGATCGCAAGCGCCAGAAAATGCAGCAGCCGCAACGGACTCAGATTCGATTTGTCCAATGGAAACAACAGATCCGTCAGGATTGGCGGGACCAGCTTGATGTCCTGGCCCAGCGCAAGGACCAGGCTGAATGCCAGATAGAGAGCAGAAAGAATGAGCGCAGGGCGCGACATCACCCATCCTCGGATTCTCTTCCCCTCGATGACGTACCATGCGCCCAGCACGACCGGCAGCTGCCACGCCAGCGGATTGAAGAACCAGACGCCATCGGGCCAGGCAGGAACGCTCCAGCCGAAGACGTGCACCAGCGCATAAAGCAACAACGAAAGGCCAAGCGTCATGTTTGGGGCTCGCAGCAGCAGCCACAACAGCGGCGCGAACAATACGTGACAGATCACAAAGACCGGCAAGACATCGGTATTGACAGGGCGGTATTGCAGGATCGCGGCGTGCGCAAGCGTGGCGCCCGGACGCTCGAACAGGACCCGCGTATTGCCCTCGTCGGCAAGACGATCGCTGCCCGTGAGGTGGACGAGGATGGCGCAAGCGAGCGTAAGCAGCAGAAAGGCGGCATAGATGTCCCATCCTCGCCGCAGCGAACGGCCGATCA
Organism: Bradyrhizobium septentrionale; assembly: GCF_011516645.4. Lineage (NCBI taxonomy): Bacteria > Pseudomonadati > Pseudomonadota > Alphaproteobacteria > Hyphomicrobiales > Nitrobacteraceae > Bradyrhizobium > Bradyrhizobium septentrionale. The sequence continues at coordinate 1,369,037 of NZ_CP088285.1, read as the reverse complement.
TGCCGCTCCAGCCGTCACGCTGACGCGCCCTGCCGTAGGCCAGTGCGCAGGTCACGCCCGAGATGAACATGAATATCTCGGCGGCATCGCAGAAGCCGTAGTTGCGCAGTGTCAGCCAACTTCCGACGTTATTTGGAATGTGATCGAGAAAGATCCACCATAACGCGATCCCGCGGCAGACATCGATGCGCGGGTCGCGGCCGGTCGATCTGAACTCCGGCGGAGTTTCGCCGATCAATCGCTTCGAAGTGTGGGTTCGATCAAGCATCTGTTGATCTGTCTGGCGTGCGCGCACGGCCTGATCGCCTACAGGTCCGTGAACCGATCGGATGCTCCGAGGCGTGCGCGTGCCGGACTAGCCTCCGGTCAACCTATGGGATTGCGCGCTGCAGCTATCCGATGGTTGGCGGCGCTTTCGCGGGCCAGCCACGTTCGTCGGGGCCAGAAGGATCATCGTCCTCCGACGGCGCCAGCAAGGTTCCGCCGATGACCGGTATCAAAAGCTGTTTCCGCATTTCGGCGAGGCGGGCACGGCAGTACTCGTGATAAAGCATGTCGAATATGGTGGACATGATCGAACCCTTTCCTGATCACTAAGGCTGACTTCCCATGTGACAGATTTCGACCATTTCAACCGGGGCCAAAAAACCAACGGTGCCGCCGGCAGTCCAACGAATACTGATAGCGAGTTGGCCGGAGCGACCAAACAAGATCGAGATCAGTAGTTCTACAAGGGAGCCTGCGTGCGGCTCCTTAAGCTGGATCAATCGCAAACAGGGTCGTAGGGCTGATTTGCGCTTGCACTCTGCCAGGAATGTTTGAACTGAATCCGATGGCAGCAATCATAAATTGAGCCGTCACGACCGTATCCTCTTAAAGGAGAAAAATCGGCTGCGACTTTCGCAGATATTATATACGTAATATTCTGGCCACTGAGTGAACCAGTTCACACTACCATCAATCACAGGCAAATCAGACTAGCAGACCGATAGCGGGGCTTCTTGGACTCATGCGCACGGATCACGAGCAGGCCGGTGCGTGAATTGCAAAAATGCAGATTCCGACGTTGGTGTGCCGCAGTACTTCATTCTGATGTTCTGTGAAGGCTGGAGGTCCCCATGCCTACGGACGCAGCCAATTTCATATCGTATCGATTTTCAACGCGCGATCTTCCGGAGCGCATTCGCATCCCCGCATGGCGCGAGCACTTTGGGCGATGCGTCGTGCATGCAGATATCGAGCCTCTATCGAACGTTCCGTTCCAGGCCGATGCGTCCCTGTACGCGGTTCGGGGTTTGCGTACGCTCGCGCTAAAAGGCACTTCCATGCGTTTTAAGCGCTTGCAAGCGAACCTTGCCGATGGTGATGACTCAATCGGCGTAATCTTCTGCTCTTCCGGCGGAAGCCAGCTGTCGCAGCGCGGCGGGGAAGTTGAAGTTCGCGGCAGCGATGCAATCGCAATTCTGCATTCCGAGCCCGTCAGCGTTACTTATGTCGAGGGATTGCAATTTGGTCTGGCCGTGCCGCGCGAGGTGCTTGCGCAGCGCTTGACCGACGTCGAAAGCCTGGCCATGCGGCCGATTTGGCACCGGACCGAAGCATTCCGGCTGTTCACGGCATATCTGAAGTCGGTCATTAAGACGAGGGCGCTGTCCGCCCCCAGGCTTCATGATACGGTCGTGACCCACATCCATGATCTCATCGCGCTCGCAATCGGCGAGGGGCCTGCCTTGGGCGAGAGCAGCGCGAGCGCCGTCGTGGCCGCTCGGCACAACGCAGTGCTCGACTACCTGGCCATACACTTTCAGGAGCCCGGGCTGAGCGTTCAAACGGTCGCCCGTTGCCAGGGCATTTCACCTCGCTATCTGCAGCGCCTGATGGCGTCATCGGGGTCATCGTTCACCGAGCGCTTGAATGAATTGCGTCTGCAACGGGCGCTCAAATTGCTAACCGAGTCTCACGCCAGCCGTCAGCGAATTTCCGATATCGCGCTGGAGGTCGGTTTCTCGGACGTATCTTATTTCAATCGCCTGTTCCGAACGCGTTTCGGCGATTCGCCGCGCGGCGTCCGGCTCGCCCGAAAGGATTCTCACTGAGCCGATCCAAGTGATCGGCGTGCGGCGTGCCACGCTACTTGTTCAGGTCCCAGAAAAATACCCTGTCGCTTGTCACTGCCGAATACCAACTGCTAAAGTACATGTCAGCATCGTGTATCTGGCCATTTATCCAGATGTCGGTATGACCGATGTTACTGGTGTCAGTTGGTTCAAATATGATCACCCCGTTTCGGGCGCCGATCTTTGATGTATTCGAAAACATTTCCCCTGAGCCGTACCGATTATTGAGGTACTGCCGGAAATCGAGGGTGGAAAAAATATACTCCCAGCCATCCTTATCGATCAGAAACCGCACCTTTTTGACGAGTACGCCGCCCTTGCCGTAGTCGCCGTCGCAATTGATGTAGTGACCATCAACGTGGTTGAACGCCCAACACATTTTCGAGACGCACGTATTCTTGTGCCCGGGTTCGTCGTGAAACTTCTTTATGGGACCATTGATCATGGTCTTGAATTCGTCGGTCATACTTGGGTGGTTAGCCAGCAAAGTGTTGAAGCTAATGTTGACGAAACCCATACTCTTTTCTCCGCAGCGCGGTTGCACCCGAGCCTTGCAGCTCCGACGGGAAAAATTTGGCTTCTGTGACGACGTCTGGAGGCGTCGTCGAAATGATGCATCCTAAAGCCGTGACCATTACAGTGTCCACCGATGAAGGGCGCGACATCGGGACGCCGCGCCGCCTGCCGACAGTCGTCCGGACGCTTAGCGGATAGTTGCCGAAGTCGGTTTCAGGTGAACAGCAGATGGAGGGCAATGCTTGCCAGAGCACGATCCGGAAGTGCGAAGCGGCATTCCAAAAAGATCATGCTTAAACAACGAGCTACAGCGCGATGACGATCTAATCGCGCTTTGGCAGCCGACGGAAGGACTGGTGCCGCTATCGCTAGATCGTTCTTCATTGCGGACGCGGTGTCGGTCGCCAGGAAAGATCGTCGGACCACAGGTAGATCGCGATCGCTGCGAGGCACAGTGCGATGCCGATCCAGAAAATTGGCGAGTGGTGGATTGGCCGTCGATGGCCCGGAGCTGGCTTCATTCGATCAACTCATCGCGCGCGGGAGCAGTGAGGGCGGCAATCATCCGGAATTGAGAGTGTCGCTCAGGCAGGACATCCATTGCAAGACCTTGCATCACAGGCACGCCGCTGGCGCTTCTATCTCCCTGGAGATCGTGATGGCAACCGGTGTTGCCAATTCGACACGACGGGCAACTCAGCAAAACTTGTCAATCCTCGGCAGCAAAAACATTTCGGTTTCCCGGAATACCCAACTCAGTGTATGAACTGTTCGTCTTACCCGATCGAGGGGCGCTTCGCGATCGTCACGGGTGTTGCGGTGAGATGCGGTGGACGCCGATTGCGCAACTGACGAGTGCGCGTGAGGCGGACGGTGAAGTCGTGTGGTCCTGACGCCCTAGCGGCCGGTGTCCTCTTCGCAAACGCGCTGCGTTTGCGAAAAGCGGTGACAAACAAGCCCAGTCTCGCCGGGGAGAGCACGAAGTAAGCCGTAACCCATCGCGCAGGGAAAGCCGGATTGCTCCGGTTACACCTGTGGTCCTACCCCCGAGCTTTCTACCCATTGCTCGGGGCCCATGGGTGCGATCGGCACCCGGCTTTCCCTGCGCCCTCTGTTTGAGGAGAGGGCGGCACGACAAGCAAAGCTCGGGCAAATCATGCCGCGAGAACGCGGAAGTGTATCCCCATCCTCACTGTCATCGCCCGGCTCGACCGGGCGATCCAGTACGCCACGGCCTCTCGGTTCAAGCACCGCTGCCTCTGGAATACTGGATCACCCGCTTTCGCGGGTGATGACACCGCGTTGTTTGACAGTGAATCGAGAACCATCGCCATCGTCGGCGCCACACACTCGGTGTCGTCCCGGCGCAGGCCGGTACCCACAACCACAGATGCCGATTGTTATGCACCGCTGGAACGACGAGTCCCGTCAGCCACATCTGCTGCGGCGTATGGGTCCCGGCCTTCGCCGGGACGACATGTGCGTATGCGGCGCGCTAGCGAACGACAACGCGCGCAGCGCCCGCAGGTTGCGGCTAGCTCGAGCTCGACGTGCCGCGCACCACGCGCTTGATCTTGTCGGTAGTGTAGGTCTGCCCGCCGATCGAGAGCAGCGGTGGCGAGGCGGTCAGGTCGACGGAGTCGACGACGCCCTGCACTTCGGTGGAAATCGCGAGGTCCTTGCCACTGGAATCCTTGCCGGTGGCGGTCAGCGTGTAGGTGCCGGCCGGCCACTGCGTGCCGTCATTGCCCTTGCCGTCCCAGACGAAGCTGGCATTGCCCTGCTTCAGGCTGAAATTGCCGGAATAGGCGGTCTGGCCGGTCGAGGTCGTGATCGTGATGGTGGCGCTGGTGGCTTGCGGGGACACCAGATTCCAGGTCGCCGATTTGTCGAACTGCGTCTTGCTGCCGTCGACCGCGACGGTGTTGCCGACATAGACCAGCGCCTGCGTCGACTGCGCGCTCTTCTCGATCTCGATCAGCGACTTCAGCTGATCGTTGGATTTCAGCTGCTGCTCGACGCCGGCGAACTGCACGAGTTGCTGGGTGAACTGGTTGGTGTCGAGTGGATCGAGCGGGTTCTGGTTCTGCAACTGGGTCGTGAGCAGTGTCAGGAAGGTCTGGAAATTGTCGGCAATGCCCTGCGACGACGTCGTCAAGCCGCTGCCGGAGCTGCTGCTGCTTCCGGAGCTCGTTCCGTTGCTGGTGCCCGGTGCTGAGACGACGGGCGTCGGCATGGTTGCATCGACTGACATCGTGAATTCCTTAGACTCTGATATCGACGCCGCCGAGGGCGCCGGTTGCGCGTCCGTAGGAGCGGCCCGCCACCGCGGCGGGAACGCTGTCCTCCTCGGCGACGATCAAACGGTGGGCGTTCGGGTTGGACTGGCCATTGTTGTTTTGGCCCGACTGCGACTGGTTGCGCAGGCTGAACTGCAATCCGCCATTGCCGGTCGACAGGCCGGCATTGTCGAGCGCGCGCTGCAGCTGGTTGGCGTCCTGGCGCAGCATCGACAGCGTCTCGGGGCGTTCGACGGTGAGATGCGAGGTCACCTGGCCGTTGCGATCGACATCGATGCGGACGTCGATGCGGCCGAGCTCGGCGGGGTCGAGCCGGATCTCGAAGCGGCTCTTGCCGCTCTTCGCGGAGGCCGCGATCTGCATCGCAAGCCCGCTGAGCGGCACGGCGGCGCTTTGCGCGGCGGTGGTCACGGTCAATTGCGCGGTCGCGGATGGCGTCGTCTGCGTGGTCGTGAGTTGCGGCTGAGCTGCGTTCGCAGCCTGCGCGGAGGGATCGGGCGTGGTGAGCTGGGTCGACGCAGCCGTGTGGCCGCCGACTGGCGGCGTCGGCGCGGCGCTGCCGTCGCCACTCGCATCGGCCTTGATCGCATCGGCGGCACCGTCGGTAGCCTTTGCCTTGCCGGCAACGGCGGCCGCCGGCGCGGCCGCGGGAACGATGGTGGTGGGCGCAGCCGGTGCGGCGCTGCTGCTGCCCGTGGCTGCGCTGTCCTGGTCTGCAGGTGCCGTGGCGGTCGCGTCCTTCGCGGTCACCTGGACCTTGGCCTGCGTCGTCGTCTTCGTCGGCGTTCCGGCGGCAATTGTTGCAGCGAGCGTCGCGTCGCCGGTCGCTGTCGCTGCGCCCTCGGCCGTTGTTGCATCGGCTGTGGTGATGACTGGAGTCTCGGTCTTGACGCCGGCCGCCTTGGCGACCTTGCCGGCATTCGCCGTCGTGGCCGCCGCCGTTGCGGTGTCGGCGCCGGCAGGCGCCCCGCTGCTGCCCGGCGCTCCGGTGCCGGCGATGGCAGCGCTCGCCGCTATCGCCGCGGCCGCGATTGCAAGCGGTGCGGCCGGCTGGTCGGACGGCGTGGTGGCCGTCGCTGCCGGGTCAGCTGCTGGTGCAGCGGTCGCGGCAGCAATCACCGCGGCGGCCGTGGCAGCACTGGATGGATTGGGCTGCGGAACGGCTTGCGTCGTGGGCGGCGTGTCATCGGTGGATGGCGTATCGGTGCTCGCGTCATCCGACTTCGATTTCGACTTGGTCTTGCGCGGCGCGTCGCTGTCGCTGTCGACCTTCTTGTCGTCAGGCGAATTGCTGGAATCCCGCGTCCGGTCGGGGGCCGTCGTGGTGTCGCGGGACCGCGTATCCGTCGTCGAGGACGAATCGTCGGAGCGGCGCGACGGCGCCGGTTGCGAGTCGTAGCGGCTCGAGTCGTTGCTGGACACAGTGCTGCTGTCGACCAGCGCGGCAAAGCCGTCGTTCCCCGCCTGCGCGGCGGGGTCGGGCCGCGACGACCGCGGCGTCGTGCCCTGAAAAGACCGGCTTGCCAATGCTTCCGACGTGACGCTGACCACTGCCAACCCTCGCAAATGAGACTTCCGGGCTTTTGTCAGCAAGGAGCGGGCCAATCATGGCGCGCAATAAATACTCAGCTATTTCAAATGGTTACGTGTCGCGTTCATGGACCGGAACAGGTTCCCGACGGGTCTCCTTTTTGCCCGGCGGCAAGATTTGCCGTCCGCGCGCGACAAGGCGTCGTTTCCGCCGGATTGCCTCACCGGAATACGGCCTATATTAAAGGTGGCCTCCAACGCGTCCTGAACCGACCGAAGCCGCCGTGGATTCGTTCTAAGGCTTTCTGGATAAAAGGCTTTTCCAATTTCGTCGCGGAGTGCGTAAGCTCGCCGCGACACTGCTCAATGACCCCTTGAAGATGCTCAATAGTCTGGATCTCGAAGGCCGCCCTGAAGACACACGGATCGTCGTCGCCATGTCCGGCGGCGTCGACTCGTCGGTGACGGCTGCGCTGTTGAAGTCGCAGGGCTACGACGTGGTCGGGATCACGCTGCAGCTCTACGACCATGGCGCCGCGACCCATCGCAAGGGTGCCTGCTGCGCCGGCCGCGACATCCACGACGCGCGCAATGTCGCCGAGCGGATCGGCATCCCGCATTACGTGCTCGACTATGAAAGCCGGTTCAAGGAATCCGTGATCGACAATTTCGCCGACAGCTACGCGCTCGGCGAGACGCCGGTGCCGTGCATCGAGTGCAACCGTTCGGTCAAGTTCCGTGATCTGCTCGCAACCGCGCGCGAGCTCGGTGCGCAGGCGCTCGCCACCGGCCACTATGTCGCCTCGCGCCGGCTGGCCGACGGATCGCGCTCGCTGACTTGCGCGGCGGATGCCGACCGCGACCAGAGCTATTTCCTGTTCGCCACCACCCGCGAGCAGCTCGACTTCCTGCGCTTCCCGCTCGGCGACATGACCAAGCCGCAGGCCCGCGAGCTGGCGCGGCGCTTCGAGCTCGAGGTCGCCGACAAGCAGGACAGCCAGGACATTTGCTTCGTGCCGACCGGCCGCTACACCGATATCATCGGACGGCTGAAGCCGAATGCGATCGCGCCGGGCGATATCGTCGATCTCGACGGCCATGTCGTCGGTCAGCACCAGGGCATCGTTCATTTCACCGTCGGCCAGCGCAAGGGCCTCGGCATTGCCTCGGGCAGTCCGCTCTATGTGGTCAAGCTCGATGCGGCGACGCGCCGTGTCGTGGTCGGGCCGCGCGAGGCGCTGCGGATGGATCGCATCGCGCTGCGCGACGTCAACTGGATCGGCGACGGCGCGCTGGATCGCGTGATCGGCGAGGGCATCGAGATGTATGTCCGCGTGCGTTCGACGCGTGCGCCGCAGCCGGCGTGGTTGCGCGCCGCCGATGGCGGCTATGAGGTCGAGCTCGTCGCCGGCGAGGAGGGCGTGTCGCCCGGCCAGGCCTGCGTGTTCTACGACGCAGCCTCGGGGCAGGCGCGTGTGCTCGGCGGCGGCTTCATCAGGAGTGCGAGCGCGAGCCGCGTCGCGCGGGCGGCTGTACGGGATGCGGCGCTTGCCGAAGCGGTTCGCGGATAGATCAAAGAAAATTCGGGGCAGGGAATGGCTGGGGACATCGACCGCGAGGGGGTCGAAAAGGCGTATGGCCGCTGGGCACCGATCTACGATCTGGTGTTCGGCAAGGTGTTCGATCAGGGCCGTCAGTCGACGATTGCGGAGGCCGACCGGATCGGCGGGCGCGTGCTCGATGTCGGCGTCGGCACCGGGCTGTCGCTGTCGGAATATGCGCGCACCACAAGACTGTGCGGCGTCGATATTTCAGAACCGATGCTGCGGCGGGCGCTCAAGCGCGTGCGCGCGCTGGGCCTCTCCAATGTCGAGACGCTGGCGGTGATGGACGCCAAGAACCTCGCATTTCCGGATTCGTTCTTCGACGCTGTGGTCGCGCAATACGTCATCACCGCGGTGCCGGATCCCGAGGCGACGCTGGATGATTTTGTTCGCGTGCTGAAGCCGGGCGGCGAATTGATCCTGGTCAATCACATCGGCGCCGAGAGCGGTCCGCGCCGCATCTTCGAGCTCGCCTTTGCGCCGTTGGCGCGGCGGCTCGGCTGGCGTCCGGAATTTCCCTGGGAGCGGCTGACCGATTGGGCGGCCAAGCATGGCGGTGTCAGCCTCGCGGAGCGTCGGCCGATGCCGCCGATGGGCCACTTCTCGCTGATCCGTTTCCGCAAATCGTGAGGTTGCGGCGATTTTCAAAGGGAACATCGGCGCGTCGTCACGGTTTTCTCCTCATGAGGATCAATCGAACACTCGCTTTGTCCTGTGTGCTGATGCTGGCGCCAATTGTGGCCGCCGCGCAGGCGCCGCCCGGGCCCGCCACTCCGCAGGCGCAGACCGCGCCGCCGGCGCCGCAACGTGCCGCTGCGAATTGCGCGCCGCAACAGCCTTCGCATCCCGGTGGGGCAGTTCCGGAGGGAACCACCACCGGGCAGGCGCTGGGCGACAAGCTCGCCAAATCCGACGGCGTGCTGTGCCCGCCGGCCGGCGTCGATCCCGAGATGCGGGCGCCGACCCCGCAAGGCGGCAACACGCCTGTGATTCCACCGCCCGGCAGCCCCGGCGGCGACCGCTCGGTCCGCCGAAATAGCCTCTGTCTGCAATAAGTTGCTGACATGTCCGCCTTTGCTTGACAGGCGAGCATGCCACTCTTTATATGCCGCCCGTTCGCACCCGCGGCTGCACGCCGACGTTCGCGAGCCCATGGCGGGGTAGCTCAGCTGGTTAGAGCACGGGAATCATAATCCTGGGGTCGGGGGTTCAAGTCCCTCTCCCGCTACCAACGTTCCCCCCGACATAGCCATGTTCGGAAAAGGGCTGGGTAGCAATCTCGGCCTCGCTCAATTTGAAGGTCAAGGTCTACCGCTGTTCAACCCTGGTGCGCCAAAGGGCATCGAAAGTATTCCCGTGCGTCGGCGCCAACTCTTCTGAATTTATCGGATCGCTAGGCTTCTCTATGAGGGCGCTTGCAAGCTCTTCAGTGGGGCGCGGCCGCGTCGAAACCTGCACAGGCCACTCCAATAATGATTTTGAAAGCATGGGCTTGCCTTTGTACCAGCATTTTCGTCCGTCGATGAGGCGCCAAGACCAATACTCGTGCCGATTTGGTGGCATCGCGGCACTGCATTGTTGTTTCGCCTGCGCAGTTGGCGTTCCCCCTAACAAGAATGTAGCGATGCAAGCGGCCAAAGGAATTAATGGAAATTGTTTCGTCATCTGAGCACTCAGAGACTACTTCGTTGCTGCAACCGGCTCACTGCAACTATCAAACCGGGCCGCTCAAGAACCTCCACCAACCTGTCGAGGATGCGCTCATTGTCGTGGGGGCGGGGCTGAAGGTATTCGTTCAGTATGCATTGGGCTTCGCTGACGGCCTGAAGAGCCAATTGTTGATCGGTCATTACTGCTTACCTATCGAATGGCTGGAACGTCGCAAGGCCAAAGAAAGATAAAGGATCAAGTCGTCTTTTAGACTTATCCCATCAAATTTTATTTCAATGCGGAGCTGTCGCTCTGGATTGGTGCGCCGGTCTGGATGCGAAATTAGGCAGCGCGCCGCTAGAGGCTCGCGCTTTAGGCCACACCAAAAATTCAGCGGAAAGCGGTCGGGGGGAACGATGGTAGCGCTCTCCCGCTACCACCTTTCCCCACACACCCGTTGTAAGCGGCTTCGCCGAGCAGGGCATTTTGGGCGGCCACCTCTGCGTCGCCTGCTTTGACACTCCACGTCTAAAGTCATGCGTGCCGGCTAGTTGGAAGCAACCCAGCTTCGCAAGCCGTCGACCGTGTGAAATCCGTCCGTGGCGTAGCACCGAATGGATGGCAGGAAGGCCCGCGCCATCTCTGCAAGCGCATGTCCTGGGCCGAGGTCCAGCACCCTGGTGACTCCCAGCTCCGCGAGGGCTTCCAAGGTCGCTTCCCAGTCGATGGGGCACGCGACCTGGTCTGCGAGCTTCACTGTTGCACTCCCTGCAGAGAAGATGCGCTCGCCGTCGCCCCCGGATAGCAGGATCAGCCCGCTTGCGACGGGGGCGCGTCTGCTGCGGTCGAGCGCCTGTTGCAGCGGCGCGCAGGCCTGCGCGAGGTGTGACGTGTGCGACGCGATTTTCACGGCGAGAAGGCCGGTGCGCGCGGCGCCCTGTCTTGTCGCATCCCGGCAGAGCTCGATGACGTCGCGCTCTGCGCCTCCGATCACGAACAGGAGCTCGGGGTTCTTGATCGCGATCTCGCAGCGGTGGTTTTCAAGCAGACGTTCGAGCGTGACCCGGTCGAGCCCGCGGACGTAGCCGAGGCGGCCACCTGGTCCGGCCGCGCGGTCCATCTGGCGCGCACGAACATCCGTCAGTCGCAGGGCTTCGTCGGCTGTCCATATTCCGGCGATGCTCCAGGCCGCCATCTCACCAACGCTGTAACCTGTGACGGCGGTCTGTTCAGGCAGCAGGTCGGCAATGCAGGCGTGGATCGCGAGCACCGACGTGACGGTAAGGATCTGGCTGACACGGTTGGCGGACAATTCGTCCACGCTTTGTGTCCTGACGAGTTGCCGTGGGTCTTCGCCGAGACAGGTGGTTGCCGCGGCAAAAACCGGCTCCGCGGCGGGCTGCTCCGCGACCAGATCGAAGATCTTGTCCGAGAGGGTACCTTGTCCGCCGCAGAGCAGTGCAAGCATCAGCGTTCCAGTCGATCGACGAAGAGGGCCATGGCCAGCAGGTCCGCCGAGCCGCCCGGGCTCAGATTGCGTGCCACGAATGCGCGATGAATGTCGATCGCTCGTCCCCGCCAGCCGGCAGATCCGATGCCTCCTGCCGCCAGAAATGCGGATGCGCTGGCCTGCGCAAAGCGCAATCCCTCCGGTCCGCCCCGATGCAACAGGTTGGTGTCGGTGACGTCGGCGATGAGCGTCATGCATGTCTGAATGCGGACCGCTTCCTCATCATGAGGAACGAGCTTCCGCGCCGCATGCAGCGCGGGAAGGGCGATGTCATACACCGACGGAAAGCCATCGGCCGCTTCCGCCCTGGCGCCGCCGGCGCCGTAGCGCCGCGAGGCGACGGCGCCATGGCTGCGCAGCGATATCGGACCTGAAAGGATGTCTTTGTCCCAGCGCCGCGACACCAGGTCGCCGAGGGATTTGCGGATGCCGAGCGCGCCACGATATCCGGCCGCGGCGCAGAGCAGGCCTAATCCGAAGATCGCGCCGCGATGCGTGTTGACGCCGCAGGTTGCAGCGAGCATGGCGCGCTCCGCCGCAACTCCGATCGCGCGCAACCGGTTCATGCCGGCGCCCTCGGCGCCTGCGGCTGCCAGATCGCTGAAGAACGGCTTCAGGGTCTCAGCGCTGCGGCACAGGAGCTCGGCGTCCATGTCGCCATGGGCGCCATTGTCGACATGGCTGACCAGCCCCGGCTTGGGATAGGTCTCGACTTCGAGCTTCAGGCAAGACGAAGCCAGATGGCCGAGCTGCTCCGCATCAAGCGCGGATCCCGGCAGCGATTGCCATTTGAGAGCAACGTTCATGACACGTGACCTGCGAGAAAGGCTGCACGCGTCGTGCTGGTGACCCCGGTCGGGCCTTTCACAAGCACTTCGTCCTCGTCAGTGCCGGTCAGTTCGCGCCATTGAACCCCTCCTGCCGGACCGACGATCTCACCGTCCAGCCGCATCGGCGCCCGTTGTGCAATCCGGGCGATGTCGGACGGCAGAGTATCGCCTTGTTCGGCTGCCGACAGCGGCCAGAGCAGATCAAGGTCCGAACTGTTCGAAAGATAGGGAAGGCCGGTGAGATGCTGCCAGGCCAGGCTGCCAAAGGTGCGGGTCTCCGGCAAAAGCTGGAGGAGCTCGTCGATCGTCTCGCGCCAAGCTGCGGGCGCCGTCGCGGCCGCGTCGGCCAGCAATGGGGGCGGGGCGGATGCGACGATATCGGCCGCGGCGAGCGAGATCGCAATGCGCCGTTTGCCGTGGCTCGGCGGCAGTGGCAGACCGAGCGGAATCATGCCGGCAGTATCGCTGCAAGCCGGCCGGCGAACGATGAGGGGACGGCCGACGTGCGCCCAGCCTGCGACGATCGGCTCGCCGGCGAGTTGGGGATATCGGCTCATCACGGCGGTCCATCCAGATGCCGAGGCCTTCACCATGCTGTGGCGCGCGAGAGCTTCAACCATCTTGCGATCCCCGATCTAAGGCTGCCGCGACGGCAACTCGCTCAGCCAGTTCGGCCGCTTTCCGCCGTCCGCCGCGTTCGGCGCCGAGCCGGCCGCGATCATCCTGTCCTTGCGGCCTTTGCAGCACGGCCGCAAGCTGCGGCGCCAAAGGGGCATTTTCGTCCCAGACGACGTGAATGCCGCCGGTCTGCACCATGTTCTCGAGGCCCGGAGCGAACACTGGTGTTGCTTCCGCCTTGGCCTTGAGCACATCGATCGGAAGTTTGGTGACCCGCGCCATCGACGGCAGATCCATCACCGCGGGATGCGCGCCGGGCAGCGCGACCAGCGTGCCGGCGGCAAGCGCGGTCGCGATGAACGCTCCGGCCGCGCTGCCGCCGTAGAGCAGGGCGACGGTGCGGTGGCCTTCCGCTTCCGCCAGCAGCAAGGCTTTGGCGAGATGCGACAGGTATTCGCTGAGGCCGAGCAATTCGTCGCGTCGGCTCATGCGCTGGCTTGAGGAATCCACCAGGAACAGGATCGGAGCCCGATCGCCTGATCTGACGATCTCGATCACGCGTCCTGCGAGCACAATCGCCTCGTCCACGCCGAGCGGCTGTCCCTGCGTGATGCCGAGCACGTGGACCGGCCCTGCACCGGGAAGGACCGCCTTTCCCGCGATCATCGCGGCGGTGACGTCGATATCGCTGCCGCCGGGGAACAGGCTCGCCAGAATGTCATCGAGCGTCATCGGCGTTCTCCCTGTTGCTTGCCGCGCGAAGGAACGCGTCGGTCGAAAGTGAGGGGATATCGGCCGGCTGACCGACGCCCAGCGCCTGCCAGATCTCGACGGCATCCTTGGACGCTCCGAAGCGCTGCAGGCGCCGTTCCAGGCGCTTCTGCTCGGCTTCGAGAACCGTTACGCCGCAATCGCGCCTGATCCTGAGTGCATCGATCGCCGCCTGTCGAAACGCCAGCGCCTCGTCGTCAACGAACGTGTCGGCGCCGCCGATGAGGTAGCGGTGCTTGCCTCCCATCGTGCGCCAGACCAGGGCCCGATCGCGTGAGTCGAATTCCTCGACGCCCTTGTTGGTCTCGATCACCTCGGGGCCGCTGACGCTGATCCGCCCCTGCTCGGAAACGACGAGGCGTGAGCAGCTGCCGGCGATCAGGCTGCCGCCGCCATAGCATCCGGCGCGTCCGCCGATCAGTCCGATCACGTTGACGCCCGCGCGCCGCGCCTCGACCACCGCGCGGATGATTTCCGAGATCGCGAGCTCGCCGGCGTTGGCCTCCTGGAGACGAACGCCGCCGGTGTCGAACAGGATCAGCACATCCTGGTTCAGTGTGCGTGCCGCGCGCAGCAGGCCGGTGAGCTTGGCGCCGTGGACCTCACCGAAGGCGCCTCCCATGAAGCGACCTTCCTGCGCTGCGACGAGCACCGGCGATCCTTCCAGGCGACCGCGTCCGACGACGATGCCGTCGTCGAACTGCTCCGGCAGGTCGAAGATCGCCAGATGCGGGCTCATCTCGCGCTGCTCGGGACCGATGAATTCGGCAAAGCTGCCGGCATCGACCAGCGCTTCTATGCGCTGCCGGGCGCTCGCCTCGTACCAGCTCAGCGAAACCGTATTGGCTGTGGCCGCGGTCATCGTTCCGGCTCCTCGATCTTGCGGATGCCTTGCGCGAGGCGCAGCGCGACCGTGTCGGGCCGGGCTCCGCCGTCATTGATGGAGATACGCAAGCCACCGGCAGGGCGGCGGGCGACGAAGTCGCGCACGACGGCGTCCCACACCGCGCCGAAGCCGTGGGCCGCGGTCGCGATGTCGATCACGCAGGTGTCGGCCGGCGAAGCGCGTTCCAGCAGCACCTCGAGATTGCCGGAGGCGACGACGCCGACGATCGCCTGCATGCGGGTGCCGCCGGCGCGCGTCGGGGCAGATAGTCTGAAGCTGAGCGTTTCCATGCAAAACTCCTCACCAGTTCCGGAAGCGGCTGGGCGGACGGTAGAGGCCGCCGGAAGCCAGCATGAGATCCTTGATCGAGCGGGCCGCCAGCAGGCGCCGGTCGGCGTCGAGCGGATCTATGTCGAGATCTTCAGGGCGCCGGATCACGCCGCGCTGCCTGAGCTGCTCGACGAGCTTCGCATCACGCGCCCGGCCGACGTCGGTGTAGCCGGCAACGCCGCGGATGGCCTGCTCGCGCTCGTCCTTGTTGCGGCACATCAGGAGGTTGGCGATGCCTTCCTCGGTAACGATGTGCGTCACGTCGTCGGAGTAGACCATCACCGGCGCCAGATCGAGATCGAGTTTGCGCGCCAGTTCAAGCGCATCCAGCTGCTCGACGAAGAGCGGGACATTGCGGTCACCAAAGGTCTCTCCAATCTGCACCACGAGCTTGCGGCCGCGGCGCAGCGCAGGGGAGGAGTCGGGCGCGGCCTCGGCGCCCGCCTTGAGCCAGGGTTCGCTCGGGTGACGGCGGCCGCGAGGGTCGGAGCCCATGTTGGGCGCGCCGCCAAAGCCTGCGATGCGGCTGGTCGTCACCGTCGAGCTGTGGCCTTCGAGGTCGATTTGAAGCGTCGATCCGATGAACATGTCGCAGGCATAGAGGCCCGCCGTCTGGCAGAAGGCACGGTTGGAGCGCAGCGATCCGTCAGGCCCGGTGAAGAAGATATCGGAGCGCGCGGCGACGTAATCCTCCATGCCGACTTCCGATCCGAAGCAATGGATCTGGTCGACCCATCCGGCTTCGATCGCCGGAATCATCGTGGGATGCGGATTGAGCGCGAAGTGGGTGCAAACCTTGCCCTTGAGGCCGAGCTTCTCGCCATAGGTCGGCAGCAGCAACTCGATCGCGGCGGTATTGAAGCCGATTCCGTGATTGAGCCGACGCGCGCCGTAAGGCGCGTAGATTCCCTTGATGGCCAGCATCGCCGTCAGGATCTGGGTTTCAGTGATGGCTGCCGGGTCGCGGGTGAAGAGCGGCTCGACGTAGAACGGTCGGCCAGCTTCGACCACAAAATGCACGAGGTCGCCGGGGATGTCGACGCGCGGGACCTTGTCGACGATCTCGGTGACTTGCGCCACGACGACACCGTTCTTGTAACTCGTCGCCTCGACGACAGTCGGAGTGTCCTCGGTATTGGGCCCCGTATAGAGATTGCCGTCCTTGTCGGCACTGACAGCCGCGATCAAAGCGACGTTCGGCGTCAGGTCGATGAAGTAGCGGGCGAACAGCTCGAGATAGGTATGGACGGCGCCGAGTTCGATCTTTCCCCCGAACAGCATCCGCGCGATGCGGGCCGACTGCGGCCCTGAATAGGAAAAGTCGAGCCGTCGCGCGATTCCCTTGTCGAAGATGTCGAGGTGCGCGGGCAGGACCACGCCCGATTGCACCATGTGCAGGTCGCGGATGTCCGCGGGATCGAGGTTCGCCAGCGCCGAGGCGAGGATGTCGGCCTGCTTCTGATTGTCGCCCTCGAGGCACACCCGATCGCCGGATCGGATCACCGCCTTCAGAAACGCAGGCAGGCTCGGGATCGGAACAATCTTGCCCTTTGCGTGCCGTTGACCGGCCGCCAGGCGCTCTCCGAGGGCGGCCTTTTGCATACCCCAATCGCTCATCTCGGCTCCTTGGCATGCGGGATTGGCTTCGACAGACATCAATGTATTCGTATTGTATTGCATTGTCAATTAGTGTATACACAAATTCATAAGCGATCGATATTCGCATACATAGGAGGAAATTTGAGATGCGAATGCATACAAGGCGTCCAAGCCAGGGGCATCGCGCCTCATTCTCTGAGGGGAGGCGCCCGTGACCATTTCCGGCGTTGCACTGCTCGCGATTTGCACCCTGCTCGGAGGCCTGTTGGGAGACCTGCTCGGCGTTGCCCTCGGCGTTAAGGCCAATGTCGGCGGCGTCGGCATTGCGATGATGTTCCTGATCGCGGCCCGGCTCTGGCTGGCGCGGCGCGGCCTGCTCAGCCATGGGCTCAAGACCGGCGTCGAGTTCTGGGGCAGCTTCTACATTCCAATCGTGGTCGCGATGGCGGCGCAGCAGAACGTGGTCGCTGCTGCAAAAGGCGGTCCGATCGTCGTCATTGCGGGGATCGGGGCGGTCGCGGTGTGTTTCGCGATGGTGGCCCTGATCGGTCGGTTCAGCGGTCGTGTCGAGACGATGGACGAGATCGAGGCGCGAGAGGCTGAGGTGCTCGCCGCGCCGGTGCCTCACTTCAAGTCCGGGAGGATCGGATGAACATGATGTCTCACGTTCTCACCGCCAATTCGCTGGTGACCGCGTTCGCCGCCGTCGGAATCCTGATGTGGATATCCGGATCAATCTCGAAATATCTCACCTTCGGGCGCATTCACGGCTCGGCGATCGCGATCATGCTGGGTCTCGTGCTGGCCTTTTTCGGAGGCATCTCCACCGGCGGTGAAAAGGGTGTGGCCGACCTGCCGGCGCTCGCCGGGATCGGCCTGATGGGAGGGGCGATGCTCCGGGACTTTGCCATCGTCGCCACCGCCTTCGAGGTCGATGTCGATCAAGCGCGCAAGGCCGGCGTGATCGGTGCGATTGCACTCGGATTGGGAACCGTCGTTCCGTTCATTCTGGGCGTCATCGTCGCCGCGGCGTTTGGCTACACCGACGCCGAATCATTGACGACGATCGGTGCCGGCGCGGTTACCTATATCGTGGGGCCGGTCACGGGGGCGGCGATCGGCGCATCCTCACCGGTCATTGCGCTCTCGATCGCGACCGGTGTATTCAAGGCAGTGATCGTGATGATCGGTACGCCCTTCGTGGCGAAGATGATCGGCCTCGACAATCCGCGCAGCGCAATGGTGTTCGGCGGCTTGATGGGAACGGTCAGCGGCGTTTCCGGAGGGCTTGCGGCAACCGATCGGCGTCTGGTCCCGTATGGCGCGTTGACTGCGACATTTCATACCGGCTTGGGGTGTCTGGTTGCCCCCTCGGTCCTGTATTTCGCAGTGCGCGCGATCACGGGTAACTGAAAATGGTGAGCTTCTTGAAAGTCGTAGCCGAAGCGGAAGACGATGGTGGTCTGCTTTCCGACCGCATCCGAAACGCGCTCACAGACGAGATAGCATCCGGCGCGCTCGTCGCCGGGTCGGCGTTGGAAGAACAGCAGCTTGCCGATCGCTTTGGGGCTTCCCGGACTCCGGTGCGGGAGGCTCTCCGGCAGCTCGCCGTCAGCGGGTTGGTGGAGGTCCGTGGGCGTCGTGGGGTCGTCGTTGCACGCATGACACCCGAGCGCATCATGGACATGTTCGAGACCAGCGCCGAGGTGGAGGCGATGTGCGTCAGGCTTGCGACCTTTCGCATGACGCCGCTCGAGCGAAGTCACCTGATCGAGCTCCACGACGGATCGCGTGCGATGGTCGAGGCGAACGACGTTGATGCCTATGATGCCTTCAACCGGCAATTCCACGAATGCATCTATCGGGCGACGCACAACTCGTTCCTTGCGGAGCAAGCGCAAGATGTCCGCGCCCGTCTCAGCGCCTTCCGTCGAACCCAATTGCGCCAGGGCGATCGTATTCGGCGGTCTCGCGAGGAGCATGAGGCCATCATGCAGGCGATCGCGGAGGGCGATGGCGATTCAGCATCGCGCAGGATGCGTGCGCACATGCTGAACGCGGCCGCGGCGCTCAGGCGCTACATCGATGACCGCCTCAGGCCCGTTGATCGGCCTGAGCCCGACAACGTCTGACAAGTGCGGCTATGAACCGCTGTTGAAGCAAACCGGATGGGCGCAATGTCGCACGGGCGCCGCGCCTATCGCGCAGACTTCACCGCCATGCCGAAGATCTTGCCACTCATGAGGAGAGCGATTTCGGTGGCGGGCAGCGGCTTCTGACATTCGGACAACGGATTGAGCCAGAAATTAGAGTCGGGCAACATTTCGAACAGATTGCGCGCAGCGGCGCCAAGGCACACCTCAGGCTGCTTTATATAGTCGTAGATGCGCTTCTTTGAGGTGAAGGTGGGGTGCCATCTCATGTTCTGGAAGTCGACCGTTGCGACGTTGATCTCTTCCTGAAATTTGAGCGAGCGACGGCGTCCAGGCTTCATCGGCGCTTCCGGCGTCAGAATGTAAATCTCCGTCTCGAGCAAGGCGCGATAGAATGCGGGAACGATGCTGGCGTCCCTTGCGGCAGCCTGCATCAGGGCTTCGAGACTGTTTTCCGGTTCGAACATGGCGACACTCCCAATTGAACCCGGCGAGGGGCTGGACTTCAGCGCCTCCAGTTACAGCCGGATCGAGTCGTCGCGGCGCCTTCGCCGCGATTGTGCTAGTCCTTGTTGCCGCGCAGGGCGCGATAGATCGTATTGCGCGACACGCCAAGGCGGCGCGCCGTCTTGCTGATGTTGTTGCCGGTTTCGGCGTACGCGGTCAGCACATGCGAGCGCTGAATCTCATGCAGATTGGCCTTGAGCCCACCACCCGCCGCCTTCCCAGCCAGGCGCTCACCGCCTGAATGTGCAAGTACGGACTCGACCGATGTCTCGTCGATCAGATCTCCCGGCTCGGCCAGCGACAATCGGGAAAGCACGTTGCGCAGTTCGCGGATGTTTCCACCCCAATCGAGTTCGGCCAAATGATCGATCGCCCCTTCGGTCAAATCCATCAAGGGATCGATCTTGTGGATCAAATGGCGCGCGATCTCGGCGAAATCGGAACGCTCGCGCAAAGGCGGCAACGTCACCTCCAGCGTGTTGAGGCGAAACAGCAAATCCGATCGGAATCGGCCCTTCGCAATCGAGTCGTCGAGATTGGCATTGGTGGCAGACACCAGGAGGACGTCGACCTGACGTTTGGTGCCGCCGACCGGCCGGACAGTCCAATCGTCCAGAAAACGCAGCAGTACGGCCTGCAGCGTCACTGGCATGTCGCCGATCTCGTCGAGGAAAAGCGTTCCGCCGTCCGCTTCCTTGAACAGTCCCGCAGCGCCGCCCTTTTTCGCTCCCGTGAAAGCCCCCTCAGCATAGCCGAACAACTCCGCCTCGATCAGGCTGTCGGGGAGCGCTGCGCAATTCACCGGGACGAAAGCGCCGGCCCGTCCACTGGCGGCATGAGCATGGCGCGCGAGTTGCTCCTTGCCGGTGCCGGTTTCGCCACGGATCAGGATCGGCATCTTGCGGACCGCAGCGACTCCCACCCGTTGGACAACGGATGCGATCGCCGGATCGGCGGAGACGAACTGGGTGGCGACGTCCTTGGGCGTCGGCGGGCGTGGCCGCGAGATCGCTTGCATCATCGAGAACTGGCGTGCGTTCTCGATTGTTGCGACGAACTGGCTACCGACCTCGTCCTCGAGGCGCTGGCGTTCCTTGCGCCGGCCTTCATCGACAAAGGCGCTGAATTTCGTACGAAAGACGTCGGCGAAGCGACGACCCGGCGAGGCTGGCAGGCCATGCAGCAGGACGCTTGCGGCCCTGTTGGCTGCAAGGATCCTGCCCTCGTTATCGACGGCCAGCAGGCCCGCGCTCAACGTATGCAGATACTCGCCGCGGTTATGGAAAGCGATCAGGATGTTTCCGCGGTGATGCTCGCGGAACAGACCATTCTCGATCTGGGTTGCGGCCATCGCGACGAGTGCCTGGGTATGCGCCTGCCGCGACATGCAATCCGATGACGCGTCCAGTATTCCGGCCAGTTCGCCATCGGGCGCGAAGATCGGCGCCGCGATGCAAGTAAGATTGTTGTAGCGCGAGAAGAAGTGCTCGCCCCCGTGAACGACGATGGCCCGCTTGAGATACGCGGCGGTGCCGAGGCCGTTGGTGCCGCAAATGGCTTCGGTCCAGATGGTGCCGGGCCGAATGCTCGCGGCGTTCGAGGCATCACTGAAGCTCGAGTCCGAGATGATGTCGAGCAGCAGGCCGTCGGCATTCGCAAAGGCGATCATGAAATTGGAGCCGGCAATCTGCTGATGCAGCGTGTGCATCTCCGCGAGCGCGAGGCCGCGAATCAGTGAACAGCGCTGCTGCTCCTGGCGCAGAACTGCGGTGCTCACGAACTCGGGCGATGGAGGGCGCAATGTATCGAGACCAAGCGAAATGCAGCGCATCCAGCTGTCGTAGATATCGGCTGACAGAAGCTCTGCCGGCGGCGCGCCGCGGTGATCGAGCGTCATCCAAGCATTGTCCATGCGTCGGCTGGCGGTCAGCATCCTAGCTCCTCCCGGAGTCGCTGCTTGGCGAATTCCTCTTGGTCGTAGCCCGGTTCGGGTCGTTCTCGCGCGTGGCGCGGTTGTCGTGATCATAGATCAAACAACTGAAAATCCAAATTTCTGCTCACGCGCTGTTGCAGCCGCCAAACTGTTCCGTCTCGGAACAGTCGCGCGCAAAGTCTGCTCCGAGGCGGATCGGCGCGAGCACTCCCGCGACGGCAAGAACAATAGAAAGATCAGGCCGTTGTGCGCTTGGCACAGCCCTTGCTGAACTATCTAGCGGGATGGCGATCGCGTCAGATCGACAGAGTAAAAAATTTTGCCGGGGAGGCTGTTCAATGAAAGCGGCGGTGCTTCATGAGTTCGACGAGAAGCTGACGGCGAAGGAGTTCGTCAAATTCCAGGACGTGACTGACCCGAAGATCTCGCGCCCGATGGACGTGATCGTGCGCATCGGCGGTGCCGGTGTCTGCCGCACCGATCTGCACATCGTTGAAGGCATCTGGCGCAGCAAGGTCGACGTCAAGCTTCCATACATCATGGGCCACGAGAACGCCGGCTGGGTCGAAGCGATCGGCCCGGGTGTCGAAGGGGTCAAGGTTGGCGACAGCGTGATTTGCCATCCGCTGGTGACCAGCGGGCATTGTCTCGCATGCCGGCGTGGCGACGATATGCATGCGCTGGACAGCTCATTTCCCGGCATCAATGCCAATGGCGGCTATGCGCAGTATCTGCTGACGGGGCAGCGCTCTCTGATCAAGCTGCCGAAGTCGCTCGCACCGAAGGATGTTGCTCCCTACACCGATGCCGGGCTGACGGCTTATCGCGCCGCGAAGAAGGCATCCCGCCATCTGCTGCCCGGCGAATATGTCGCGGTGATCGGCGCCGGTGGGCTGGGCCATATCGGCATCCAGGTTCTCGCAGCGCTCTGCGCGGCAGAAATCATCGTGGTCGATCGCGCCGAACAGTCCCTCGAACTCGCCAAGAAGTGCGGTGCGCATCATGTCGTGAAGGCAGACGGCAATGAAGTCGAGGCCGTGCTGGCGCTGACCGGCGGGCGCGGCGCGGAGGCCGTGATCGATTTTGTCGGCGAAGGTGACGCTATCGCCAAGGGCCTGTCGATGACGGCGAACGCCGGCTACTACTACATTGTCGGGTATGGCGGGAAGATCGATATCCCGACCATCGACATGATCACGTCGGAAAAGACCATCGTCGGCAACCTGGTCGGAACATATGCCGAGCTGGTCGAGTTGATGGCGCTCGCGGACCGCGGCCTCGTCGAACTCCACACCAGGGAATACAGGCTGAGCGAGGCCAATGACGCGCTCCATGATCTGCATCATGGACGCATTCATGGCCGTGCGGTCCTGATCCCGTAGGGCATGTACCGCGACATGCGAAGCTTCGGACCAGATCATCGAACGAGAGTTGCGCGAGTGACAAAGGACAGCCGACGCCAGCCGCCGATCACCGTCGAGGAAGCTGCTGAACTGCAGCGCGCCCGCGATCGGATGATCGCTCGGGACAGGCTGGTCGACGAGATGGTCGATAACAACGAGATGCAAATCAAGAATGAGCATGCGCGCGGCGGAGCCGAAATCGAACTCGCCTGCGCCGTGCGTGGCGCGGCGCGCGCCGAGCCCGGAAGCGACGCGCTTGCCGAACTGGAGCGGGTGATCGCGCGCCTGGAGATGCTCCGGGAGGAGCACCGACGCCTGGTGGCCGAACGTGAATGGCTCAACACGTCGCTGCGTGAGATCGACAACAGTCCTTCGTCCGGCGACCACCAACGTTCGGGGCACGCATGATGAGCAGGAACAACGCAACCATGATTGCATCAAAGGAACAGCCACACATGCCGTCTCCGCAACCGGACATGAGCGAGGAAGCCAGGTCGAAAGACGCTTTCTTCATTCAGCTGGCCGAGATCACGGAGGCCATGATCGCCGCGCACGGCAAGGATTTCGCCACCGGCGCACTGGTTCTCTCGGCGAAATTCGTCGCCGAAGGAAAGCCTCTCATCAAGCGAGCCAGCGGAGGGTGACGAGACCGCCAGCGCCGGGAAGCTGGGTTGGTGGGAACGACGAAATCAGCAGATCGATCAATCCATTTAACGGACTCAAAGTGAGTTTTGCGGCCGAGAATTTCAACAGTGCGAACCAGGGGTTTTGACCTGGGATCAAAAGCGAGAATGCCGGAAGCAACGCAACGTTCAAAGGAGCTGGAAATGACTGCAAGTCTGACACTGAACAAGATAACCGCGCAGAAAGGCATCAGCATCGCTGAGGCGGCCAACCGTGTCGCGGACCTTGGCTGGACGCCGAGCTACGTGCAGGAGGCGATGACCTTCCCGACCGACTACAAGATATCGAAGACGCCGCGCGACCCGATGAAGCAGGTCCTGCGATCGTATTTCCCGATGCAAGAAGAAAAGGACAACCGCGTCTATGGTGCGCTGGACGCGGCGTTGCGCGGCGACATGTTCCGCAATGTCGAGCCGCGATGGGTCGAGTGGATGAAGCTGTTCCTGGCGATCATCCCGTTCCCGGAGATCTCGGCGGCGCGTTCGATGGCGATGGTCGGGCGGCTGGCCCCCGGCGAGGAATTGCGCACCGGCTTCACCATGCAGATGGTCGATGAGTTCCGTCACTCGACGATCCAGATGAACCTCAAGAAGTGGTACATGGAGAACTACATCGACCCGGCAGGGTTCGATATCACGGAAGCCGCGTTCGGCAAGTGCTATGCGACCACGATCGGCCGCCAGTTCGCCGAGGGCTTCCTGACCGGTGACGCAATCACCGCGGCCAACGTCTATCTGACCGTCGTTGCGGAAACCGCCTTCACCAATACGCTGTTCGTGGCGATGCCGTCAGAAGCCGCCCGCAACGGCGACTACGCGCTGCCGACGGTATTCCTGTCGGTTCAGTCGGACGAATCCCGCCACATCGGTAACGGTCACTCGATGCTGATGGCGATGATCAACGATCCGTCGAACCACCAGTTGCTGGAGCGCGACCTGAAATACGCCTTCTGGCAGAATCACGCGATTGTCGATGCCGCGATCGGGACGTTCATCGAGTACGGCACGACCAACCGCGACAAGAACAAGGAGTCCTACGCCGAGCTATGGCACCGCTGGATCTACGAAGACTATTACCGGACCTACATGTTGCCGCTCGAGAAGTACGGCATCAAGATCCATCACGATGACGTCGCCGCCGCCTGGGATCGGATCGTCAAGAAGAACTATGTCCACAAGACCGCGCAGTTCTTCACGGTCGGCTGGTCGGTGAACTTCTGGCGCATCGAGGCCCAGACCGAGCGGGACTTCGAGTGGTTCGAGCACAAATATCCGGGCTGGTACGCCGAATTCGGCGACTTCTGGAAGTGGCACGCAAAGCTCAGCGTACCCGGCGAAACCAACATCCTCTTCAACAGCGAAGTGGGCTACTCCTACCCGCATCGGTGCTGGAGCTGCATGGTTCCGTGCCTGATCCGTGAAGACTTCGTCTGTGACGAGGTCGACGGCAAGATCTACACCTATTGCTCGGAAGGCTGCCGTTGGACCCACAAGGTGGCGTTCGCCGCCGAATACGAGGGGCGGGCGACGCCGGCCATGGGCCGCTTCAGCGGTCGCCGCGAATGGGAAGATTGCTATCACGGCTGGGATGTCGCCGATGCGATCAAGGATCTCGGTTTTGTCCGGCCTGACGGCAAGACCATGATCGCGCAACCGCATCTGCGCTTCGACGCCAAGGACATGTGGACGCTCGATCACGTGCGCGGACACACGCTTGGCAGTCCGCTGCGTGGCTTCAGGGCACTTTCGCCCGCCGAACGCGAGGTCGCGACGGCTGAATATCGCAAGGGCTTCAAGATCAATCCCTGCAACTAAATGACGACGGGAGGGGCCGCTCCTTGCGGCCCCTCTTGCCGGGGTCGGCAAGCGTTTTGTCGATCGTTCTGTTCAACTGCCATGACAAGGCCCAGATGATGACGGACGTGCGGGTTCACAAGGTTCGTTTCGAGCCAGTGGGTATCGAGATGGAAGTGGAGGAGGGCGAGACCGTCCTTGACGCTGCGTTTCGTCAGGGCATCTCGCTGATGCACGGCTGCAAGGAAGGCCAGTGCGGCAGCTGCAAATCGAAACTCGTCGACGGCGACATCGAACTGCTGAAGTACTCGACCTTCGCCTTACCGGACTACGAGAGCGAGACCGGACATGTGCTGTTGTGCCGTACGCACGTCTACAGCGATATCAGTGTCGAACTGCTCAACTATGACGAAGACCTGCTGAGCCGTTCGATCGCGGTGAAGGCATTTGCCGGGCGCGTAGCTGCGATCCACGCGCTGACGTCGGACATCAGATTGCTGGAGATCGAGATCGAGCGGCCGATGAAGTTCTGGGCCGGTCAGTATGTAGATCTGACGCTTCAGGACGGCACCATCACCCGCGCCTTTTCGATGGCGAACCCGCCCAGCGAGAGCACCCGTCTCCGCTTCATCATCAAGAAATATCCGAACGGGGCGTTTTCGTCCCAGCTCGACGGGAAATTGGGCGTCGATGACGCCGTGACCGCCAAGGGGCCGTACGGTACCTGCTTCCGGCGTGAAGAGCGCCCGGGTCCGATGCTGCTGATCGGCGGCGGCTCGGGGATGTCGCCGCTGTGGTCGATCCTGGCCGATCACATCGGGAGCGGGGAGCAGAGGCCGGTGCGGTTTTTCTACGGAGCCCGCACGCGCGCCGACCTGTTCTACCTCGAGGAGCTCGCAGCTATCGCGGTGCGGCTCGACGACTTCAAATTCGTGCCGGCGCTGTCGCACGCGGAGGCGGATGACGGCTGGGACGGCGAGACCGGGTTGATCCACGAGGTCGTGCAGCGCCATCTGCGCGAGGAGCGATTCAGCGGCGCCATCGACGCGTACGCGTGCGGGCCGACTCCGATGATCGACGCCGTGTTGCCCGTCCTGCAAATGAGCGGGGTCGAGCCTGACCACATCTACTTCGACAAGTTTACGCCGGCGGTGCGATGACGGCGTTCAAAAGTTCGTCGCAGAACAGAATGGCAAAAGGGAGTGAGCAATGAGCGCGCAAGCAAGCAGAGCAGCAGCGACCAAACCGGCAGCAATCGTCAAATCCGGGGCGGCGGGGGCCGCAGTGTTCCCGGGCTCCGACAGCCGCAAGTACAACTACTTTGAACCCAAGGGCCGCAAGGCGACCCACTACGAGGACATGACGGTCGACGTCCAACCGGATCCGGAGCGCTATCTGCTGCAGGACTGGATCATCTCCTTCCCGGACGGAACGCCGACCTATTCCAAGGATTGGACCGCTGCGAAAAGTTCGAACTGGCACAAGTTCCGCGCCGTCGACCAGGAATGGGAGCGCACGCACTATCAGCGCCAGTCGACGATCTGCGGCATGGTGCAGAACACCATCGAGAATGGCCGGAAATCGGGAGCGCCGACCCGCTTCGATCCCGCCTGGGTGAAGATTTTGCAGAACCATCTCGGCGCCTACAAGCATGCCGAGTTCGGTCTCGGCACCTCCACGATGCAGGCGCAACGCTACGGCTACACGCAGATGGTCAACAATGCGATCCTGACCAACTCGTCCTACAAGCTTCGCTTCGCGCAGGACATCACTCTCTATCTGAGCGAAATCGGCCTCGACCTTCCAGGCTTCGACATCGCCGCCGGCAAGAAGCACTGGCTGGAAGATCCGATCTGGCAAGGCGTGCGCAAGTCGGTTGAGTCGGTGATGGGTTCGAACGACTATCTGGAGCAATATTTCGCGACCAATGTGGTGTTCGAGCCGCTTATCGGAGAACTCTTCCGTTCAGGCTTCCTGATGCAGGCGGCATCTGCGCAGAACGACTTCATCACTCCGGCTGTCGTCTCCGCCGCGGAAGCCGACTATGAGCGCAATCTCGCCAACACCGTCGAGCTGTTCCACATCCTCGGCACCGATCCGACCTACGCGGCGCAGAACCTTGCGTTGTTCAACAAATGGCTGGCCAAGCATGCCGATCTCGCGCTCGATGCGGCCAATCATCTGCAGCCGATCTGGTCGCAGCCGCGTGTCAAGGTCGCGGCTTTCGCCGACGCGCTGGCGCAAGCAAAGAATCGCATCAGGGGCATCGCTGGCGAGCTCGGCCTGACGGTTCCGGCAAATCTCGCGTCGTAACCAACACTGCTTCACATCTTCACTCAATTCTTCAGGAGATCGACATGCTGCACGAGAATGACAACATCTTCAAATCGATGAAGGACATCACGTTCGAGGACACGGTGTCGCATCAATGCGGGGTCACGATGAACGATAGTGTCGAGGCGCGCGCCATTGCCGAGGTCATGAGCCGTCACGACCACATCAAGGTGACGTACATGCCGGCGATGATCCGCATCGATGGCGACGGCAAGATGGAATTCAAGATGGACGAGATTTCGGAAGAGCTCGGCCGGGTCATGACCCCGCATCTCTTCGAGATCTCGACCTCGACGCATTACGGCCGCATGGTGATGACGGATGACAACACCGTCATGCTGTTCGGCGACATGAACGAGATGATGAAATACATCGTCTGACGGCCGGCTGCGGACAAACCCTGGCCGGCGCGACGCCGGCCGGGCTCATTCGACGACATCAATCGCGCGCCTCATAACAATACGCCATCCAGCGGGATCGGGAGAAACGCCATGTACAGGACAGCCAAGGGTGAAGAGATATTTGTCATCGATGGGCATACGCATTTCTGGGATGGAAGTCCGGCAAACCAGAAGAACATCCACGGCAAGCAGTTCATCGACTGCTTCTACGCCTACCACTCGAACCTGAGCCCGCCCTCGGAGAAATGGGAGAAGGAGAAGTTCGAGAAATACGACGCCACGACGATGTTCGACGACCTGTTCGTCACCGGCTATGACGACATGGCGATCCTGCAACCGACCTATCTCACCGATTTCTACAAAAGTGGTTTCAACACCACCGAACGAAATGCGGCGATGAAGAAGAGCCATCCGGATCGCTTCATCCTGAATGGCGCGTTCGATCCGCGTGACGGCACCAAGGGCCTGGAGGATCTTCATGCGCTGTCCGAGAAGCACAAACTCAAGGGCGTCAAGCTCTACACCGCGGAATGGCGCGGCGAATCGAAGGGCTACAAGCTGACCGACAAGGCGTCCTACCAGTATCTCGAGGCCGCGCAAAAGCTTGGCATCAAGAACATCCACGTCCACAAAGGGCCGACGATCATCCCGCTCAACCGCGATGCGTTCGATGTGGCCGATATTGATGATGTCGCGACCTCGTTCCAGGATCTGAATTTCATCGTCGAGCATTGCGGCTTGCCGCGGCTTGACGATTTCTGCTGGATCGCGACGCAGGAGACCAACGTTTATGCGGGTCTCGCGGTGGCGCTGCCCTTCATCCATTCGCGGCCGGGTTATTTCGCCCATGTGATTTCCGAACTGTTGTTCTGGGTTGGACCGGACAAGATCCTTTACGGCAGCGATTACGGCATCTGGACGCCGAAATGGCTGATCGACAAGTTCATGGCATTCGAGATCCCGGCCGACGTCACCAAGGAGACCGGTTCGGTATTGTCGATGGAGGCCAAGACCAAAATTCTCGGCCTTAACGCCGCCCGCATCTACGGCATCGATGTCGAGGCGCAGAAGAAGAAGATCCGGGCCGGCGGCGGCTATGCCCACTTGCCCGAAGCCGTTCACGCGCCGAGGTGAGGTCATGAAGCGTGGCGTTGAGGGGAGGGAGCGGCCGAGAAGCCGCTCGTCGGATGACAAGCAGTCCCAGATATGGGCCTGCTTGCAGGGCGTGATGGATCCGGAACTCGACGAGTCCGTCACCGAGTTGAATTTCGTGACCAAGGCCGATGTCGATTCGAAGGACCACGTCCACATCGAGTTTCGCTTGCCGACCTATTGGTGCGCGGCAAATTTCTCATTCCTGATGGCAGACGACATGCGCCGGGCCGTCGGCGCGTTGGACTGGGTCAAGGGCGTCAGCGTGGTCTTGGGTGAGCACATGTATGCCGACAAGATCAATGCGGGCCTCGCCCAGGGACGCTCGTTCCAGGAAACGTTTGGCGCCGAGGCCGATGGCAGCCTCGATGATCTGCGTCAGACATTCCTCGTCAAGGCGTTCCAGCGCCGGCAGGTTGCACTGCTCAGCCACCTCGTTGCGCTGGGGCAGTCGCCGACGGAGATCGTGGACCTGACGTTGAGGGAGCTGGGTTGCCTGCCGCTCGACGATGCAGGTGAGAGGCTGATTCAGCGCTATCTTGAGCGGCGTGCCGTCGTAGGCCCGGCAAGCGGCGATGGGCCTGCCTTTGTCGATGCGAACGGAGCACGGCTAAGCGCCGACAGCCTTGCCGGATACGTATCGAATCTACGGCGCGTCGGTATCAATGCCGAATTCAACGGCGCGCTGTGCCGTGGCCTGCTTGCCGTGCGGTTCGACCTCGAGACACCGTTCGTACCGAAATCGAGGACGATGCCGGCATCGCCCGGTACGTAGCAGGGCCGTAATGCCGGTGCGCAGCATCGAGAACCAGTCCAGACCAGACGACCTCAAGGCAAAGTCGGGGATTTAGAATGCCGAAGATCATGTTGCACGATGAAGCTGCGCGGGCCGCGCTGGGCCGGGGCGTCGCCAAGCTCGCCAAGGCGGTACGCGGGACGCTGGGTCCGAAGGGCATGAACGCGATCATGGACCGACCGATCGGCACGCCGATCGTGTCGCGCGATGGCGTCAGCATTGCCAGCGAAATCGAACTTGAATGCCCGTTTGAGAATATGGGCGCTCAGGTGTTGCGCGAGGTTTCAGCGCGAACCAATGAGGTGGCGGGGGACGGCACCACCACGGCCACCGTGCTCGCCGATGTTCTTGTGCAGGAAGGCCTGAAATGTCTGGCGGCCGGCGCCAATCCGGTCGAGCTGGTTGAAGGGCTGGAACTGGCGGTTACCGAGACCATCACGGCGTTGCGACGGTCGGCGAGACCGCTGCAGGGGCCTGCCGGCCTGCGGGCTGTCGCGAGCATTGCCGCCAACGACACAGCGCTTGGCGACATGGTGGGCGAAGCCTTCGAGCGCGCCGGCAATCACGGAATCGTCGCGGTGGAGTTCGGCAACACGGTCGAGACGACGCTGGAAATCGTTGAAGGCATGGCCTTCGATCGCGGCTATCTTTCACACCACATGGTCACCGACGTCGAGAAAATGCAGGTGGTTCTCGACAATCCGTTCATCGTCATGACCGATCTCAAGATCCAGGCCGGGGAGCAACTCGCCGGTGTGATCTCGCTCATCGAGAAGAGCGGGCGACCTTTGCTGATCATCGCCGAGGAAGTGGCGCCGTCGGTCATCATGCAATTGCTGGCGCGTCGGGAGAAATCCAATTTCAAGGTCGCCGCGATTCATCCGCCGGAGTTCGGCCATTGGCGCAAGGCGATGCTCGAGGATATTGCGATCACGACCGGAGGGCGCGTCATCTCGGCCGATCTGGGCGGAAGGCTCGAGAAGGCGGAGCTGCACGATCTTGGGTCCGCGCGCCAGGTGCGCATTTCCGCCTCGAAGACCCTGATCACGGCGGGAGGTGGCGATCAGAAGACCATCGCGGCGCGACGCGAACAGGTGTTGCGCCAATACGATGCCGCTCCCGAAAATATCGAGCGGGACAAGTTCCAGGAGCGCATCGCAAAACTGTCCGGCGGCACTGCGATGATTCTCGCCGGCGGCGCGACGCCGGTCGAGCAAAAACGCCGGACCCAGTTGATCGAGGATGCCATCAACGCGACCCGCGCCGCGCTCGAGGAAGGCATTGTGCCGGGTGGCGGAGTGGCCTTGCTCAGGATCGCTGCAAGGCTCGACGAATTGATCGATCGTCTGGACGGAGGCGCCAGGCAGGGCGCCGAGTTGCTGCAACGCGCGCTCAGTCGGCCGCTGTTCTACATTGCCGCCAATGCCGGCCTGAACGGAGAGGCGGAGGTTGCGAAAATTGCCAAGGCCACGAATGGCCACGGGCTCGACGTGCGCAATGGCTCGGCGGTCGATCTTGTCGAAGCTGGCATCATCGACCCGGTCAAGGTTTGCTACAGCGCCGTTCGCAATGCGGCATCGGTGGCCGGACTGATCCTGACGACGCAGACCTTGATCGCCAAGAAGCCGGATGATTACGATCCGACCGCTGGCCCGGCCCGAGGTGGCGGTGCTGAGCTGCTTTGAACGGAACGGATCATCGGTTCGAAGCGACCGGCGCTCCGTCCATAGCCGGGCATGCTGCGATACTCGCGGCATCCGGCGGTTCGAGGCACTATGGCATCACTCGGGCTTCTTCTGCCCGAGAGCGCGATAGATGGTGTTTCTTGAGACGCCGAGACGGCGCGCGGTTTCGCTGACGTTTCCGGCGGTCTCGGCATAGACCACCAGGATTCGCGCGCGATGGATGTCGTGGAGTGATCCGGACTCAGTTCCGGCGGGGTGAACGATGTTTTCCGCGCTTGCTTCGTTGATTGATCCGTCCACAGCGGCAAGGCTGAATCGCGCCAGAACGTTGCGGAGCTCGCGGACGTTGCCAGGCCAGGGACGTGCGGCGAGATGCGCAATGTCGGTCGGCGTGATCTCGCAAGTCGGGTCGATCGTATTGAGCAGATGGCGAACGATGGCATCAAAGTCGTTACGATCCCGGAGTCGCGGCAGAGTGACCTCGAGCGTATTGAGACGATAGAGCAGGTCGGATCGGAACCGGCCTTCGGCGATGGCCTTGTCCAACCTGGCGTTGGTGGCGGAGATCAGAAAGACATCGACCTTCGATCTGACGCCGCCGACGGGGCGCACGGTCCAGTCGTCGAGCAGGCGCAGAAGCACCGCCTGCAGCGCGACGGGCATGTCGCCGATTTCGTCAAGGAACAGCGTGCCGCCGTCGGCCTCCCTGACCAGTCCAATCGCGCCGCCGCGCCGCGCCCCGGTGAATGCTCCCTCGGCATAGCCAAACAGCTCGCTCTCGATCAGGCTTTCCGGCAGGGCGGCGCAATTCACGGGGATGAACGCGCCGGTTCGCCCACTCGCCATATGGGCGTGGCGGGCAAGCTGTTCCTTGCCGGTTCCGGTCTCGCCGCGGATCAGGATGGGCATCTTGCGTACTGCCGCGGTCTCGACTTGACGGACGATGGCCCGGACCGCGGGGTCGCGCGCAACGAAGCCGGCAGCCGGGCTCTGAAGAGACAGTGGTTCCGGCTTTGAATCCTTTCGGGCGGATGATGAGCTCGCGGTCTCGCGGCCTTCAGATTCGGATCTCGATTTCTGGACGTCGCGATGCGTGATCAACTGGCGTCGTCGCGCATGCAGCACCACGATGGCGCCGATGCCGGAGCGCTCGTTCTCGACGAAGTTGAAGCTCGCGTTGGGAAGCAACTCCTTCAACCTGCTCGGCCACTTATCGAACGGAACCGTCTTCAAAAAGCGGGTTGGCGCGTCGTTGTGAATGCCGTGGCGATCATGCTGGAGCGCGTTCAGGGCACGCTCGGTGGCGTGCAGGATCATGCCGCGGCGATCGAGCACGATGCATTCATCGTTCGCCCATTGCGATCTCTTGGCGAGAAAGCGGCAAAGCAACTCCTCATGTTCCTGTCGGACCGATTGGGCGAGGACGCTTTCCACGTGATGGCCGACCGCGACGGCCAAAGCCAGGCTCTGCGGATTGAAGGTGCTTGCAGGACCCGAGATATCGACCACGCCAAGCAGTTCGCCGTCGGTCGGGTCATGAACCGGGACGGCAGCGCAGGTCCACCGCTGCACCTTCGAGCAGAAATGCTCTGTACCGTGAATTTGGACGGGTTTCGATTCCGCTATCGCGGCGCCAATCGCGTTGGTGCCGATGTCGGCCTCGCTCCAGCGACCTCCGTGTTCGAGATGGACTGCGCGGCCGGCGTCAATGACCCTGTCGTCACCCTGCGTATCGATGATCAGCCCACTCGGATCAGTGAGGATCATGATTGAGTTTGCATCGCGCAAGAATGTTCTTGAATTCTCGAGCGCGCAGCGGGCGGCATGACGGAGCGACGCGTACTTGGAGCGATGGCGAAACAGCTCGGCGTCTGCCACGAGTGGCGCTCGCGCACGGTCGACGGTGACGTGATGGTTCCTGGATCGCTGCCACGACGCTGCTACCGATGATCTCAGGTCGGATGACAACGCTCCGCGCTCGACGAACTTCTCCCACGCCGCCAGCACTTCTCGTTGGTCCATCCCGGCTCCTCCGACGTGAAAGATGCCGGACCCGCTCATGACGGGCCCTGCGATCATTCACCTGAATGCGGGGGGTGCCTGCCGCAACTGCCGGTTCGCTCACGCAAAGTTCGACGGTAAGACCCTTCCAGGCCGCCGTGACGGCGCCTGAATCGAATTCCCTACCCGTCGCACCCGCAGTGAAGACGATCGCGCCTTCCGATCAAACAACCCTTCAGCGTCCCACGTCCCCAACGTCCCAGGCTTTTCTCCCAAGCCCGTTGACCAGATCAGCCTATACGTTTTGAATGGTTCTAGCAAAGGTGGCGATCGAGGTTCCGCCGGGCCGCGGCTCGACGTGTTCGAAAGTCCGGGCCAGAGCCCGCTGTAGTGCGGCGCAGCATCGGGCAAAGGGCGGTAGCGCTCCCCCGCTGCCAAAAATGTGCGCAAAGGCGCGCTGCGACCTCGCCGCCGGCCAGTTGGCGGGACTCCTTCCATCAAATACGGCGTGCTGGCCCATCGCAGCCAGCGGCTAGCGATGTCTGCGCTCACGCAATTTGCGGAAGTCGTCGCCTGCGTGGTGCGATGAGCGCGTCAGCGGCGTGGCCGAGACCATCAGGAAGCCCTTGGCATACGCGGTCTTCTCATAGGCTTCGAATTCGTCAGGCGGCACGAAGCTGACGACCGGGTGGTGCTTGCGCGTCGGTTGGAGATACTGGCCGATGGTCAGGAAATCGACCTCGGCGGAGCGCAGATCGTCCATCAATTGCAGCACCTCGCTCCGGTCTTCGCCGAGGCCGAGCATGATCCCCGATTTGGTGAAGATCCGTGCGTCGAGTTCCTTCACGCGCTGCAGCAGCCGGACCGAATGGAAATAGCGCGCGCCCGGGCGCACCGTCAGATACTTCGACGGCACCGTCTCCAGATTGTGGTTGAACACGTCAGGGCTTGCCGCAACAACGCTTTCGAGCGCGCCACTCTTGCGCAGAAAATCCGGGGTGAGGATTTCGATCGACGTGCCGGGACTGGTCGCGCGAATAGCGGCAATGGTCGCAGCGAAATGGGCGGCGCCCCCGTCGGCCAGATCGTCGCGATCGACCGAGGTGACGACCACGTGCTCCAGTCCCAACTTGGCTACTGCTTCGGCGACCTTGCTGGGCTCATCGGCGTCGAGCGGACCGGGCAGGCCGGTGCGCACATTGCAGAAGGCGCAGGCACGCGTGCAGGTGTCGCCCATGATCATGAAGGTCGCGTGCTTCTTCGTCCAGCATTCGCCGATGTTGGGACAGCCAGCTTCCTCGCAGACGGTCACGAGCTTGTTCTCGCGCACGATGCGCCGCGTCTCGGCCCATTCGGCCGAGCCGGGCGCCTTCACGCGGATCCATGCCGGCTTGCTCTGCAGCGGTGTGTCGGGGCGGTTGGCCTTTTCGGGATGGCGCGGCCTGTCGGCCCGCAGCTTGGTCCGCGGATCGTTGTTGAGGAGATCGAGTATCACTGTCATGCGCCCCAACCTCGTGATGTGCGAGAGCCGACCATGCCAGCGACCCCGCTCAAACCGTGCGACACGTTCCGAATTGCGCATGCCATCGCGTGATGAGAACGCTGATGCGCGCTTGATCGCGGACATTCAGGCATCGAGGCGAAGCTCGTCAACTTGAATTTGTCGTTCCGCGCTGCTGTCGGTTGGTGACCGCGTGCGGCCTGTGCGGGGACGCTCTCGCTCCGCGTGCGCAGGGGAGATGGCATCGCCCCAGGTCTTCGGGCGCGTCGCCCAGAATGATCCGAAATTTCGGATGACCGCTCCGCCCGGTTTTCCGGACCTTCAGACGGATCCGATCCCGACGCGGTGGCGGGTGCGCTGGCATGAACGGCAAAACCAAGCAAACTGAGCGACATCCCGGCGATCGATTGCGCATCGCGCGGTCTGGCACGAATGCTGCTTCGGTACCTGCCAAAAGGAGCGACAGCTCCAGAATATTCAGTGCGAGGGGACGTTCAGATGCCAGCCAACACTCAGGTCATCACCTAAAGCGACCGGGACATCGACGGTTTTGCATTGCGCGCTTCCGCACGAACGCGGGTCGCAATGAACGCGGGCGCGTGACTTGGGCTTGGCATGCAATGGAGAAGGCAATGACGATCGCGGACGCTCACGATCAGGACCCGCAGGAAACCCGGGATTGGCTTGACGCCTTGTCGGCAGTCCAGGGGCATCGCGGCAATGAACGCGCCGAGTTCGTGGTCAATGCGATGCTCGAGGCGGCGCGCCGCGGCGGCCTTCAGATCGAGCAGTCGCTGACAACGCCCTATTGCAACACGATCCCGCTGGACCAGCAGCCGGCGCTGCCGGGCGATCGCGCGATCGAGCACAAGCTTCGCTCCATCATCCGCTGGAACGCCCTTGCGATCATTCTGCGCGCCAACAAGGAAAGCTCGGAGCTCGGCGGCCATATCGCGAGCTTCCAGTCGGCCGCCACACTCTATGACATCGGCTTTGGCCATTTCTGGCACGCGCCGACCGATGCCCATGGCGGCGACCTGATATTTGTCCAGGGGCACTGCTCGCCCGGCATCTATGCGCGCGCTTTCCTTGAAGGGCGGTTGAGCGAGGAGCAACTGCTCAGCTTCAGGCAGGAGACCAGCGGCAAGGGGCTGTCGAGCTATCCGCATCCCTGGTTGATGCCGGACTTCTGGCAGTTCCCGACGGTGTCGATGGGGCTCGGGCCCTTGATGGCGATCTATCAGGCGCGCTTCCTGAAATATCTCGAGAACCGCAAGCTGGCCGAGACGTCCAACCGCAAGGTCTGGGCGTTCATGGGCGACGGCGAAACCGACGAGCCGGAATCGCTCGGCGCGATCTCGCTCGCCGGCCGCGAGAACCTCGACAATCTGATCTTCGTCATCAACTGCAACCTGCAGCGGCTCGATGGACCCGTTCGCGGCAACGGCAAGATCGTGCAGGAGCTCGAAAGCATCTTCCGCGGTGCGGGCTGGAACGTCATCAAGGTGCTGTGGGGCTCGGGGTGGGACCGTCTGCTGCAAAAGGACAAGAGCGGGCTGCTGCTCAGGCTCATGGAAGAATGCGTCGACGGCGAATACCAGGACTTCAAGAGTAAGAGCGGCGCCTATATCCGCGAGCACTTCTTCGGCAAGTACGAGGAAACCAAGCAGCTCGTCGCCGATATGAGCGACGACGATATCTGGCAGCTCGCGCGCGGCGGCCATGATCCCGAGAAGGTCTTTGCCGCTTACACCGCGGCCGTGAACCACAAGGGTCAGCCCACGGTCATTCTGCCGAAAACCGTCAAAGGCTACGGCATGGGCGAGTCCGGCGAAGGCCAGATGATCGCCCACCAGGCGAAGAAGATGACGCAGGACGCGCTGCGCGGCTTCCGTGACCGCTTCCAGGTACCGGTCGCCGACGCGGACCTGGCCAAGGTGCCTTTCCTTCGACTGCCGGAAGACAGCCCGGAAATGAAGTATTTCCGGGCGCAGCGCGAAAAGCTCGGCGGCTACCTGCCGCAACGCCGGCGGAAATCAGCGTCCTTGCAAATTCCGCCGCTCTCGACGTTCCAGCGGCTGCTCGAAAACACCGGAGACCGCGAGATCTCGACCACGATGGCGTTCGTGCAGTTGCTCGGCGCCCTCGTGCGCGACAAGGCGATCGGCAAGCACATCGTGCCGATCGTGCCGGACGAATCCCGCACCTTCGGCATGGAGGGTATGTTCCGGCAACTCGGCATCTATTCGTCGGTGGGCCAGCTCTACAGGCCGCAGGATGCCGATCAGCTGATGTACTACCGCGAGGACAAGAGCGGGCAGGTCTTCCAGGAGGGCATCAACGAAGGTGGCGCGATGTCGAGCTGGATCGTCGCGGCGACGTCCTACTCGACCAACAACGTGCCGATGATCCCGTTCTACATCTACTACTCGATGTTCGGCTTGCAGCGGGTGGGTGACCTCGCCTGGCTCGCAGGCGACATGCGGGCGCGCGGCTTCCTGCTGGGCGGCACGGCCGGCCGCACAACGCTGAACGGCGAAGGCTTACAGCATGAAGACGGCCACAGCCACGTGCTCGCGGCGACGATCCCGAACTGCGTCTCTTACGATCCGACCTTCGCCTATGAGGTCGTGACCATCGTCCGCGAAGGCATGCGCCGCATGTATGAGGCGCAGGAGGACGTCTACTACTACATCACCCTGATGAACGAGAATTATCAGCACCCGGCGCTGGCTGACGCAGGCACGGGCGCCGAGGAGGGAATTCTCAAAGGCCTCTACCTCCTGAAGAACGGCGGCGAGACCGCGAAGAAGGGACTCCGCGTCCAGCTGGTCGGCTCGGGCACGATCCTGCGCGAGGTGATCGCGGCGGCCGATCTGCTCAAGGCGGACTTCGGCGTGACCGCGGACGTCTGGAGCGCAACCAGCTTCAACGAACTGCGTCGTGACGGCATGGCGGCAGAGCGCTGGAACCTGTTGCATCCGACCGAGCCGCGCCGCAAGAGCTGGGTGGAAGCGCAGCTCGAGGGGCATTCGGGGCCGGTCGTGGCGTCGACCGACTATATGCGCAACTACCCCGACCAGATCCGGGAATATGTGCAGGCCGCCGGCCGCCGCTACGTCGTGCTTGGCACCGACGGGTTCGGCCGCAGCGACTATCGCGTCAAGCTCCGGAAATTCTTCGAGGTCGACCGCCACTATGTCGCCGTCGCGGCACTCAAGGCGCTCGCCGATGAGGGAACCATCAAGCCCGCAATCGTGGCCGAGGCCATCGCCAAATATCAGATCGACGCCGGGCGCGCGGCGCCATGGACCGTGTGAGGCAGGGGAGCCGAGGGCAGAGCGATGAGTGGTCTGATCGACATCAAGGTTCCCGATATTGGTGACTTCAAGGACGTCCCGGTCATCGAGGTTTTCGTCAAGCCGGGCGACAAGGTGAAGGCCGAGGATCCGCTGGTCGCGCTGGAGTCCGACAAGGCGACCATGGAGGTGCCGTCGCCGCGCGATGGCGTGGTGAAGTCGGTGGTCGTCAAGGTTGGCGACAAGGTGAGCGAAGGCGTGGTGATCGTGCAGTTCGAGGGCGCGGGCGCCGAGCAGGCCGAAACGCGCCCCGTCGTCAGCGCGCCGCCTTCGCCCGTCAGCGCCCCGGCGGGTATCGCCGAGGTGCGTGTCCCCGACATCGGCGACTTCAAGGACGTTCCAGTCATCGAGATCTTCGTCAAGCCCGGCGACAGCGTCAAAGCCGAGGATCCGCTGATCGCGCTCGAGTCGGACAAGGCGACGATGGAAGTGCCGGCGCCGCTCTCGGGCACCGTGCGCGAGATCAAGGTGAAGACCGGTGACAAGGTCAGCGAAGGCGCGATCATTCTCGTGCTTGCGACCAGCGATGCATCGGCCGCGGCGAGCTCTGTCGCGCCTGCGCCGGCACCGGCAACGTCGGCACCCGCCGCCGCTGCCGTGGCGCAGGCCGGCGGGGTCGACGAGAAGGCGTTTGCGCTCGCCTATGCCGGTCCGGCCGTGCGCAAGCTGGCGCGCGAAATGGGTGTCGATCTCGGCAAGGTCAAGGGCTCGGGCAATCACGGCCGCATCCTGCGCGAGGATGTCGAGACCTTTGCCAAGGGCGGAGCGCCAGCCGCCAAGCCGCAGGCTGCGGCGGCGAGCGGGGGCGGCGTCGGCGGCATCGATCTGCTGCCCTGGCCCAAGGTCGATTTCGCGAAATTCGGACCGGTCGAGCGCAAGGAGCTCGGCCGCATCAAGAAGATTTCTGCAGCTAACCTGCACCGCAACTGGGTCGTCATTCCGCACGTCACGACCCATGACGAGGCCGATATCACCGATCTCGAGCAATTCCGGGTGAAGATGAACAAGGAGCTGGAGAAGAGCGGCGTCAAGCTCTCGCTGCTGCCGTTCATGGTGAAGGCGGCGGTCGCGACACTGCAGAAATTCCCGGAGTTCAATGCCAGTCTCGACGGCGACACGCTGGTCTACAAGAACTACTGGCACATCGGATTTGCCGCGGACACGCCGAACGGCCTGATGGTGCCGGTGATCCGCGATGCCGACAAGAAATCGGTGCCGGAGATCGCGAACGAGATGAACGCGCTCGCCAAGCTGGCGCGCGAGGGCAAGATCAAGCCGGACCAGATGCAGGGCGGCACCTTCTCGATCTCGTCGCTCGGCGGCATCGGCGGCATCTACTTCACGCCGATCATCAACGCTCCGGAAGTCGCGATCATGGGCGTGTGCAAGGGATACTGGAAGCAGCATTCGGCCGACGGCAAGACCTGGACCTCGCGCCTCACTCTGCCGCTCTCGTTGTCCTGGGATCATCGCGTCATCGACGGCGCGGCCGCCGCACGTTTCAACGTCTACTTCGCCAATGTGCTCGCCGATCTGCGGCGCGTGTTGTTCTGAGATCGGGGGAGAGCAGCATGGCTCAGCAGATCGAAGTCAAGGTCCCCGATATCGGCGACTTCAAGGACGTGGCCGTCATCGAGGTCATGGTGAAGCCCGGCGAGACCGTCGCGGTTGATACCAGCCTCATCATGGTCGAGTCCGACAAGGCGTCGATGGAGATCCCATCCTCGCATGCCGGCGTCGTCAAGGAAGTCAGGGTCAAGGTCGACGACAAGGTGAGCGAAGGGTCGACGATCCTCGTGCTGGAGACCGCGGGCGCCGCGGCTGCGCCGGCACCCGCGCCAGCGCCTGCATCGCAGCCGGCCGCCGCTCCGCCGCCGGTTGCGCCCACTGCGGCGTCCTATTCCGGCAAGGCGGAGATCGAATGCGACGTGCTGGTGCTGGGCGCCGGTCCCGGCGGCTATTCGGCCGCCTTCCGCGCCGCCGATCTCGGCATGAAGACCGTGCTGGTCGAGCGCTACGACACGCTCGGAGGCGTGTGTCTCAACGTCGGCTGTATCCCGAGCAAGGCGCTGCTGCATACGGCGTCCGTCGTCGACGAGGTCAAGCATCTCCCGGACCACGGGATCTCCTTTGGCGCGCCGCAGATCGACCTGGGCAAGCTGCGCGCTTTCAAGGACGGCGTGATCAAGAAGCTGACGGGCGGGCTCGCCGGGATGGCCAAGGCCCGCAAGGTCGAGGTGGTGACCGGCGTCGGTGCCTTCCTCGACCCGCATCATCTGGAGGTCGCCGTGGCGGGCGGCAAGAAAACGATCAGGTTCGCCAAGGCGATCATCGCCGCCGGCAGCGAGGCCGTGAAGCTGCCTTTCCTGCCCGAGGATCCGCGCATCGTCGATTCGACCGGCGCGCTGGAGCTGAAGTCGATCCCGAAGCGCATGCTGGTGATTGGCGGCGGCATCATCGGGCTCGAAATGGCGACGGTCTATTCGACCCTCGGGGTACGCATCGACGTCGTCGAAATGCTCGACGGCCTGATGCAGGGCGCCGACCGTGACCTGGTCAAGGTCTGGGACAAGATGAACACGCATCGCTTCGACAAGGTGATGCTGAAGACCAAGACGGTCGGCGGGAAGGCCACCGAAGCCGGGATCGAGGTCAGCTTCGAAGGCGAGCAAGCCCCCGCGGGACCGCAGCTCTATGACCTCGTCCTGGTGTCGGTCGGTCGCAGCCCGAACGGCAAGAAGATCGGTGCCGACAAGGCCGGTGTCGCGGTCACGGATCGCGGCTTCATCGACGTCGACAGGCAGATGCGCACCAACGTGGCGCACATCTTTGCCATTGGCGACGTCGTGGGGCAGCCGATGCTGGCGCACAAGGCCGTGCATGAAGGTCATGTGGCGGCCGAAGTGGCACACGGCGAGAAGTCGTATTTCGATGCGCGACAGATTCCGTCCGTCGCCTACACCGATCCCGAAGTGGCCTGGGCCGGCAAGACCGAGGAGCAGTGCAAGGCCGAGGGCATCAAGTTCGGCAAGGCGGTCTTTCCTTGGGCGGCGTCCGGCCGGGCCATCGCCAACGGACGCGACGAGGGTTTCACCAAGCTGCTGTTCGACACGACAACCCATCGCGTCATCGGCGGCGGGATCGTCGGCACGCATGCGGGCGATCTGATCAGCGAAATCTGCCTTGCGATCGAGATGGGATGCGAGCCGGCGGATATCGGCAAGACCATTCATCCGCACCCGACGCTCGGCGAGTCCATCGGCATGGCGGCGGAGGTCTTCGAAGGCCACTGCACCGATCTGCCGCCACAGAAGAAGAAATGACGTTTGCCTGCCGATACGCAGGCACAGAGAGATCAGGGAGAAGACACAATGTCTGCAACGACCACTGCGACGTCCGGAACGTTGCCTGTCACGCAGAAGAAGCCGTTTTACCGGATTCTGTACGTTCAGGTGCTCGCGGCGATCGTGCTCGGCGTTATTGTCGGCTGGCTCTGGCCTGATCTCGCCAAGAATGACTGGATCAAGGCGATGGGCGACGGCTTCGTCAAGCTCATCAAGATGGCCATTGCGCCGATCATCTTCTGCACGGTCGTCTCCGGCATCGCCCATATTTCCGAAGTGAAGAAAGTGGGCCGCGTCGCGATCAAGTCGCTGGTCTATTTCGAGGTCGTCTCGACCTTTGCGCTGGCGCTGGGCCTGATCGTCGCCAACGTGCTGCATCCGGGAACAGGGTTCCAGGGCCAGTCGAACGCCGCGGCGGTCGCCGGCTATGCCAAGCAGGCGAGCGAGATGAAGTCGGTCGACTTCGTCCTGCACATCATTCCGGACACCGTGGTCGGAGCGTTCGCCCAGGGCGAGATCCTGCAGGTGCTGCTGTTTGCCATCCTGTTCGGCTTCGCGCTGATGGGGCTCGGCGAACGGGCTCACACGGTCCGTTCGATGATCGACGACGTCGCGCATGCGATGTTCGGCGTCATCTCGATCGTCGTCAAGGTCGCGCCGATCGGCGCTTTTGGTGCAATGGCCTACACGATCGGCCGCTATGGGCCCCAGGCGCTCGGCAATCTCGCCGGTCTGATCGCGACCTTCTATCTCACCGCGCTGCTGTTCGTGGTCGTCGGGCTCGGCATCATCGCCCGCATCGCTGGTTTCTCCATCTTCAAGTTCCTCAAATACATCAAGGACGAGCTGCTGATCGTGCTCGGCACGTCATCCTCGGAGAGCGCGCTTCCGCAGTTGATGGAAAAGCTGGAGCGTCTCGGCTGCTCCAAGTCGGTCGTCGGCCTCGTCGTGCCCACCGGCTACTCCTTCAACCTCGACGGCACCAACATCTACATGACCCTGGCGACGCTGTTCATCGCCCAGGCGATGAATGTCGAGCTCAGCTTCGGTGAGCAAATGACGATCCTCATCGTTGCCATGCTGACGTCGAAGGGCGCCTCGGGAATCACCGGCGCCGGCTTCATCACGCTCGCAGGCACGCTCGCGGCTGTCAGGCCTGAGCTGCTTCCCGGCATGGCGATCGTACTCGGCATCGACAAGTTCATGAGCGAGTGTCGGGCACTGACCAATCTGTGCGGCAACGGTGTTGCTTGCGTCGTCGTGGCGTGGTGGGAAGGCGAACTCGACCGCGAGAAGCTGCGTGCCGGGCTCGATCGCGACATTGATCCGAGCGACATCGAAGTTGCCGTAACGACAGGCTAGCGAATACTGAAGGTGGTCGCCGACGATCACCGCCAGTTCATCAGAAGTATATCAAGGGAGTTGGTCATGACGGACGTGGTTGTGGTCTCCGCGGCGCGGACACCG
Source organism: Bradyrhizobium septentrionale (assembly GCF_011516645.4). NCBI lineage: Bacteria > Pseudomonadati > Pseudomonadota > Alphaproteobacteria > Hyphomicrobiales > Nitrobacteraceae > Bradyrhizobium > Bradyrhizobium septentrionale. Next base: position 1,326,263 of record NZ_CP088285.1, on the reverse strand, counting down.
GTGGGCTCCTTCAACGGAGCGTTCGGGACGATACCCGCCCACGAACTCGGGGCGATCGCGATCAAGGGGGCGCTCGAGCGCGCCAAAGTGTCGCCTGAGGACGTCGACGAGGTCATCCTGGGCCAGGTGCTGTCCGGCGGTGAGGGTCAGAACCCGGCGCGGCAGGCCGCGATGGCAGCCGGCATTCCGCAGGAGAAGACGGCGTGGGGCATGAACCAGCTCTGCGGCTCGGGCCTGCGGTCGGTAGCGCTTGGCCTGCAGCAGATCGCCAATGGCGACGCCAGGATCATCGTCGCCGGCGGCATGGAGTCGATGTCGATGGCGCCGCATCTGTCGCATATGCGCGGCGGCACCAAGATGGGCGACGTCAAGTTCGTCGACTCGATGTTGAAGGACGGCCTGCTCGATGCCTTCCACGGCTACCACATGGGTGTCACGGCGGAGAACATCGCCGCCAGATGGCAGATCACAAGGGAGGAGCAGGATGCGTTCGCCACCGGCTCGCAGAACAAGGCCGAGGATGCGCAGAAGGGCGGCCGGTTCAAGGACGAGATCGTCCCGGTCACGGTCAAGACCAGGAAGGGCGATGTCGTTGTCGACCAGGACGAATATATCCGCCCGGGCACGACGCTGGACGCGCTTGCAAAGCTGAAGCCCGCCTTCAACAAGGAAGGCACGGTGACCGCCGGCAACGCTTCGGGTCTCAACGACGGCGCGGCCGCGCTGGTGTTGATGAGCGCCGACGAAGCCAGCAAGCGCGGCCTGACGCCGCTCGCGAAAATCGTCTCGTGGGCCACCGCCGGCGTCGATCCCGCGGTGATGGGTTCAGGGCCAATTCCGGCATCGCGCAAGGCGCTGGAAAAGGCCGGCTGGAAGGTCAAAGACCTCGATCTTGTCGAAGCCAACGAGGCCTTCGCGGCGCAGGCGATCGCCGTCAACAAGGACATGGGCTGGGATCCGTCGATCGTCAACGTGAACGGTGGCGCCATCGCCATCGGCCATCCGATCGGCGCGTCCGGTGCGCGCGTGCTCACGACGCTCTTGTTCGAAATGCAGAAGCGTGGCGCGAAGAAGGGGCTCGCCACGCTGTGTATCGGCGGCGGCATGGGCGTCGCCCTGACGGTCGAGCGCTGAGCGAGGCCGAGCTCACCTCAACAAGGGCCGGCGGGTGCAATCAATCAAAATTGGGAGCAAATCATGTCCAGAGTTGCAGTGGTGACCGGCGGAACGCGCGGCATCGGCGAGGCGATCTCGGTCGCGCTCAAGGCAGCCGGCTACAAGGTGGCGGCGAGCTATGCCGGCAATGACGAGGCGGCCGCGAAGTTCAAGTCCGAGACCGGCATCGCCGTCTACAAATGGGATGTCTCGAACTACGAGGCGTGCGTCGCGGGCCTGAAGCAGGTCGAGGCCGATCTCGGGCCGGTGGAGGTGCTGGTCAACAATGCTGGCATCACCAAGGACGGCATGTTCCACAAGATGACGGCGGAGCAATGGTACGCGGTCATCAACACCAATTTGAACTCGCTGTTCAACATGACGCGGCCGGTGTGGGACGGCATGCGCGAGCGCAAGTTCGGCCGGGTGATCTGCATCTCCTCGATCAACGGCCAGAAGGGCCAGATGGGCCAGGTCAACTACTCCGCCGCCAAGGCAGGCGACATCGGCTTCGTGAAGGCGCTGGCCCAGGAAGGCGCGCGCGCCGGCATCACGGTCAACGCGATCTGTCCCGGCTACATCGCCACCGAGATGGTCAAGGCGATCAACCCGGAGATCGTAGCCAAGAACATCCTGCCTCAGATTCCGGTCGGCCGCTTGGGTGAACCGCACGAGATCGCGCGCGCGGTGCTGTTCCTGGCGTCCGACGATGCCGGCTTCATCACCGGCTCGACGATCTCGGCGAATGGTGGCCAGCACGTGGTCTGAGCTGTTCCGGCAACGCGCCGCAAGGGTGACGGCGCGTGCGCTCGACGCGGGCCTGCCTCGCGTCGGTCGAGGGCGAAAACGAAAGCGAGGGGCAAGCGCATTGCGGCCCCTCGGACGAAGACATCAAGCCGGGGAACATGATGGACCAAGATCTGAAGGAAGCCGCCCTCGAATATCATCGCCTGCCGACGCCGGGAAAGATCTCCGTGGTGCCGACCACGGCAATGGCCACCCAGCGCGATCTGGCGTTGGCGTATTCACCCGGTGTGGCGGAGCCTTGCCTGGTCATCGCCCAGGACCCGCTGCAAGCCGATGTGCTGACGGCGCGCAGCAATCTCGTCGCCGTCATCACCAACGGCACGGCGGTGCTCGGCCTCGGCAATATCGGCGCGCTGGCCGGAAAACCGGTCATGGAAGGCAAGGCGTGCCTGTTCAAGAAGTTCGCCGGAATCGACGTTTTCGACATCGAGCTCGCCGAGGAAGACCCCGACGCGCTGATCGAGACGATCGCCAGGATGGAGCCGACCTTCGGCGGCATCAACCTGGAGGACATCAAGGCACCGGAATGCTTCTACATCGAGAAGAAGCTCCGCGAGCGGATGAAGATACCGGTGTTCCACGACGATCAGCACGGCACCGCGATCATCGCGGCCGCGGCGATCCTCAATGGACTGAAGCTGGTCAAGAAGGACATCGCGGACGTCAAGCTGGTCTGCTCCGGCGCAGGCGCCGCGGCGCTTGCCTGCCTCGATCTGATCGTGAGCCTTGGATTGCGCCGCGAGCGGATCATCGTGACCGACGCCAAGGGCGTCGTGTATGCCGGCCGCGTGGAAAGCATGGACGACAACAAGGCGCGCTATGCCGTCAAGACGGATGCGCGAAGCCTGGACGACATCATTGCGGACGCCGACGTCTTCCTTGGCCTGTCGGCCGGCAAGGTGCTGACGCCTGACATGGTCAAGAAGATGGCCCGCGATCCCCTGATCTTCGCGATGGCCAATCCGATTCCCGAAATCATGCCGGAGGACGCGCTGGCGGTGCGTCCCGATGCGATCATCGGCACCGGGCGTTCGGACTACCCGAACCAGATCAACAATGTGCTTTGTTTCCCGTTCATCTTCCGCGGTGCGCTCGACTGCGGGGCGACCACCATCAATGAGGAGATGAAGCTCGCGACGGTCCGCGCGCTCGCGGACCTCGCCATGGCGGAGGTACCGGAAGTCGTTGCCGCCGCGTACAAGGGCGAGGGACTTCGCTTCGGCCGCGACTACCTCATTCCCAAGCCGTTCGACCCGCGCCTGATCGAGATGATCGCGCCGGCGGTGGCCAGGGCCGCGGCCGACAGCGGCGTCGCCCGACGTCCGATCGCCGATATGGATGCCTATCGCCAACAACTGGGCCGGTTCGTCTATCAATCCGGCAACGCGATGCAGCCGGTCTTTTCCATCGCCAAGAGAAGCGGAAAATCCCTCGTTCTGGCGGAGGGCGAGGATGAGCGCGTGCTGCGCGCGGCGCAGGTCATCGTCGACGAGGGGATCGCCAGGCCGCTGCTGCTTGGCCGGCCGGCGACGATCGATGATCGGATCGCGGCGTTCGGGCTTCGGCTCAGGCCCGGCACCGACTGCGAGATCATCGATCCGCACGATGCAGAAGTCTATTCACAGTGCGCAGATGTCTACCATCTGCGCAGGAAGCGCGACGGCGTGTCGGCCGCGCTGGCGTTTTCGGAAACGCGGAGCAACGCGACCGTGCTGGCGTCGATCCTGCTGGAACGGGGCATCGGCGATGCGATGCTGTGCGGCGTGATCGGGCGGACCGCGGATCATCTGGCGGCGATCCGCAACGTGATCGGAACGCGGGAGAACGTGCGGACACTCGCCGTGATGCAGATGCTCATACTCCCGCAGCATCAGCTTTTCATTTGCGATACCCACTGCAATCTCAATCCGACCGCCGAGCAGGTCGCCGACATCGCCTTGCTGGCGGCGGAGGAGGTCAAGCGCTTCGGCATCACGCCGAGGGTGGCGCTGCTGTCGCATTCGAGCTTCGGGAGCTCGGCGGTGCCGGAAGCGCACAAGATGCGGGAGGCGCGCGCGATCATTCGCGAGCGGTCGCCCGATCTGGCCGTGGAGGGCGAGATGCGCGGCGATGCGGCGCTTTCGCAGTCCGTGCTCGATCATGAATTTCCCGATTCCGGCTTTGTCGGTCCGGCCAACGTGCTGGTGATGCCGAATTTGGACGCCGCCAACATCTCATACAATCTGTTGCGGATGGCCGCGGGGCAGGGGCTGACGGTCGGCGGGATTTTGCTCGGCGCGGCAAAGCCGGCGCATATTCTCACGCCGTCCTCCACCGTGCGCCGTATCGTGAACATGGCTGCAGTGGCCGTCGCGGATGCGGTTTCCGAGCGCGCCTGACCGGAAGGACATGATTGGGCGGACGTGAACGCGATCGGTCGAGGCCATCATGAGTGAGGTGCAATCGGGAAAGCGGCGGGTCGTGATTGTCGGCGGCGGAGCGGGCGGACTGGAGCTCGCGACCCGGCTCGGCGACAAATACGGCCGCAAGGGAAAGCTCGAGGTCACGTTGATCGAGCGCAACCGCACCCATGTCTGGAAGCCGAAGCTGCACGAGATCGCGGCCGGCAGCATGGATATCGCCGCCCATGAGGTCGACTATCTCGCGCAATCCTATTGGCACGGCTTCCGCTACCGGATCGGCGAGATGATCGGGATCGACCGGGAGCGGCGCCTGGTGCAGGTGGCGCCCTATCTCGATGCCGAAGGCCGCGAGGTGACGCCGAAGCGGAGCTTCGACTATGACGTCCTTGTCATCGCCGTCGGCAGCCAGAACAACGACTTTGGCACGCCCGGCGTCGCGGATCACGCGATCAAGCTGGAGTCGCAGGTCGATGCCAAACGATTCCATGAACGCATGGTCAATGCGTGCATCCGCGCCCACGCCCAATCGTGGCCGCTCGGGGAGCACCAGTTGAAGGTCGCAATCATCGGCGCCGGCGCGACCGGCGTCGAGCTTGCGGCGGAGCTGCACCGGACGACGCGGGAGGTGGTGGCCTATGGCCTCGACCAGGTCGATCCCCACAAGGACATCAGGATCACGCTGATTGAGGCCGCGGACCGGGTGCTTCCCGCGCTGCCGGAACGGGTTTCGCAAGAGACGGAGAAGCTGCTGGTCAAGCTTGGCGTCGATCTCTTGGTCGGCGCCAAGGTTTCCGAGGTCGGTTGCGACCATGTCAGCCTGACGGACGGCCGGACGATTCCTGCCGAGCTGATCGTCTGGGCCGCCGGAGTCAAGGCACCGGATTTCCTGAAGGATATCGCCGGCCTCGAAACCAACCGCATCAATCAGCTGGTGGTGCGGCCGACCCTGCAGACCACGCGCGACGACAGCATCTTCGCGATAGGCGACTGTTCGGCCCGCTCATGGGGCGAAAGGGGCAATGTGCCGCCGCGCGCCCAGGCGGCGCATCAGCAGGCCTCCCACCTCTATTCGCAGATCCCGCGGCTTCTGCAAGGCGAGGCGCTCAAGGATTATCGTTACCGGGACTTCGGGTCGCTGGTGTCGCTCGGCGAATTCAGCACGGTCGGCTCGATGATGGGCGCGCTGGTGGGTGGCAGCCTGGTCTTCGAGGGGATGTTCGCCCGGATGATGTACCTGTCGCTGTACAAGATGCACGAATACGCCCTGCATGGTCCGGCGAAGGTCGCGCTCGACACATTGGCCCGCCTGATCACCCGGCGGACCGAGCCGCACGTCAAGCTGCATTGATTGCGTTCGCGGAGGAGATCGATGTCGTGATGGACCAGCTCACCGTCCGGCAGGCCGCCGTTAGTCATGCCACGCTCAAGGTCATCCTGACCGGGGCGTGCGTGACCTTGCCGGTCATCATCGCCCACACCGGATTTTCCTGTCGCGTATTCCGAGGCAAGACCATAGAGTTGGCCCATGCGTGAGTGGTCGTCCGCAGTGGCCGGCGCGCCCCGCTTTGTGCTGGTTCACAAGATGACGGAGCTTCCATCCCTGGTGAACATCAAGGGGCCTCCCAAAGTCGGTTTGGTGATGCCCATTTCCACGCGGTGGCTGGTTCGCGGCGCGCTTGCCCTTGCGCTGGTCGCCGCGGCATCGTGGCTCGGATATGCGATCACGTTCCGCCGCGGGCTCGACCATTTGCACGCCGCGGCGCAACAGCGGCTGGCGGTCGAGGCCGCCAGGCTCGACGGTTATCTTTCGAGATTCGAATACCTGCCCTCCCTGCTGGAGACGTCTCCCAGTGTGTTCCGGCTGCTCGAGGCCCCCAATGATCCTGCACTGCAGCAAACCGTCAGCCTGTATCTGAAGTCGATCAACCTGCTTGCGGGCGCCGACAACCTCTATGTCCTGGGCGTCTCCGGCGCGACGCTGGCCGCGGCCGATTTCGACCAGCCCGGGACACCCTTCGGCGAAAACCTGTCGTATCGCCCCTATGTGAGCGAAGCACTCGCGAGCGGCCGCGGGGCATTCTTCGGTATCGGTATCACCACGGCGCGCGCCGGCTACTATCTGTCCTATGCGCTGAAACAGGGCGGCACGACGAAGGGCGTCGCCACCGTCAAGGTCAATCTGGACTCGTTCGAGCGAGCGTGGCGCAACACTGATAACGACATCCTGCTGGTCGACGAGCGCAAGGTGACGATCCTTGCCTCGCGCGACGAGTGGCGCTACCGCCCGATGGCGCCGCTGTCGGTCCAGACGCGCGATGACATTGCACGGTCCAAACCCTACGGAAACCACGACCTGGCGCCGCTCGGATGGACCTTCGCCGCCCAGTCCGAGAGCGACGCCGCGCGGATCACCACGCAGAACGGAACCGCCTACACGGTCAGCGAGCTTCCGATCAACCGCGGTTTGTGGAACCTGGTCCTTCTCGATGACGAGGCGCCCACACGGCAGATCGCGCTCATCATCGGGGGCATATCGGGTCTCGTCGCCGTCGTTGCGCTGCTGGCGCTCGGCCTTGTCGAGCAACGCCGGAGAGAGATCAAGCACCGGTTGGCCAGCCAGGCCGCGTTGCAGACGGCCAACGACATGCTCGAGACGAGGGTGCAGGAGCGCACCGCCGAATTGCGGGCCGCCCAGGACGAACTCGTTCACGCCGGCAAGCTGGCCGCGCTCGGCCAGATGTCGGCCGGCATCGTGCACGAGCTGAACCAGCCGCTGGCTGCGCTGCAGACCGCTGCCGACAATGCGGTCCTGCTGGTCGACCGCGGGTCGATCGGCGATGCCCGGGGAAATCTCACCCGAATTGGCGAGCTGGTCCGCCGGCTCGGACGCCTGACCAGCCAATTGCGGGTGTTCGCATACAAGTCGAGCAGCCCGCTTGGTGCGGTCTCCGTCGAACAGGCCGTCGCCGAGGCGCTCAAGATACTCGCCGGGCGAGTCAAGGACGGCGGGGTCGCCGTCGCGACCGAGATCGACGCGAAGCTGGCCGTCGTCGCCGATCAGACGCGATTGGAGCAGCTGTTGTGCAACATCGTGGCCAATGCGCTGGATGCGGTGGAGAGCGTCGACCAGAAGTCGATCCTGATCCGGGCGAGCAGGGAGGAGGCGCAGACCGCGCGCTGCCGCATCGCGATCAGCAACAGCGGGCCCGCGATCGCATCCGACGTTCTGCAGCGCATGTTCGAGCCATTCGTGACGACCAAGCCCGCCGGCAAGGGATTGGGCCTCGGCCTGATGCTCTCCAACCACATCGCGCGCTCTTTTGGCGGCGAACTGCGTGCGCGAAACCTGATGCCTGATGGTGCCGAGTTTGTCGTGATCCTTCCATTGGCTGAGATAGCAGAGGCGGCTTCGCATGGGCGATGACCAATCGATCGGCGTGATCTATGTCGAGGACGACGACGACGTCCGGATCGGCGGCGTCCAGGCGCTCGAGCTCGCGGGATTTTCGGTCTCGGGATTTGCCTCGGTCGAGACCGCCAACGGATCCGTTCGTGCCGACATGCCCTTTGTCGTGGTCTGCGACGTGCGCCTGCGCGGGCGGAGCGGCCTGGAATGGCTGTCCGATCTGCGTCGATTGGACCAGGATCTCCCGGTGATCCTGATCACCGGTCACGGTGATATCTCAATGGCCGTGCAGGCGATGCGGGCCGGCGCCTACGACTTCATCGAGAAGCCGTGCTCCTCGGAGCAACTGATCTCGGTGGTGCGCCGCGCGGCAGAAAAGCGGCGGCTGACCCTGGAGGTTCGTTCGCTGCGATCGGCCCTGGCGGATCGCCAGGGAATCGAGGCGAGCCTGCAGGGCCGATCGCCGCAGATCCAGGAAGTGCGCCGGCTCGTCTCCACTTTGGCTACGACCAATGTCGATGTCACGATCTATGGTGAAACCGGAACCGGCAAGGACGTGGTCGCGCGCTGCCTGCACAATCACAGCGGTCGCCGCGGCGGCAACTATGTCGCGGTGAATTGCGGCGGCCTTCCGGAATCGCTGGTCGAGAGCGAGCTGTTCGGCCACGAGGTGGGCGCGTTCACCGGCGCCACCCGGCAACGGATCGGAAAGATCGAATATGCCAATGGCGGGACGTTGTTCCTCGACGAGATCGAGAGCATGCCGTTGAGCGTCCAGGTCAAGTTGCTCAGGTCGCTGCAGGACAGATCCATCGAGCGCGTCGGAACCAACAAGCCGATCTCGGTAGATTGCCGGGTCGTGGCCGCGAGCAAGGCCAATTTGTTCGAACTGAGCGAAAAGCGGCTGTTTCGTGCCGATCTCTACTATCGCCTCGGCGTCGCATTCATCGAGCTGCCACCGCTGCGCGAGCGGCGCGAGGATATCCCTCTGCTGTTCGAGCATTTCACCCTGGACGCGGCGCGGCGGTTCGAGCGTGATGCGCCGATCCTGGACGAGCAGACCATGTCGCATTTGCTGGCCTATTCGTGGCCGGGCAATGTGCGGGAACTGCGCAACGTCGCCGATCGTTTCGTGCTTGGTGTGCTCGACCGCAAGACGATCAACAAGGCGGGATTCGGGACGTCGGATATGTCATTGCCGCGGCAATTGGAGAACATCGAGCGATCGATCATCGAGGACGCGCTGCGCCGCAAGCAAGGCGACGTCCAGGCGACCGCCGCGCTTCTGAGCATCCCGAAGCAGACACTGTACGACAAGATCAAGCGCCTCTCCGTCAGCGTCGACGGGATCAGGGAGGGCGCTGTCCGCTCCGGGTCCTGAGACTGCGGCGCGGCGGGACCGGCTGAAATCGGTCACGCGCAAGCGCCCGGAAACATAATAGGCTCTCGGTGCATCCGAGGGCAAAGGGCGCCAGCTAGAAGCTGCCCGAAATCGGAAGCGAACCAGTCAATCTTGCCTAGCGAGGGACGTCATGAATCGGCCATTCAACATGCCCGACGAATTTGTCGAGGGTTTCATGAAAGCGGGGGAAAGCCTGTGGCGGTCGCTCGGGTGGGCGACGAACGTCGATCGCGAGGGGGCGAACCTCGGCTCAACCCTGAATTCGTCGGGACGCCTCGCCGAATTGCAGGCCGAGCACCTCAAGCGCCTGTACCAGCTCACCGAGCACATCATCAGATCGGCGTCCGGGGTGTCGAGCGAAGGGAGCATCGAGCCCGCGCGTGGCGATCGCAGGTTCAACGCCGAGGAATGGCGGGACAACGCGGCCTATAGCCTTTTGAAGCAATGCTATTTGCTGAACGCGCGCTATTGCGTCGATTTCGTTGAAGCGCTCGATCTCGACGAGAAGGAAAAGCTTCGCCTGCGCTTCTTCACGCGTCAGCTTGTCGAGGCGATGAGCCCGACCAATTTCATTGCCACCAATCCTGACGTCATCAAGCTTGCGACGGACAGCGAAGGTCAGAGTCTCAAGGCCGGCCTCGAGAACCTGATGACCGATCTGGGCAGAGGCAGCCTGACGATCACCGATGAGGAGGCTTTCGAAGTCGGAAAGGACGTCGCCACATCAAGGGGCGCGGTCGTCTTCGAGAACGAGCTGTTTCAGCTCATTCAATATGAACCGGCGACCGAGCAGGTGACGGCACGGCCGCTGCTGATCGTGCCGCCCTGCATCAACAAGTTCTACATTCTCGACCTGCAGCCGGCCAATTCCTTCGTCCGTTTCGCGGTCGAGCATGGCCTGACCGTCTTCATGGTCTCCTGGCGCAATCCGGATGCCTCATGCGGGCACTTTGCCTGGGACGATTACGTCGAACAGGGCGCTATGCGTGCGATCGAGGTGGCCCGGTCGATCTCCGGTGCCGACAAGGCCAACGTGGTCGGCTGGTGCGTCGGGGGAACTATCCTGTCGTCCGCGCTGGCGATCCTGCGCACGCGGGGCGATGAGTCTGTCGCCTGCGTGACATTGCTGACGACGATGCTCGACTTCCGCGAGCCGGGGGACCTCGGCGTGTTCGTGGACGAGGAGAGTACGCGACAGCGGGAGCAGACCATCGGCAATGGCGGCATCTACCGCGGCTCGGAGCTCGGGTTTGTGTTTCAAACCCTGCGGTCGAAGGAGCTGATCTGGCCGAACGTGATCAACAACTATCTGAAGGGAAAATCGCCGGAACGTTTCGATCTTCTGTTCTGGAACGCCGACGTGACCAACCTGCCGGGGCCGATGTATTGCTGGTACATCCGCAACATGTACCTGGAGAACAACCTTCGGGAGCCGAACCGCCTGACGATGTGCGGCACGCCTGTCGATCTGGGGCGGGTCGACCTGCCTGCCTATGTCCTGGCGACCGTTGAGGATCACATCGTGCCATGGCGATCGGCCTATCGCACCACCGGCCTGTTCAGTGGCAACACCCGCTTTGTGCTGGGTGCGAGCGGGCATATTGCCGGCGTGATCAACCCCGCCTCGAAGAACAAGCGAAGCTACTGGCTGTCGGACGAGCGATGCGACGACCCGGCGGCATGGCGGGCGGGCGCGGCCGAAAAGCCGGGCAGCTGGTGGAACGACTGGATCGCATGGCTCAAGCCGTGGGCTGAAGACCAGGTGCCCGCCCGCCCGCAGCTCGGCAGCAATCTCTATCCTCCAGGGGAATCCGCGCCGGGCCGATACGTGAAGGCGAAAGCGAACTGACAGCAATAGCGAGCCGTGTGAGCGCCGCGTTGGATGGTTTCCGGCGCTCTGGAGCGTTTTCGAGCGAAGTGGACACCGGTTCGCGTGAAGAAAACGCGTCAAAACAAGAATCTAGAGCTTCGGTTCTGATTCAATCAGAACCGAAAATGCTCTGGACGGCCGGGCCATCACTTCAGGTAGTCCGGCAAGGCAAACCCGTCATAGAAGCGGTCCGAGAGGATCGCGGTCTTGAAGGTCTGCGATTTGTAGCCGGCAACGATGTCCTGCGCCCACGCCGCATCCGCATTGGCCTTCTTGACGGCGACCACGTTGATGTAGGGTGTCGTCATCCTTTCCAGCGCGAACGCATTGGTCAGCTTCAACCCGCTGTAGATCGCGAAATTGCCCTGGATCGCGGCGAAGTCGACGTCGTCGAGCGCGCGCGGCGCCTGGGCTGCTTCCAGCGGCACGATCTTGATGCCGCCGGGGTTCTTGATGACGTTCGAGCTCGCTGACGTCGACCGGCTTTGAGTCGCGGATCTCGACGAGGCCGAGGTCGCGCAGGATCCACAATGCGCGCTGCAGATTGACGGGATCGTTGGGCACCGCGATCGTCGAGCCCGGCCTGATCGGCGTGCCCGGCGGGTGCTTCTTGGAGTAGAGCCCCATCGGCGGCGTCGGCACGTGGACGATTCCGACGAGATCGGTGCTTTGCCGCTCGTTGTAGGAGTTCAGGAAGATCGTGTGCTGCATCACGTTGGCATCGATCTCGCCCTTGAACACCGCGTTGTTGGCCTCGAGCCCGGTCGAGAACTCGACGTATCTGATGCGATAGCCCTTGTTCTGCAGCTCCGGCGCCACGCCGACCTTGAACTCGTCGATATAGGGGCCCGGGACAAAACCGACTTTCAACTCGGGCTTGGCAGGCGTCTCGGCGCGCACGGTGGCACCGATCACGGCGCCAAGAAGCAGAAAAACGGAAAGCCGGAAGAAGCGCGCAGTCTGCATGGTCGTCATTGCATCCTTGATGAGAGCCGTGCGGCGGCATCTGCCGCGGAAGGCCGAACGATCTGGGGAATGTAAGGCGATCAGGCGATCGCCTGAATCGAGCCGGAAAAGACGCTCGGCGGCCGGTTCAGGCCGTAATGATCGCGCAGCGTCGTGCCGGCGTAGTCGTCGCGGAACAGGCCGCGCTTGCGCAAGATCGGAACGACCTGCTCGGCAAAGACATCGAATCCGCCGGGCAGCCAGGGCGGCATGACGTTGAAACCGTCGGCGGCGCCGTTCTCGAACCAGGTCTGGATATTGTCGGCGATCTTCTCCGGCGGGCCCGCAATCACCCAATGGCCGCGCGCGCCGGCGAGGCGCTGGACCAGCTGGCGGATCGTCGGCTTCTCGCGATCGACGATGTCGACCACGAGCTTGAAGCGGCTGGCCACGCCGCGGGCACCGTTGGTGTCGATCAGGTGGCGCGGGAACGGGCCGTCGAGATCGAAGCCGGCAAGGTCGAGCCCGATCATCTGGCGCAGCTGGGTCAGCGAATATTCCGGCTGGATCAGTTCATTGAATTCGTCCTGCAGCCGATCCGCCTCGGCTTGCGTGCTGGCGATGAACGGGCTGATGCCGGGCAGAACCTTGATCTGATTGGGGCTGCGGTCGAACACGCGCGCCTGACGCTTGATGTCGGCATAAAATTCCTGAGCGCTCGCCAGCGTCTGATGCGCGGTGAAGATCGCTTCCGCGAAGCGCGCGGCAAAGGCGCGGCCGTCGTCCGATGAGCCCGCCTGCACGTAGACCGGCCGTCCCTGCGGCGTCCGCGAGATGTTGAGCGGCCCGCGAACCCGAAAATGCTTCCCGAAATGGTCGATCGCATGGATCTTGCCGGTATCGGCAAACACCCCGGAGACGGGGTCGTTGATCAGCGCGTCGTCTTCCCAGCTGTCCCAAAGACGGGTGATGACGTCGAGATATTCCCGCGCCCGCTCGTAGCGTTCGTGATGCGGCGGATGCTCCGGCAGGCCGAAATTCTGCGCCGCCTGCGCCGTGCTTGTCGTCACGATGTTCCAGCCGGCACGGCCGCCGCTGAGATGGTCGAGCGAGGCGAACAGGCGGGCAAGGTTGTAAGGCTCGCTATAGGTCGTTGACGCGGTCGCGATCAGGCCGATCCGCTTGGTGGCGACCGCAATTGCGGCGAGCCAGGTGATCGGCTCGAAGCGGAAGCGCTGCGCGTAGCGGACATTGTCGGCCAGGGCCGGTCCGTCGGCAAAGAAGATCGCGTCGAATTTGTGCGCCTCGGCCTTCTGCGCCAGCTCCTGATAAAAGGTGACGTCGAGGATGCGGTCCGCGGCGGAGCCCTTGTAGCGCCACGCCGCCTCGTGATGGCCACCCGGATAGATGAAGAGATTGAGAGAAAGCCGTCGATCGCTCATGCGTGATGCCCGCAGAATGTTGGTGGTGTCAGTTGCCGGCCGGCGCCTTGTGCGCAAACGCGAAACGCAAATAACGCTCCAGGGTCAGCCCCTCCGGCGTTCTCTTGGTTTCGACCAGGCGGGCAAATGCGCTGCGGACCTGTTCGCGTTCGGCCGGCGAGAACGCCTCCAGAAAGTTGCCGAAGGCGCTGGCTTCCGACCAGCGGAGCAGCGAATTTGCGTCCGCATGGACGTCGGTCAGCGCGCGCAACTCGCTGCGGTAATCGGTGAAGCCGCCGGCGACAAACAACGGCCTGAGCTCGTCATCGGTCAGGCCCGGTGGATCTCCCGCAAGGCGCCGCCCTTGTCGGCGATCCAATGGAACACGCTGTTGAGATAGACCGCATCGAACTGGCGGTCATCGAAGCGCGAGAGGTCCTCGGCCCGGCCGGTGTGGAATTGCAGATTGTCCGACTGGCGAAGCCGCGCGATCTCGATGCGGCCGGCGAGCGGATCGATGCCGATCACCTGACCGTTCGGCCCGACGAGATCTGCCACGAATTCGGCGAGGCGGCCGGTGCCGGTCCCGATGTCAAGGACATGCTCGCCGGATTTGATCGCCAACGGTCCGATCAGGAACTTGCCGTGACGGAACTGGACCAGCCCGGCTTCATCGTAGGAGCGAGCCAGCTCCGGAGTATCGTGTTCGAGACTGATGGCGCCACTCGTTTGCGGCATGTTCGATGATCCATGATTGCGGCGCCGCGCGCGCTTCGGCGTGCGAGCTGGACTTTGACTCTACGTCGGTGATCGCAAGCCTGTCGATGAAATGAACTTGCATTGTTGCGTCGGAAGCGAGCATGAACCTTGTGAGTCGATCGGCGATGTTAGACGAGTGCAGCCGTCACGATGAAACCAGCGGGCGATTTGCGCTCATCTTGCGCATCGGGCGGTGCTGTCTTGCGGTTTTTGCGTGCAGTTGGAGCACGGAAGGCGACGATCGCCGCAAATATTTCAACGGCTGCGTCGACCGCGAAGCGATCGTTGCGCGCCGTCGAAAACAAAGCTGGTTTCGTTTCATTGACTGGCGATCGTTCGCTTTTACGATTTGCAGCGTCAAAGCGAGGCCGATCAACATGCCGCAATCCGATCCCGACAGCGTTGCCCGCGAAGCCCTGCGCCTGATCGGACCCGATCCGCAAAACTGGGTGCCCGATCGCGACGGGATCGATCACAATGCGGTCATTGTCGGCGGCGGACAATCCGGCTCGGCATTTGCGTTTGCGCTACGGCGGGCCGGGATCGGCAAGGTCTCCGTGATCGATGCTGCGGCCGACAGCAGTACGTCAGGCGTCTGGCTGACGAGTGCGCGGATGCACAAGCTCCGCACGCCCAAGAGCTTACCGGGCCCCGAGCTTGGCCTGCCCGGTCTCGGATTCCAGGCCTGGTACGAGGCACGGCGCAGCCGCATACGATGCGCTCGATCGCATTCTGCGGCTCGACTGGGCGGCCTATCTCGACTGGTATCGCAAGGTCACGGGCGTTGTCGTTCGTTATGGGACGCGGCTGGTTCGCATCGAACCCGCGGGAGATCATCTGCGGCTGCATCTGGAGCAGGGCGGTCGCACGACGGTCGAAACCACGCGAAAGCTTGTGCTGGCGACCGGTTTTGTCGGCAGTGGCGGCGCCCATATTCCGGAGGCCCTGCGCAGTCTGCCGAAGCAATTTCATGCGCATACTTCGGAGAAGATCGACTTCAGGGCCCTGCGAGGGCGATCGGTCGCGGTGGTCGGGAGCGCCGCGTCAGCATTCGACGCCGCCGCCGTCGCGCTCGAAGCCGGCGCGCGCGACGTCCACCTCTATGCCCGGCGCGAAACGCTGGCCTCGCTGCCGGTGATCCGGATCCGGGGCTATCCGGGCGCCTACGACAACTACGGGGCGCTGCCGGATGCGGTGCGCTGGCAACAGGCGATCCGCTTCCGCCGCGCCGGCTCGACGCCGCCGGCGGATGCGATCGCGCGCGCTGTCGCGTTTCCCAATTTCCATCTCCATCTGGGCGCACCATGGCAGGCGGTGAGGCAAGAGGGCGGGCGTGCCGTCGCAGTAACGCCGCAGGGTGAATTTGCGTTCGACTTTGCCATCGCCGGCACCGGATATGCCGTGAACCTCGGCGCGCAGACCGAACTGCGCGACTTCGCGGACGAGATACTGCTGTGGCGCGACCGGTTCACGCCGCGCGACGATGAGAGGGACGGGGCGCTGGCGGCATATCCCTATCTCGGATTGGGGCATGAATATCTGGAGAAGCGGCCCGGCCGCGCGCCCTTCCTGAAAGACATTCACGTCTTCAACCCGGCGGCCTTCGTCAGTTTTGGCTTGCCGGTCGGCGATGTCCCGAGCTTCAGGCGCGACATTCCTGCCGTTGTGGCACGGATCAGTCGCGATCTGTTTCTGGACGATCTGCCGGCGCACGAGGCGCGCATCAACGGATCGATCGCCGACGACTTCGGCGCCGAGCTTTATGCGCCGGCGGTGTGGCGGCCACCGGAGTACGTCGCGGCCGAGTAGGGCATAGCAGCACAGCACTGAATTCGTTTGTCTCCGCCGTCGCTCCCGCGACCGGCGCATGGCGGAGCCTTGTCTGGGAGATCGCGGTGGTGAGAGCACGGTCATGAGCAGCACGACGACCATTGATAACGTCATTCCCCGCGCGGACATCGTCAAGCGCGCGGCGAGGCTTGGAGCGGAGATCAGGAACGTCAGGCTGTCGGGCGATCTGTCCGATGAGGTCATCCGCGCCGTCAACCAGGTGCTGCTCGAGCACAAGGTGATCTTCTTCCGCGACCAGGGGCATCTCGACGACGCCGCGCAGGAGCGCTTTGCGGTGCGGCTCGGTAAGCTCGTGCCGCATCCGACGGTCGGGGCAATCAAGGGGACGTCGTCGATCCTCGAGCTGGATTCGGGTCGCGGCGGCGGCCGTGCGGATCAATGGCATACCGACGTGACCTTCGTTGACGCCTATCCGAAGATCTCGGTGCTGCGCGGGGTGGTGATTCCGCCTTATGGCGGCGACACCGTCTGGTCGAATACAGCGGCGGCTTACCTCGACCTGCCGGCACCGCTGCAACGGCTCGCCGACGAGCTGTGGGCGGTTCACAGCAACGCCTATGACTATGCCGTCAAGTCCCGAGCAAGCGAAGCCGACCGCAAGCATTTCGACGAAGTGTTCACCGGCACGGTCTACGAGACCGAGCATCCCGTGGTGCGCGTTCACCCCGAGACCGGTGAGCGGACGCTGGTGCTGGGCAACTTCGTCCAGCGTTTCGTCGGACTGCCGAAATACGACGGCCAGAAGCTGTTCGACCTGTTCCAGTCGCACATCACGGCGCCCGAGAACACCGTGCGCTGGAACTGGCAGGCCGGCGACGTCGCGATCTGGGACAACCGCGCCACCCAGCACTATGCGGTCAATGACTACGGCGATCAGCACCGCGTGGTGCGCCGTGCCACGATCGACGGCGAAGTGCCGGTGTCGATCGACGGCCGCCGCAGCGTGACGCGCATCAAGGCACCGAAACAGCAGGCCGCGAAGGCGGCGTGATCTCGTTCGATTGAGGGAAGTTGCGAACATGAATGCATTGATCCGAATTCTCCGCGCCCGGCGTTTCGCCGCGCGCGCTGCCGCGCGGCTCATCCTGGCCGGTGCTGTGGCGCTGGGGCCGGCGGCCTCGGCTTTCGCCGAGCCGCCGCTCGAAAAGACCGAGATCCGCTACCAGGGCTGGGCCGGCCAGGTGACGTTCACCGAGCTCGCCGAAGATCTCGGCTATCTCGCGCCGCTCAAGCTCAAATGGGTCGGCAACACGATCAGTGGGCCGCAGGACATCCAGACCGTCGTCACCGGCGACATCGACATCGGTGGTGCGTTCTATGGCGCGATTCTCAAGCTGATCGCGGCGCGGGCGCCGATCAAGGCCGTGGTCGGTTACTACGGCTCCGATGCCAACACCTATCAGGGCTACTTCGTCAAGGAAGACAGCCCGATCAAGGCGGCACGCGACCTGATCGGCAAGAAGGTTGCGGTCAACACGCTGGGCGCGCATCTGGAATTCGTGCTGCGCGAATATCTGGCCCGCAACGGCCTCAGCGCCGGCGCAGCCAAGCAGGTGACGCTGGTGGCGATCCCGCCGGTCAGCAGCGAGCAGGCCTTGCGGCAAGGTCAGGTCGAAGTCAGCGTGCTCAGCGGCGTGCTGCGCGACAAGGCATTGGAGCGGGGCGGCATCCGCTCGCTGTTCGCCGATACCGACCTGTTCGGCCAGTTCACCGGCGGCGCCTATGTGCTGCGGGACAAGTTCATCAAGGACAATCCCAACACGGCCCGCAAGCTGGTGGAAGGGATTTCGCAGGCGATCCAGTGGGCGCAGACGACGCCGCCGGAACAGGTGCGGGCCCGGTTCGAGAAGATCATCGCGGAGCGCAAGCGCAACGAGGATGCATCCTCGATCAAGTACTGGAAGAGCACCGGGGTTGCGTCCAAGGGCGGCGTGATTTCGGATGGTGAGATCCAGGTGTGGATCGACTGGCTGGTCAAGGACGGGTTGTTCAAGCCGGGGCAGCTCAAGGCGTCCGACACCTACACCAACGAGTTCAACTATTTCCGTCCCGGCAAGACCGCGGAGGCAAGATGAACTCGGTCAAGATCCGCTTCGAGCAGGTTCGCAAGGAGTTTGTGACGCGAGGCGAAGGCGGCCGGCCGGCAGGTCGCTTCACCGCGCTGGAGGACATCACGCTGGATGTTCGTGCGGGCGAGTTCCTCGCGCTGGTCGGTCCGAGCGGCTGTGGCAAATCCACATTGCTCGACCTTCTGGGCGGGCTCACCGCGCCGACCAGCGGCCGTATCCTGCTCGATGGCCGGCCGATCGCCGGACCTGCACGCGATCGCGGCATCGTGTTCCAGCAATACGCCCTGTTTCCGTGGCGAACTGCGGCGCAGAACGTCGAGTTCGGGCTCGACATCGCAGGCCTCAAGGCCAGGCAGCGGCGCGAGATTGCTGAGCATTTCCTCGATCTGGTCGGCTTGTCCGGCTTTGCCGACCGCTATCCGCACGAGCTCTCCGGCGGCATGAAGCAGCGTGTCGCGATCGCGCGAAGCCTCGCCTATGATCCGGAGGTGCTGCTGATGGACGAGCCATTCGCCGCGCTCGACGCGCAGACGCGCGAGACGCTGCAGGGGGAACTGCTGCGGATCTGGCGCGCCACCGGCAAGACCATCATCTTCATCACCCATGGCATCGACGAGGCCGTCGTGCTCGGCCAAAGGGTGGCGGTGATGACCTCGCGCCCGGGGCGGATCAAGCAGGTGGTCGATATCCCCGAGCGCTTGCGCAGCGAATCCGAGGATGTGCGCTCGCTGCCGGAGTTCGGTCGCGTGAGGCACGAGGTCTGGAGCCTGCTTCGCGAGGAAGTGCGGAAGGCCCAGCAGGGCCAGTTGGCGGACGGTACCGGCGCACGCCGTGCGGGCCCCGAAGCTGTGGAGGTTGCCCATGTCTAGTCTCGAGATGCTGACATTGCTGGAACTGGCGCATGGGCGGCGCGAGCAGGCGGTGGAAGGCCGACTGTCGCCGATCACGAGTCGGTTGCGCGCAGGCATCCGCGGTCTGGCGGAGCGCGGGCGACGTTCGTTGTTACTGATTGTCCTGCTCGCCGCCTGGGAGGCCGCGCCGCGGCTTGGGCTGATCGATCCGGTGTTCCTGCCGCCGTTCTCGGAGGTGATCGCGGCTGGCTGGCAGCTCGCGCAAACCGGCGAACTCTATGACGATGTTTCTGCCAGCCTGCTGCGGGCCCTGAGCGGATTTCTGATCTCGGTTGCCTTGATCGTACCGCTGGGCCTTGCCGTCGGCTGGTACGCCCGGCTCGGCGATTTCCTGAACCAGTTCATCGAGATCTGCCGCAACACCGCGCCGCTGGCGCTGCTGCCGGTGTTCATCCTGCTGCTCGGGATCGGTGAGCTGTCGAAGGTCACGATGGTGATCTACAGCTGCGCCTGGCCGTTGTTGCTCAACACCATCGCCGCGGTGAAGCAGGTTGACCCCTTGCTGATCAAATCGGCGCGGACCATGGGAGCGACCCCGCAGCAACTGTTCCGCAAGGTGATCCTGCCTGCCGCGCTTCCCACGATCTTCGTCGGCATTCGCCTGGCCAGCGCATCGGCCATGCTGGTGCTGGTGGCATCCGAAATGGTCGGGGCCAAGGCCGGTCTCGGTTATCTCATCATCAACAGCCAGTACAGCTTCCTGATCCCGCAAATGTATTTCGGCATTCTCGGAATCACCGTGATCGGCCTGGCCTTCAATGCCGTCCTCGAGGCGATCGAACGGCACTTCATGCGCTGGAAGGCGCCGGTGGCAGCCTGAGACAAGGAACGTCTAGAGCATTTTCGGTTCTGATTGAATCAGAACCGAAGCTCTCGATTCTTGTTTTGACGCGTTTTCTTCACGCGAACCGGTGTCCACTTCGCTCGAAAACGCTCTAGCCAGACGCCGGCGTGTTGCGCGCCGTGGCCTGGGTCACCACGCTGTTCGGCGGAACATCCCTGGTCAGCCAGACATTGCCGCCGATGGTCGAGCCGCGGCCGATCGTGATCCGGCCGAGGATCGTCGCGCCGGCGTAAATGACGACATCGTCTTCGACGATTGGATGGCGTGCATCGCCCTTGATTACATGTCCCTCGTCGTCGGTCGGGAAATGCCGCGCGCCGAGCGTGACCGCCTGATAGACACGGACGTTGTTACCGATGATCGCAGTCTCCCCGATCACGACGCCGGTGCCGTGATCGATGAAGAAGCCCGAGCCGATCTGGGCGCCGGGATGAATGTCGATGCCGGTCCGGGTATGTGCGATCTCCGACATCAGGCGGGCGACCAGCCGTGCGCCGACCTGGTAGAGGAGATGTGCAAGGCGATGGTGGATGATGGCGGTCATCCCGGGATAGCCAATCAGGATCTCGGGAAAGTTCCGCGCTGCCGGGTCTCCAACAAATGCCGCCCGCAGATCGTTGATCAGAAGTCCGCGGACCGACGGCAGCTGCGTAGCGAACGCCCGCGTCAGCTCGATCGCCTCCTCGTGCACAAAGCCTGGCTCCAGCTCGTCACCAACGAACAATGCGCCGCGATGAATCTGCGCGCTGAGGGAATCCAGTGCCGTGCTTAGCGTGTTGCCGACGAAATAGTCGATGTTCTCGCCGTCAAGGTCAGATTGGCCGTAGTGTCGCGGGAATAGAGCCTCGGTGAGGCCGTCGAGGATCGCCTCCAGCGCGTCGCGAGAAGGGGCACGATGCGCCTCGCCGTCCCGCCGGATACTATGGGTCTCTTCGCGGGACGTGCGCAACTCGGCCACAATCCGGTCCAGCTGCCAGCGGCCCGGTGCTCTGCTGACCGCGCCGGCCGACGCCGGAGGCGACGGTGGCGGCATTTCGCGTTTCATGCTTTGCCTTTCCCTGTCCTAACGGACATGCGCCAGGGGAATGCTGACCTCGGCCAGGAGATCGAGGTCGGCTTCGTGATCGATCTGCACATATTGCCCATTCCAGTAGGTAAGGCCGGACGGGCGATGCGATAGCTCCATGCTGGAGAGCCGACCCACGATGATGCCGTGCGAATGCCGCTCGATGATCTCCTCGACCTGACATTCGACCATGGCCAGCGAGTGTTGCAGCAGCGGGACGCCGGAAGGGCCATATGTCCAGGCCGTTCCCTCGAAACGCTGCATGCCTTTCAGGCGGCCATTGCTGAAACGCTCCGCCAGCGCCTGCTGGTCGGAGCCGAGGATGTTGACGCCAAATTGCCGATGCCGGGCGATCGGTGCAAAGCACGAGGCCTGCCGGTTGATGCTGACCAGCAGTCGTGGGGGAGCGGCGCTGAGCGATGTCAGCGAGGTGACGGTCATCCCGGTGATGTCGTCGCCTTGTCCCGCGGTGATGATGGCAACGCCGCCGGCGAGGCGGCGCATCACGAGCCGAAACTGCTGCTCGATCTCATGGTCGGCATCGACCAAATGGAGGTCCGGCTTGCTCATCGAGTCTCTCCCCTCTCTTCGCCTCGCCGGATCGTTTCCGATCAGAAGAAGCCCTTGGCAGGTAGCGGCGTGCCGCTGATCTCAAATTGCCCGATCGAGCGGGCCTTGAAGGTGTTTGGATTGTGCGACGCCAGGGTGCGCGCATTGCGCCAGTGACGGTCGAAGTTGGTCGCCTTCTTGGTGGCGGACGCGCCGCCGACGTCAAACAGCAGGCTGCCGCTGCGGATCGCAAACTCGTCGGCGACGAGCTTTGCCTTTGCCGAGAGCAGCGCCGCCCTGTGGGCGGCGTCGCCGGCATCGAACGCGTCGGTGGCGGCATCGAGCGCCTCCGCCGCCGCGAGCACGACGGTCTCGGCCGCAAACGCCCCGCTCGCGATCTGACCGATGGTCTGTTGCAGCAACGGGTCATCAGCCGGAATTTCGCTCGGCGCATAGTAGAAGGTCCGCTTGCGCGATCGCACCAGCTCGGTGGCGTCCTGCAACACGGCCCGCGCGATGCCGGCGTTGATGGCGGTCAGGAACAATTGCGCGAATGTGTTGGAGTAGGGAATGCCGTATCCGGCGTCGGGTGCATCGAACACGGTCTCCTGACGCTTGACGCGCACGTTGCGGAAATGTGTGGTGCCGGTCGCGGTCAGGCGCTGTCCGAGCCCGTCCCAATCGTCGATCAGTTCGATGCCTTCACGGGCAACCGGGATGAGCACGGCCGCATTGGCGCCTGTCGTGTCGGCGGTGCGCATAGTCCGAATAGAGCGTGCCGGTGCTGTAGTATTTGGTGCCGTTGAGGAGATAGTCGTCGCCATCGGCGGTCAGCGTCGTGTTCGGCGTGACATTGCCGACCTTCGGCGTATCGAGCTCGGTGGCCGCGAGTCCGATGATCGCTCCATCGGCGACGGCCTTTTGCCATTTCCGGTGCTGCTCGTCCTGTGGCCGGCGCACCAGCCGCTCGACCACGCTGAAATGGTTGCGCAGGATGTGCGCGACATTGGCGTCGGCCGCGCCGAGCCGGATGACCATCTCGAACAGGGCGCGGATCGACGCCCCCGCGCCGCCGGCCTCGACCGGAAGCCGTAGCGCGCCGAGACGTGCCTTGCGGATGAGATCAATCTCAGTGAATGGCAGGACACGCTCGCGCTCGCGCTTGCTCGCACCCTCGGCGATGCGGCGCAGCAGCGCGTCGATGTCGGGGGGACGGCTATCCAGGCGGTCGGACGGTTGCAGCGAGGTGGCGGGCACGGGCTTGTTCATGGATGTCGACCTGGGATGGGGATGGTTGGTGATCTTGCTCGGTTACTTGTTCGACCTGAGGTCGAATGCCGGCATCGTGCACATGTTGCAAACTGTCCCACGATTTTTCGTGGACAGAAATAGAGCGGTTTTTCAATTGTCGCGGGATTCGGAGTTTTCTGATTTGTCTGCGCGCGCCGAGCAGCAAGGAAAATCTTTTGATGCGCCGTTGCTTGATCTCTCGCCGCGATTTCCACACAAGCGGAGCGGCAAACGCAATTCGGAGATCGCCAATGACGACACGACCGCTTCGCTTCGGCATCTGGGCGCTGGTGCACGGTTCGCGCGCCGCCTATCAGGATCCCGATGAGCCCTATGATGCATCATGGGAACGCAACCGCGATCTCGTGCTCGCGGCGGAGGCGCTGGGGTACGACTCCACGCTGATTGCGCAGCACACGATCAATCCGCACCAGGAGGATCTCGATCAGCTCGAGGCCTGGAGCGCGGCGGCCGCACTGGCCGCGTTGACCAGCCGGATCGAGATCATCGCCGCGATCAAGCCCTATCTCTATCATCCGGTTGTGCTGGCGAAGCTTGCGCTCGGGATCGAGAACATCAGCCGCGGCCGCTTTGCGATCAATCTGGTCAATGCATGGAACCGGCCCGAGCTCGACAAGGCAGGCATCGGCCTTGCGGAGCACGACGCCCGTTATGCCTACGGCCGCGAGTGGGTCACCGTGGTGTCGCGCCTGATGCAGGGCGAGCGGCTGACCTACAAGGGTGAGCATTTCGATATCAGGGACTACGTCTTGCGGCCCGCAAGCCTCTACCGGCCACGGCCGCTGATCTATGTCGGCGGTGAATCCGAGCCGGCGCGTGCCTTGGTCGCCGAGCACGGCGACGTCTGGTTCATCAATGGGCAGCCGCTCGACGACGTTGCTGGCCTGATCGCCGATGTTGCCGTCCGGCCGAGAACGGCGGCTCCACTTCGGTTTGGGCTGTCCGCCTTTGTGATCGCGCGCGAGACGCAGGCCGAGGCCGAGGCGGCCTATGAAAGGTTGCTCGATCTCTCAAGCAAGGCGATCCAGAGGCAGAACACCGATCCCAAGGTCGTGATGATGCAGACGATGCAGAAATCGGCGCGGGTCGGCAGCAATGGCGGAACGGCCGCCGGGCTGGTCGGAAGCTATGACGAGGTGGCTGCGCGTATCAGGGCATTTCATGCCGCCGGCATTGAACTGTTCATGCTGCAATTCCAGCCGTTCGAAGCCGAGATGGAGCGCTTTGCCAAGGAGATCATCCCGCGCGTGCGTCAGGCTCCAGTCGATGACAGGCCGGGTCTCCTGGCCGGCTCGCGGTGACCGGATCAAGCGCTTGTCGCGGCCGCCGGCGCCTGCGCAAACCGGCTGACCGGTCGCGGCAATCCGAAGTGATCGCGCAGCGTGGTGCCGGCATAGTCGGTGCGGAACAGGCCGCGGCGCTGCAGGATCGGCACCACTGTATCGACGAAAACCTCCAATCCGGTGGGCAGCACATCCGGCATCAGGTTGAAGCCATCGGCCGCACCCGCCTTGAACCAGGCCTCGATGTCGTCGGCGATCTGTTCGGGCGTACCGACGATGATCCTGTGGCCGACGCCGCCGCCGAGGGCGCGCAGCAACTCACGGACGGTAAGGCTGCCGCGTCGCGCGATGTTCACCGTTCCCTGGAACATGGTGTGGTTGGCGTTGGCCGGCAGCGGCAATGGATCGGGCAGGGGCTTGTCGAGATCGAGAGCGGCGGGGTCGATTTGCAATGTGCCGGCAAGCCGCGCAAGGCTGTATTCGATCGGGACCAACTCCCAAAGCTCGCCCTGGCGCCGCCTGGCTTCCGCTTCCGTGCTGCCGATGACGGTTGCCAGTCCCGGCAGGATCACGATTGAACTACCAGCGCGGCCGTAGGCTGCGGCACGCGCACGCAGATCGCGGGCATAGGCGACGCTTTCATCGATCGTCTGCGCAAGCGTGAACACCGCTTCGGCCTGCGCGGCGGCGAGGTCGCGGCCGTCGCTCGATCCGCCGGCCTGAACGGTGACGGGACGTCCCTGCGGCGAGCGCGGGACGTTGAGCGGTCCGGCCACGCTGTAGTGGGTGCCGCGATGTCCGATCGCGTGAACTTTTGACGTATCGACGAACCGCGCGCTCGTCTTGTCGCCGACAAAGGCATCGTCTTCCCAGCTGTCCCACAGCGCATGCACGACCTCGGCGAACTCCTTGGCACGGTCATAGCGCGCCTTGTGCTCGAGCACGTTGGGGAGACCGAAATTGCGGCCGGCTGACGCGTCGGCCGTGGTCACGGCATTCCAGCCGGCGCGGCCACCGCTCGCCAGGTCGAGCGTCGCGAAGCGGCGTGCGATGTTGTAGGGCTCGTTGTAGGTCGTCGAGGCCGTCGCGATCAGCCCGATATGGGTGGTTGCGGCGGCGACGATCGCCAGCACGATGGTCGGCTCCAGCGACATGAACGAACGATAGTCGATGCGGTCGGTGATGGCAGGCGTATCGGCGAGGAAGATCGCGTCGAGCTTGCCACGCTCCGCGATCTCTGCGACGCGCACGTAATGGCCGACGTCGAAGCAGGCACGCGGGTCGCTGTCCGGCAGTCGCCAGGCGGACGCATAGACGCCGGAATGCAGAAGATTGACGTTGAGATGAAGCTGACGATGAGACATGGCTGCCGTATCTGCGGTGATGCTTGTCGCTAGATACCGGCCCGATGCGTGCGCGAGAATGCGTCGTGGGCAGGTGCGGGCAAAAAGAAATATCCGTCCCCCCGCAGCGATCCTGTGCGCAAGTCCATGTCGCGCTTCCTGCCGATGACGCAACATCCGGCGCGCCGCAACATGAATCTTCTTCGTGCGGTGAGGCGGGTGAAAGCTTCGTCCAAGTCTCCGCGAATATCTGAAATTGCCAGGGCGGGCCTGCGCGGGCCACGATATCGCGACGCGCCACATCATCGCGATCGATCCTGCCTGGAGCCGTGAATCATGCCGAACCAAACTCATCGCGCCGAGCGCGTGTCCGCGCCTGACGGCTCGGTCGCGTTTGAGGCCGACGTTCTGGTGATCGGTGGCGGACCCGCGGGGACCTGGGCTGCGGTCAGCGCGGCGCAGCGCGGTGCGCGGGTGGTGCTCGCCGACAAGGGTTTCTGCGGCACCTCGGGGGCGACCGCCGCGGCGGGAACCGGCGTTTGGTACATCGATCCCGATCCCGCCTTGCGCGAGGCCGCGATGGCCAACCGCGAGAAGATGGGCGGCCATCTGCAGGACCGTCGCTGGATGGCGCGCGTGCTCGACCGGACCTATCAGCAGAGCAACCGGCTGGCCGACTGGGGTTATCCCTATCCGGTGGACGATCGCGGCGCGTCGCAGCGCAATTCGTTGCAAGGGCCTGAGTACATGCGCCTGATGCGCAAACGCAGCAAGCAGGCCGGCGTCACCATTCTCGATCACAGTCCGGCGCTCGAACTGCTCGTCGACGACGACGGGGCTGTCGCCGGCGCCAGCGGCATCCGCCGGCAAAAGCAGGACCGCTGGACGGTACGCGCCAGGGCGGTCGTGATCGCGACCGGGGGCTGCGCCTTCCTCAGCAAGACGCTCGGATCGAACGTGCTGACCGGCGACGGCTATCTGATGGCCGCGGAGGTCGGCGCCGAGTTCAGCAGCATGGAGTTCTCCAATCCTTACGCGATCTCACCAGCGTTCGGCTCGGTGACCAAGACATTGTTCTACGGCTGGGCCACCTTCAGCTATGACGACGGCAGCGTGGTGCCGGGCGCGGCGTCGAAGGGCGGACGATCGGCGATTGCGCGCGCACTGCTCCAGGGGCCGGTCTATGCCTGTCTCGACAAGGCCGATGACGACGTGCAGCGTCACATGCGCGCATCGCAGCCGAATTTCTTCCTGCCGTTCGATCGCACCGGGATCGATCCGTTCAAGGACCGCTTTCCGGTGACATTGCGGCTGGAGGGCACGGTTCGCGGCACGGGCGGCCTTCGTATCGTCGACGACAGCTGCGCCACCAGCGTGCCCGGCCTCTATGCGGCGGGCGACGCGGCGACGCGTGAATTGATCTGCGGTGGCTTCACCGGCGGCGGCAGCCACAACGCCGCCTGGGCAATGTCGTCGGGAACCTGGGCGGGGCAGGGCGCAGCCGACTACGCCAGGCAAATTGGGCCGACCGCCAGGCGCAGATTATCGTCCGCGGGAGCCGTCGGCTTTCGGAGCCGGCAGCGCCGTGCGTTCGAGCCGGCCGCGCTGGCGAAGACGGTTCAGGACGAGGTCTTCCCTTATGAGCTGAACTATTTCCGGGAAGCGTCGCGACTTGAGGGAGCGCTCGGACGTCTCGATGCGGCGTGGCGCGATGTGTCGGAAGCGGACGCCGCCGGGAAGTCCGAGATCTTGCGGGCGCGCGAGGCCGCCGCGATGCTGGCGACCGCTCGGTGGATGTACCGCAGCGCGCTCGCCCGTCAGGAAAGCCGCGGCATGCATCGCCGCGACGACTTCCCCAACCAGGACGACCGGCAGCGGCATTATGTGACGACCGGAGGTCTCGACGAGATATGGACTGCGGCCCAGCCCCATGCCGAGGCGAGCTATGCGGAGGCCGCGGAGTGATCGAAATTATCGACGCCGAACGCTGCACGTCCTGTGACATCTGTGTCAACGTCTGCCCGACCAACGTATTTGACAAGACCGATGGAATTCCGGTAATCGCCCGGCAAAGCGATTGCCAGACCTGCTTCCTCTGCGAGCTCTACTGTCCCGAGGATGCGCTCTATGTCTCGCCCTTTGCGGATCAGGCGCAGCCGATCGACCTCGTTGCGCTCAGGCAAACGGACAGGATGGGCAGCTACCGCCGGGCGGTGGGCTGGACCGACGACACCAGCGATCGCCGCGGCATCGACCGCAGCTATCTGCTCTTTGGTCATTGAAGCCTCGGCCGCGATCGCGGCGACCAAAGCGACCTAATGGACTGACTGAATGAACGTGCATCAATCCCTGACGGCGGTTCGGCCCGTCGAGCCGCTGCTACCCGCCGCGCATCCGCCGAGCGCGGTGGACGCGATGGTCCGGTTCGAGCAGGTCTCGAAGGCCTATCCGGCCTACCGCGACAAGCCGAGCGTGCAGGCTTTGCAAGGCATCGACTTTGCGATTCCGCGCGGCTCGATCACCGGCGTGATCGGTCGTTCCGGCGCCGGCAAATCCAGCCTGGTGCGGCTGATCAACGGTCTGGAGAAGCCATCGAGCGGCCGTGTCATCGTCGATGGGCGCGACATCTCCGGACTAGCGGGCCGCGAGCTACGGCTGGCGCAGCGCTCGATAGGCATGATCTTCCAGCATTTCAACCTGCTGTCGTCGCGCACCGCGGCCGACAATATCGCACTGCCGCTCGAGATCGCGGGCTGGTCGAGGGCCGACATTGCGGTCCGCGTCGCGGAGTTGCTCGAGCTCGTCGGCATCGCCGACAAATACGATCGCTATCCGTCCGAGCTGTCGGGCGGCCAGAAGCAACGCATCGGCATCGCCCGCGCGCTGGCGACGCGGCCGAACGTGCTGCTGTCGGACGAGGCGACCTCGGCGCTCGA
Source organism: Bradyrhizobium septentrionale (assembly GCF_011516645.4). Classification (NCBI taxonomy): domain Bacteria; kingdom Pseudomonadati; phylum Pseudomonadota; class Alphaproteobacteria; order Hyphomicrobiales; family Nitrobacteraceae; genus Bradyrhizobium; species Bradyrhizobium septentrionale. Next base: position 1,297,933 of record NZ_CP088285.1, on the reverse strand, counting down.
TCCGCAAACCACTCGCTCGATCCTGGACCTCCTCGCGAACATCAACCGCGAGCTTGGCGTCACCATCATCCTGATCACCCACGAAATGTCAGTGGTCCGTCAGCTCGCCAAGGAAGTCGTGGTGATCGACGGCGGCTACATCGTCGAACGCGGCCATGTCGCGGATATCTTCACGCATCCCGGCCATCCGGTTACGCAGGCCTTTCTGTCGGAGGTGGTCGGCGACAGCGTTCCGGTGTCGTTGGCAAGCCGCTTGCAGCCGCAGCCGGTCGTGGGCGGCCAGGCCGTCGTTCGCGTGCAGGTTCGTGGCGCCGATGCCGGCGACACCATCGTCGCCCGCCTGGCGCGCGAGCTGTCGATCGATGTGGCGCTGCTGTCGGCCCGGATCGACGAGATCGGAGGCCAGCATGTCGGCTCATTGACGTTGGGCATTCCCGGCGGCGAGCCCGCGGCCGACAAGGCGGCGTCCTATCTCTCCCAGCATAACCTTCCGGTGGAGCGCCTTGGCTATGTCGCGTGAACTCATCAACCTGATCGTTCAGGCCACCGGCGAGAGCCTGTTCATGGTGTCGATCGCTGCATTGATCGCCACCGCGTTCGGGCTGCCGATCGGCGTCTTCCTGGCCACCAGCCGCAAAGGGGAGTTGTTCGCGGCGCCGGCGGTCAACAGCATGCTGGGCATCATCGTGAACGCGACGCGCTCGACGCCGTTCATCATCCTGGTGGTTGCCATCATCCCGTTCACGCGCCTGATCGCGGGCACCTCGATCGGCTCGGGCGCGGCGATCGTGCCGCTGACCATCGCGGCGACGCCGTTCATCGCACGACTGGTCGAGGCCGCGATCCGCGAGGTCGATGCCGGATTGATCGAGACCGCATCGTCGTTCGGCGCCAGCCCGCTGCAGATCGTGCTGAAGGTGCTCATCCCCGAGGCGCTGCCCGGCCTGGTGCTCGCGCTGACGCTCGCGGTGGTCAGCCTGCTCGGCTATTCGGCGATGGTCGGGGCGGTCGGCGGCGGCGGGCTCGGGGACCTCGGCATCCGCTACGGCTACCAGCGCTTCATGCCGGAAATGATGCTGGCGGTGGTCGTCGTCCTGATCGCGCTGGTGCAAACGGTGCAGACCGCCGGCGATTATCTCGCCCGCCGCGTCAACCGCCGCCTGCGCCATAGTTGAGACGGGAATCCGTCGCGATCCCTTCGGGGCTGTTTGTCATTGCTAAGTTCCTACGGAGACCAAAATGTCCTTTCGTCCCATTATTGTGCTTGCCGGCGTGCTGGCGATCTGGTCGGCCGCCGCCTCGGCGGAAGCGATCAAGATCGGCGTGACGCCCGGGCCGCATGCGCAAATCCTCGAGGCGGTGAAGCCGATCGCGGCCAAGAACGGGCTCGATATCCAGCTCGTCGAGTTCTCCGACTATGTGGTGCCGAACGCGGCGCTCGATGCCGGCGACATCCAGGCCAATTCGTTTCAGAACCAGCCCTATCTCGACAATCAGAAGACCGATCGCGGCTACAAGATCGAGCCGGTCGGCCTGACGGTCAACTTTCCGCTCGGGGTCTATTCCAAGAAGCACAAGAGCTGGGCCGATGTTCCGGACGGCGGCAAGATCTCGATCCCGAACGATCCCACCAATGGCGGCCGGGCATTGCTGCTGCTGCGCGACAAGGGTGCGATCAAGCTGAAGGACGGCGTTGGCTTCAAGCCCACGGTCCTTGATGTCGCGGACAATCCCAAGAAGTTCAAATTCGTCGAGGTCGATGCGGCGCAGTCACCGCGTGCGCTCGACGACGTCGACGCGGCCGTGATCAACACGAACTATGCCACCCAGGCCGGCCTCGATCCGGTCAAGGATCCGATCCTGCGCGAGGATCCGAAGGGACCCTACGTCAATTTGATCGCGGTTCGCGCTGCGGACAAGGACAAGCCGTGGGTCAAGATCCTGGTGGACAGCTATCACACGCCCGAGGTCAAGGAGTTCGTCTTGACCAAGTTCAAGGGCGCCGTGCTGCCGAGCTGGTAGCCGCGACCTGGTGAGGGGTACCCGTCGCCGGTAGGCCATCCTTTTCGGCGGCGTCGGGACGGACCGTCTTCGACGGTGCGAGCCGGTAGCTCGCGCCGGGATGCGTGGCGTGAAGCCGCGGACCGCGGCCGGGGAACAGCTTTTCCCGCAGCGTACCCTCGCGATAGGCCGTCTTGTAGACCCCGCGTGACTGCAGCTCCGGCACCACGAGGTCGACGAAGGCATCAAGCGATTCCGGTGCGACGAGGCGGAACAGGTTGAAGCCGTCGACGTCGGTTTCATCCGCCCAGGCGATCAACTCGTCCGCGACATCCTGCGGCGAGCCGACCACGAAGGGCGAGCGCGCGCCGACGCGGCTCAGCGTTGCGAGGTCGCCGACCTTGACCGGGCGATCGCTGCGCACGGTGAAATTCTCGACCATCGACTGGATCGCGTTGCTCTCGACATATTGCACCGCCTGGTCGGGGCGGTAGGTCGAGAAATCGATGCCGGTCCAGCCCGAGAGCAGAGCCAGCTGACCGGCCTGGTCGACATGCGCGGCATAGTCCGCGAGCAGATCCTCGGCCTCTGCGCGGGTCGGCGCGACGATCACGGTCGCGCCGGCAAACAGGCGGATATCGTAGGGATCGCGGCCAAACTCCTTTGCCGCGCTCCTGATGTCGCGGACGGCGCGGGCGAGAATCGGCCGGGTCTGGCCGTTGAGAAAGATCGCCTCCGCATGCCGTGCCGCAAAGGCGCGGCCGCGCTTGGAGGTGCCGGCCTGATACAAAAGCGGCGTGCGTTGCGGAGAGGGTTCCGCGAGATGGATGCCGTCGACCTTGTAGTGCGCCCCTTGATGACGGACGGGATGGATCCTGGCCGGATCGGTGAAGATGCGCCGCACGGTCCCGGCGCACCGCGCCGTCCTCCCAGCTGCCCTCCCATAATTTGTAGCTCGCAGCGAGGAATTCCTCGGCCGCCTCGTAGCGCTCGTCATGCGCGCGGTTCGCCTCAAGCCCCATGCCGCGGGCGCCGCTGTCGAGATAGCCGGTGACGATGTTCCAGCCGATCCGCCCGTTGGTGAGATGATCGAGTGTCGAGAAGCGACGGGCAAACTGGTAGGGATGTTCGTAGGTGAGGTTGGACGTGATGCCGAAGCCGAGATGCCTGGTGACCAGCGCCATGGCCGAGACCAGCAGGGTCGGCTCGGCGTTCGGCAATTGAACGGCCTGACTGAGCGCCGTGTCCGGGGTGTTGCCGTAGACGTCGTAAATGCCGAACACGTCAGCCAGGAAGATGCCGTCGAGCAGTCCTCGCTCGGCTGTCTTGGCATAGTCGACCCAATAGTCGAGTGAGTTGTAGTTGAGCGAGCTGTCGCGCGGATGCGACCACAGGCCGGCCCAGTTGTGGCTTGGCGCCATCATGTTGAACGCATTGAAGCGAAGCTCTTTTGATTTTGCCATCGACCTGTTCCGATAGGGAGCCTGTCGGAACAACGTAACAGCTTGCCTGCGCGACTTTGTTTTCTATTCGGCGCGGAAGCGTGAAAATCCTGCTGTATCGGAAATCCCGGGTAGCAGGGTCACGCTCATTGGCGCCTCAAGTCGAGACCGGAGGTCTCTGGGAATCCGCGAGCGCAGGCGATCATCTGCGCGATCCGCGCTGTGTGATCCGCGATATCGCGCGCCGGCAATGGCCATCGACACACGAAACAAATGCGTCGCGACGGATGTGCCGTCTGAAAAATTCACGATGCCGTTCCGTGAGACGCCAGTACGTCCATCGCTATTTTCCTGGACATCTCGACAGCCGCAAAGTCGCTGCGCATCATTTCGCGACTTGCAACGCTTGGTTCACCGATCCCAGGAGATTTCGAAATGCCGGTCGAAACGAAAAATCTCGAGACGCTCGCCCTGCACGGCGGGTCCTACCGGTCGGATCCTGCGACCGGCGCAGTAGCGGTTCCGATCTATCAGACGACCTCGTTCCAGTTCGAGAACACCGACCATGCGTCGCGGCTGTTCGCGTTGGAATCGATCGGGCAGATCTACACAAGGATCAAGAACCCGACGGCGGATGCCTTCGAGGAACGGCTCGCCGCGCTGGAAGGCGGCGTCGGCGCGCTCGCGGTGGCGTCGGGCCAGACCGCATCGGCCTTCGCGATCTTCAACATTGCCCAGGCCGGCGACAACATCGTCTCTTCCACCGATCTCTATGGCGGCACCTGGACGCTGCTGTCGCAAACCCTGAAGCAGTTCGGCATCGAGGTACGGTTCGTCGATCCGGCCGACCCCGAGAATTTCCGTCGCGCCACCGACGCGAAGACCCGCGCCTATTTTGCCGAGACCCTGCCCAATCCCAAGCTCAATGTGTTCCCGATCAGGGAGGTCGCGGACATCGGGCGCTCGCTCGGTGTGCCGCTGATTCTGGACAACACGGCGGTGCCGCTGGTTGCGCGCCCGTTCGATCATGGCGCCGCGATCGTGGTCTATTCGACGACGAAATATATCGGCGGTCACGGCACGTCGATCGGCGGCGCGATCGTCGACGGCGGCAATTTCGACTGGGCGGCACATGCCGAGCGCTTTCCGCTGCTGTCCCAGCCCGACGCCGCCTATCACGGCGCGATCTGGACGGAAGCGGCCAAGCCGCTCGGTCCGATCGCCTACATCTTGCGCGCGCGCGTGAAGCTGTTGCGCGATCTCGGCGCCGCGATCGCGCCGCAGAATGCCTTTCAGTTCATCCAGGGGCTCGAAACGCTACCGTTGCGGCTGCGCCAGCACAACGAGAATGCGATCAAGGTGGCGGATTTCCTGGTCAAGCACCCCGCCGTCTCGCAAGTGATCTTCCCGGGACTGCAGCAGGGGGAGAACCGGCGCCGCGCCGACACCTATCTGAAAGGGGGCTATGGCGCGCTCGTCGGCTTTGAGCTGAAAGGTGGTGTCGAGGCCGGCCGTCGCTTCATCGATGCGCTGAAGCTGTTCTATCACGTCGCCAATATCGGCGATGCGCGGTCGCTGGCGATCCATCCGGCCTCGACCACCCACCAGCAGCTCACCGGTGAGGAGCAGCTCGCGGCCGGCGTCACGCCTGGCTACGTGCGGCTCTCGGTCGGGATCGAGCACCCCGACGACATCATCGCAGACCTCGTTCAGGCCCTGGCGCAGGCCGAGGCCGGTGGCAGCGCCCGCAAGGGCAGCGTGATCGCACTCGACAACATTGGAACAGGATTGAGATGATGAAGACATTGTTGCGCCTGGCGGAAGCGGCAGGCGTCCTTCTTGCCTTGACGGCGAATGCCGTCGCCGATGAGCCCCTCAAGATCGCGACCAGCGCCGGTCCGGTTGGCCAGCTGGCGGCGTTCGCCGCCAAGCTCGCCAAGGACAAGGGACAGGACGTCAAGATCGTCGAGCTGTCCGATTGGGTCGCATTGAACGAGGTGGTCAACAGCGGCGACGTCGACGCGAACCTGTTCCAGCACAGCACCTATCTCGCGATCCAGAACAAGCAGCGCGGCTTCAATCTGGTCCAGGTGGACAAGGTCGGCGTGATCGCCCCGGTCGGGCTGTTCTCGAAGAAGATCAAGTCGCTCGACGAGATCAAGCCCGGTGACAGCGTCGCTATTCCGAACGAGCCGCTCAACGGCGCGCGGGGATTGATCCTGCTCGAGCGGGCCGGCCTGATCAAGCTGGCGCCGGGCAAGGGCTTCTCGGTGAGCCGGTTCGACGTCATCGAGAACCCCAAGAACCTGAAGATCGTCGAACTCGATCCGGCCCAGACCTATCGTTCGCTCGACGACGTCACGCTCGCGCTCGTCAACATCACCTATCTGATCCCCGCGGGCGGCGATCCGAAATCGGCACTGCTGATCGATCGTACCGTGGACGACGGATTGGTGTTGCGCTTCACGGCGCGGCCAGACAAGAAGGACGATCCGCGCCTCAAGGCCTTTATCCAGGTCTTCAACTCGCCTGAGGTGAAGAAATTCATCGAGGACAAGCTGCCGGCGTTCATTCCCGCCGGCTTCAGCAGCTAGACGCTTGTCAGTTCACGGCGGAGCGGGAGCTGCCCTGTCTCTTCGGCACGGGAGAGCAGGGCAGCAAGGAATTCGCGCCATATCCGCTGGGTGTAGGCCGAAGGCTGGAATGTCAGCCGCGCGTATCCCGGGTCAGCCGAAGATGCAGGCATCTTGTGCGCACGGGCTCGACTAGCCGTGCGGCCCGAACAGGAAGATCTCACGGGAGTCGCGCTGTCCGTCGGGATTTGCGGCGCGCGCAAGTCTCCTGCGCCACCGCCGCACGCGCCGGGCCACACGACCAAGCGCGTGGAGCCAAGAAGACGCCGGATGCATAGAACCTCCACCGAAGTGTCGTTTCACTCACGGTAGCACGTCCTTGTCCGGCTTGACCGCGCACGCCAACCGGTATCGCAAGTTTGCAATCAATGGATCGGGTTGAGGCGACTTGCAGAACGGTCGTTTGGTCGGTGGCGTGGGCAAAGAAAGTTCGTTCTCCGAGCAGTTGGTGATCGGCGCTGGCGTCCCGAGATGCCGGGCCGGATCGCGCGCCACCCGCGCAACCGAGGCCTCGACCGATGCCGGTCGATCCCTCGCTGCTGCGGCGTTGGGGGAGGCACGCGCATAATCCGGAAGGAGTAGGTCCGCTCTCCATGCGGGAAGTGGCGCGCGCGGCCGAACTGCATGAGACTACAGCAAAATATCGGATCGGCGAGGGTGGAGCCCCCCATGAGACAGGTGATTTCAGGTGGGGCGCGGACCGCAAAGCGGGGAGTGCTCCAGTTGCTTGTGCTGGCGGCGCTGGTTCCGCTGCTCACGACCGTTCCGCCGTCCAGCACGGATGCGCAGGCGCAGCGTGCTGCACCTCGTCAAGTACGGCGTGATCCACCGCCGGAAAAGCCGCAGGTGACGATGAATGCCTGGACGGTCGGCCTCGCAGGAGGCCTGCTCGAGGGCGCGCCCATTCGCTTCGCGTCCGAAATCGCCCGCGTCGTGGACGATGGCGACAAGCTGCACGTTTTGCCGGTCGTGACGCGCGGACCGACGGAGAACGTGAACTCGCTGCTCTATTTGCGCGGCATCGATGCCGCCATCATCAACTCCGACGCACTCGAGGAGTACAGGAGTCAGGTTCCGGATATCCAGCAACGGCTGGCTTATGTGCTGAACCTGTTTCCGTCCGAACTGCATATCTTCGTTCGTCCCGAGATTCAGAGCCTGAACGATCTCACCGGCAAGAAGGTCAACTTCAACAATCTGGGGACCGCCGCGGCCTATTCGGGGCCCCTGATCTTCAGCCGCCTCGGCCTCGATGTGGAAAAAACCTTCATTCCGCATCAGGTCGCGCTCGAGCAGATGCGCAAGGGCGAGATGGCCGCGGTCGTCTTCATCACCTCGAAGCCGATTGATGCCTTCGTGCGCGGCCGCTGGGAGCCGGGGTTCAAGTTCCTGCCGGTGCCTTATGACAAGAAGTTCGAGGACTTCTATCTTCCCGCCTCGCTCGAGGCCGCGGAGTATCCCAATCTCATCAAGCCGGGTGAGCGTGTCACGACAATCGCGGTGCCGACCGCTCTGGTGGCCTTCAACTTCCCGGCCAAGTCGAACCGCTATGAGCGCATTGCGCGCTTTGTAGAGTATCTGTTCTCGCGCATTGACCGGCTGCAGCAGCCTGGCTTCGACCCGAAGTGGAAGGCGATCAATCTTGCAGCGACCGTTCCCGGCCTGGCGCGCTTCCCTGCGGCGCAGGCGTGGCTCGATCGCGAGCCGCGCGCCGCCGCAAATCGATCGCAATGAGAGGCGCGGCGACCCGCGTGGTGGCTGGAATCATGCTTCTGGGCGGGGTGTCCTGGGCGCAGGCGGCAGACGATCGTCGGATCGCGCAGCTTCGCGCATGTCCCGAAGGGATGGAGTGCCCCGAGAAATCGCCGCGCACATCAGCGCCTCGCCCGGCGAACCCGACGGGCAACTGGATCGTCAGCCTGACGACGTCGCCGGTCGACTATTCACCGGTCGCCACCGCCACGACATCGTCGCGCGATGCTGCCGGCGGGGCCGGGATGACGCTTTCGATTCGCTGCCACGGCGGACGGAGCGAACTGATCGTCGCCGGGCCGGGCGTATCCGGTCGCGGCGATGATTATGCGATCTCCTATCGCGTCAACGACGACCAGACGCTGCAGATCGCGGCGGCCGTGCCGGCGTCGGGGACCGGCGTTGCGTTCGGCGGCGATGTCGTCCGCCTGCTGCAGTCCCTTCCGGGTAACGGAGGCCTCAATATTCACCTCACATCCCGCAAAGGGCCAGCCCTGGATGCAGTGTTTCCGCTCGGCGGGTTGGACGCGGTGCGCGTGAAGATCGCCGCCGCGTGCAAGTGGCCGCAGCCAATCGCCAAGCCCAATGGGTAACAAGTAGCAACATATGTTCGACAGGAGAGGCATTATGCGCGTGTTTCAACATACTGCGAGAGTAGCCATCATCGGAGCCGTAGCGGTCGTGCTCGCCACATCGTTTGCGGCGGCACAGCAAAGTGGCGGACGGTACTGGACACCGGGCACGACAAATCCCGCTGTCGACAGCAAGCAGATTGCAGAAAGCAAAACGCTCAAGCACAGGGCGGCCAAACAGAAGAGGGAGCGGTCGCCGCTTTCCGCCAACGCACGGCTGCAGCCCGACAGCAAGCCGCACCGCTTGATCCTGCAGGTGAACACCAATGATCCCGCCGCGATGAATCTCGCGCTCAACAATGCGACCAACGTCGCGCAATACTACAAGGATCTCGGCGAGAAAGTGAAAATCGAGGTGGTCACGTTCGGGCCCGGCCTGCACATGCTGCGCGATGACACCTCGCCGGTGAAGTCCCGTATCGAGGAGTTGGCGCTGAGCACGCCCGAGATCGCGTTCAAGGCCTGCGGCAATACCCAGGAAAAAATGCACAATGCAGAGAAAAAGGACATCCCGATCATTCGTCAGGCGGAGGTGGTGAAGTCGGGCGTCGTGCGCGTGATGGAACTGCAGGAGAAGGGCTGGTCCTATGTAAAGCCGTGACCGCCGCCTAACCCGAAAGGGGGTGGATGGCTTCGCGCGGAGTTGGGGCGCATAATGCCGCACCTCAACAGATCGTGTCGCCTTGCGACGGGTGATTGCGGATGGGTCGCACGGTTCTCCTCAATGATGACGTAGGTGAACCCCTCATAGAAGCGGTCGAAAAGGATCGCGGGCTTGAAGGCCTACGGCGACGATGTCCTGTGCCCAGTCGGCATCGGCCTTCTGACGGCAATCACGTTGATAAAGGGCGTCGTCATCTTTTCCAGCGCGAACGCGTTGGTCAGCTTCAAGCCGCTGTAGATTGCGAAAGTGCCGTGGCTGACGGCGAGGTCGACGTCGTCGAGTGCGCGCGGCGCCTGGGCTCCTTCCAGCGCCACGATCTTGATGCCGCCGGGGTTCTTGATGACGTCCAACTCACTGACATCGACCGGCTTTGAATCGCGGATGTCGATCAGGCCGAGATCGCGCAGGACAGGTTGATGCGGTACGGTTTGCTCACCGCATCGGCTTAACCAGTTCGTTCACCTCGCTGAGCTGAAGCTTCGTGCCGGCCGGCATGTGCTGCACGGCGCGGAGCTTCGATCCGAACAGGAGCAAGCGCAAGACAGCAAGCCCGAGACGGAAAAGAAGCAGCCCGCCGCCGCCAGCGAACAGGCCGCGCTCAATCTCTCGCGGGAAGAGATTCAATTGATCAGGGAGTACATCAAGGCGGCCCCTTAAAGAAGCAGATCGCTCAGATCGCACAGGCGATCCGACGATTTGGCTTTACCAATCCGGTCCTGGTCGATCGCGCGGATCAGCCGATCCCGCTCCCCGAAGGACCGGCGGCTAGCCAAATTGGCGGTATCTGGCGAATTGGCGAGCACCGCTTGATTTGCGGCGATGCCACCCAACCCGAGACCTACCAGGCGCTGCTTGGAGAGGAGCGCGCGCAAATGGTGTTTTCCGACCCGCCCTATAACGTCCCGATCGCGGGCCACGTCTCGGGGCTCGGACAAATCCAGCACCGGGAATTTGCCATGGCCTCCGGCGAAATGTCCGCAGAAGAATTCAGAGCTTTCCTTACCTGTGTCTTCCGCCATCTTGCTGCCTTTTCGGCCGATGGCGCCATCCAGTTCCAGTGCATCGATTGGCGCCATATCCAGGACATGCTCGCAGCCGGCGAGGACGCCTATGGCGAGCTTAAAAACATCTGCGTCTGGGCCAAGAGCAACGCCGGCATGGGCTCGCTCTACCGCTCCCAGCACGAGCTCATCTGCGTCTTCAAGTCCGGCACCGCGCCGCATCTCAACAATATCGAACTCGGCACTCGATCCCTTCAGCGGCTCTGGGACCACGCTGGTGGCCGCGGAGCGAACCGGGCGGATCGGCTCAGCGCTCCTATTCGATCGACACCAAAGCCCGGCGCTGCGGTACGACCGCACTCTCAGCTCGTTAAAGGTTGCAGTAAGACACATTGCAACCGAAATTGGCTAATCCCTAATTGCCGCTGTTTCCCGATGGCCATTAACTTAGCATAGCAGGGCATCTTCGGGAGAGACCGACTACGGTCCTGCGACCGGACTTACCTGTTCAGGGAGAGGGAATGCTTCTGGACAACGAGACGCCCGCTGGCGCGATCCGCCCCGAGGGCGTCTCCGCCCGCGACGGCCCGGAGTCGGAAACCCGACTCACGCTGGGCCAAGTGATCGGTCGAACTGCCCGTCGGTTCCCGAACCAGCCAGCGATCGTCTCCAGCACATTTGCGCCTTTGACATACCAGGGTCTTGAACACCAACTGGATGCGTTCCGTCGGCGGCTGCGCTTGGCCGGGTTCGATTGCAATGCCCGGATCGGGGTCATGATGCCGAACGGCCCGGAGGCGGTTCTCGCCATCGTGGCGGTCGCCTGCTGCAGCATCGCGGTTCCTCTCGATCCACGTCTCTCCCAATCTGAGATCGATCAGCGTCTCGACATGCTGAGCTTGAGCGCTATCGTTGTGCCGCAGGGCGGCGCCTCTGAAGCTCGCCAGGCCGCTGCGCGGAGAAGGCTTGCCATTATAGAAGCCGCTCCGGGCGGACGCGGTCAGCTTAGACCAGAAATCGCCGTGCAGGTCTCCGGCTCCCCTGCGATCGACGCGGAGCCGGATCCGCGCTCCCCCGCCTTCATCCTACAGACGTCGGGCACCACCGCACAGCCGAAGCTCATTCCGTTCAGCCATGACAATATGCTGGCGGCGGCCGCACGGCTTCAGGCCTGGTTCGGTCTCACGCCCCGGGACCGATGCCTGAGCGTGTCGTCCACCTACTATTCCCATGGGCTCAAAGTAACGGTGTTCACGCCATTGCTGACGGGAGGCAGCGTTGCCATCCCGGCGAACAGCACCATCGTCGCGCTGGACGAGTGGCTCGATGTCCTGCGGCCGACCTGGTACTCGGCAGGCCCTGCGCTTCACACCGCGGTGCTGGACAAGGCGCAGAGCCTCGAGAATGCACAGGCTGCGCACACCCTGCGGTTCGTCGTGTCAGGCGGTGCGCCGCTCCCGAGGAACGTGCAGGACGGCTTGCAACATGCTCTGGGCGTGCCGGTGCTGGAGCATTATGGCTCCAGCGAGGCGGCGCAGATCGCCGCCAACTTACTGCCGCCCGGTCCGAACAGGCAGGGCACTTGCGGGAGACCTTGGCCCGATACCGTGGCCATTGTTGGTGAGGATGGACATCCCCTGGCAGCTGGCGAGCGCGGCGAGATCTGGGTTCGTGGCCCGACCGTTACGTCTGGCTATCTCGATGCGCCGGAACTCAATCAAGTCGCTTTCGCAGCGGGTTGGTTTCGCACCGGCGATATCGGCAGCCTCGACGAAGATGGCTTCCTTTCGCTGCACGGCCGCCTGAGCGAACTAATCAATCGCGGCGGTGAGAAGATTGCTCCCGCTGAGATCGAAGCTGCGCTACTGCGGCATCCGGCCATCGCCGAGGCTGCTGCTTTCGCGATCTCACATCCGCGCCTTGGCGAGGACGTTGCAGCCGCCATTGTCCCTCGTCGCGGTGCGCAGGCGACCGCTGCGGAGCTTCGCCCGTTCCTGCAACGCGAGTTGGCGTCGTTCAAGATCCCGAGACGCATTCTGACGCTCGATCATCTGCCAAAGGGGGTGACGGGAAAGGTTCAGCGGCGATGTCTGCGCGAGTTGGTCGACCGGCGATCGGGTCATCAGGCGACAATGCCCGTGCCTGTCGTGAACGGGCCGTTGGATTTGGAAGCCGAGTTGCTGACCCTCTGGCGCAGGCTGCTCAAGAGCGAGGCCATTACCGTCGACGATGATTTTTTTGCCAGCGGCGGTGACTCGCTTCTAGCGATGGAGATGCTGATCGAGGTCGAGCGGCTCGTCGGCCGTCCCGTGCCGGAAACGATCATGTTCGGGGCAGAAACCATCCGGCAATTTGCCGCAAGAGTTTCTGCGCAGACGGACACGCCGGCGACGCCGTTGTTCCAGCCCCATGCGTGTGACAATCGGTCTCCCCTGCATTTCTTTAACGGCGACCTCGTCAGCGGCCATCCGAGTTTGCGTCGGATAATGGCGCTTCTGGGGCCGGATTATCCGATCATCTCGATCAATCCGCATGGTCTTCGTGGCGAGCCGATTCCCACCTCGATCGAGGAGATGGCCGCCGACCGCCTGCCGTTCATCCTGGCAAAGCAGGCGAGTGGTCCATTCCTCCTGGGCGGCAAGTGCAATGGCGCCATAGTGGCGTTCGAAGTGGCCCGCCTGCTGATGGCAGCCGGCCACAAGGTTGATTTGGTTGCGATGGTGGACCCGCCTACCGTCAGTGCCCGTCCGATAGCTCGGTCGATCCTGGGACTGCTGAAACCCCTGGTTTCGCCTCGCCTTCTGAGCGCGGCGTTTGAACGAATGGCACTACTGGAGCGACACTCCAAGGTGTCGGAGAGTGCGCCGATTATGGTCTCCGCGCTCAAGATTCCGCCGGTGTTGTGGGACTTCTATTCAATCGCAATGGCGCAATATTGTCCGGCACCGCTCGAGGTCCCTGTTGCCTTTTACACGGCCGAACACGACGGCAGGGCGTGGCGGCATCTCACTTCCCAACTTGAAGTGATCCAGGTGCCTGGAGGACACGATGGCTGCCTGACCATCGGCGCGGAAATTTTGGTTGACCATCTGCGGCAAAGAATTGAGCTTCTGGCTGACGGCGCGCGCTCTGAGAAGCGTATCCGGCATTCAGTCGATGGTGAGACCCAGCTTCGAGGGGTTGAGCTGGGGCTAACGCGGCGTGTGAGGTTGTAGCGGCCAACCTCGATTCATGATGCTACAGCTCTTCTCTCATCCATCAGGATTCTCCCTTGCTGTGGCGCGCTACCAGCTTTGCGCTAGGGGGGTAGCCTTCCCGCCCTTGTTGCACGTTTGTCACCAACAAGCTGCAACCGCCGCCCGCCTTACAAGCGGCAGCCCACGTTGGTCTTTTCGCTGAATATGACTTTTGGCACTTCTCGCAAACGCTGTTCCTGGGGTGCAACTGCACCCGTGCGGTCTCCGCGCAGGGCCCCGGCTAAAATGCGTGATCACGGCCGGGGACCGCTTTCATCGTACGGCTTGCAGATGAGTCGAAAAGTATTTGGCAGGATTCTCCGCGACGGGCATCCGAACATAACTTACGTTCGGTGTTTTTGTGAAAAGGGTTCTTATGGGGAAAGAGGAGCCTTCAACTCGCAGATCGCAATCACATTGACAATTCTTCCGATTGGCGGGACTTTGTTCGGCTCCGTCCGGCCCATCGACTACGCGATGCTGAAGGCGCGACCTCCGACCAAGACGGTGCTCCCCGATGACCCGGCCGCCTGAGCCGATAGCTTTGGCGATCGCGCCTGCTGAACATGCTTCGAAGCCCTCGCGGCAGCCGCGGAAGTTCATCATCCGGCTTCGGCCTATTACACTTCGGGCAGGGCGCATCAGCGCCCTCATCGTGGGGTAATCCAGATTTGCCGTTTCAGCCTGTCGCTGACGCGAGCAATGCGCTAATCCAGCAATGGTGCGCCTGAGGGCACCTGGACCGGGAAAGTGTTTTTGCTTGCTTCAAGGATTAAGACGTTCGGAGTCATTGCCGGCTGGCTTGCGCTGGCCTTTATCGCGTTCGTGACGCTGTCCCCAATCCGGTTCCGCCCGTCGTTTGCCAATCTGCAGGTCGAGCATTTCGCGGCGTTTGCGGTGATGGCGCTGGCCTTCATGCTGGGTTATCCGCGGCGCACCGCGCTGATTGTGCTCTTTGTCATTTTCAGCGCGTTCACGCTCGAAGCGATACAATTGCTGACGCTGGACCGGCACGGCCGATTGCTTGATGCGATTGTCAAGGCCGCGGGAGGTCTCGCCGGCATCGGCGTGGGCCGCCTCACACTGCTCGTCCTGCGCAAACGTTCGGCAGGACTGAAATTGTGCGCGCAACGTCGCGACGATGTCGGACGGCAATGTTGATCCCGTCGCCATAGAGGTCACCGTCCTGGCCGACGATCACGTCACCGAGGTTGAGCCCGATCCGCAACTTGAGCTTACTGCCGTCCGAGGCAAGTTGATCCTGCATCTCAATCGCGCATCGCGTAGCGGCCAGGGGACTGGCGAACTCCGCGAGCGCGCCGTCACCCGTCGTCTTGATCAGGCGGCCGCCGTTGCGGGAGTGGCTGGGCTCGATCACCTCGCGCCTGAGCCGCTCGAACTCGGCGTAGGTGGCTTCCCCCGCTCGCTCCATCAGCGCGGAATAACCGACAACGTCTGTGGCCAAGATGGCCAGCTAACCGCCGTTGAATCCGACCCTCGGGCAAAGCCCGCCCCCTCCACTCAAGGTCTATCTGCCGACATCAAATCACACCAATGGGCGGCTCCGCCAGCCGATTTCCTGCTGAATTGGCTGTTCGGCAGGTAACGGCATCGGTTCCGCAAGCCACCCGTCCGGCTTCACACCGGTTTCCCGATGGAAGATTGCAGCGCCCGACGCTCTCGCCCTTGGCCCCGGCGTTGACAAGGCATATGGAAGCGAACGACAGCGATGCTCTTAGTAGCGGACCTTCGTTGGCTTGCTCGGCATGGATTATTCAACGTCGACGCCGGATACGATTGCTGAAGCAACGATCAGTACGCGCGAGCATGTTGTCGGAATTGATCTAGCTCGACGACCAGGTTCTGAGGATTGCTAGCCGCTAAGCGTCCACAGTGCTGGTGGGCCATCGCACGAAGAAGAGTTGGCGCTGAGCACGCCCGAGATCGCGTTCAAGGCCTGCGGCAACACCCAGGAAAGAATGCACAAGGCCGAGAACAAGGACATCCCGATCGTTCGTCAGGCGGAGATAGTGAAATCGGGCGTCGTGCGCGTGATGGAACTGCAGGAGAAGGATCCACGACTAACCCGAAAGGGGTGGGTCGGTCCTCGATGCGGATTATAGGCTTCGCGTGGATGTTGGGCGCATAATGCCGCACCTCAACGGAACGTGTCGCTATGGGAGGGGTGATTGTGGATGGGTCGCACGGCTCTCCCCAGTGATGAAGCAGGTGCCTTCTGCGAAACCGTAGGCTCGTCGAATGGGCACGTGCTCAAGGTGGGACGACCCGCGCTCTTGCGGGCGACCGTCGCCATGCTCGCAATAGCCTGGGCGCCGGAAACATGGGCGTCGCCCGATCCGGCGCACCCGTCGCCAGATGCGCAGCATGTGACGGCTGCCCGCAACCCCGATTCCGCTAGAGCGGCGGAGGGCGGCAATTCCGCAGGCGTGCCGCCGGGCCGCGCCGGCAGGAACGATTCGGTGCTGGTTGTACAGGGAGCGACCGGCGGGATTGGACAGCCTTCGGAACAGGAGTCCCATTGGGGGGAGCGACTGTCCTGCGAACTCTCCAGTGCACGGCTTGATATCGGCCTGCTGCAGCGCATCGAGTACGAGCGTGGGCGGGCGGAGGGCTTGGAGCAGCAGCTTGCCGCGGCTCGACGCGACGTCGAAACCCAGGCAGCACTGGCGACCAAAGCGGTCGAAGATGCTGCCCGGGTAAAGCAGGCCGCGCCGGGCGGCGCAGAGCTGCAGAACGCCCTGCAGCAGGCGCGTGAGCGGGCAGGAAAGCTGGAACAGGATCTCGCGGCAGCGCGGCGCGATGTCGAGACCCAGACCGCGCTGGCAACGAAGGCGGGTGAGGAAATCTCCCGACTGAAGGCAGGAGAGGGCGGCGCGGCGAACTTGCAGGCATCCCTGCAACAGGCGCGCGAGCAGTCCGCGCGGCTGGAGCAGGATCTTGCGGCGGCTCGGCGCAATGTGGAAACTCAGACAGCGCTGGCAACGAAGGCAGGCGAGGAAACGAGCCGACTGAAGGCGACCGGAGAGGGCGGTGCGGCGAAGCTGCAGGCGTCCCTGCAACAGGAGCGCGAGCAGTCTGCGCGGCTGGAGCGGGATCTTGCGGCGGCGCGGCGTGATCTGGAAACCCAGACCGCGCTGGCAACGAAGGCAGGCGAAGAAGCATCCCGACTGAAGGTAGCGGAAGAGGGCACAGCGAAGCTGCAGGCATCCCTGCAGCAGGAACGCGAGCGGTCGGCGCGGCTTGATCAGGATCTTGCGGCAGCGCGGCGTGATCTGGAGGCCCACGCTGCGCTTGCGACGAAAGCAGGCGAGGAAGCCTCCCGACTGAAGGCAGCGGGGGAGAGCGGCACGCCGGACCTGCAAAAGGAGCGAGAGCGGTCCACACGGCTGGAGCAGGACCTCACGCTGGCGCGGCGTGAGGTCGAGGCCCAGACCGCGTTGGCAGCAAAGGCAGGTGAGGAAGTCTTGCGGCGCAAGCTGGCGGTGGAAGCCGCGGCTGCCGATCTAAGGCAATCGCGCGCCAAGACCGACGCGCTGGCACAGGAGCTTTCCCAGGCGCGCAGCTCGATCTACGCCTACGAGGCGCAGGCCCTTAAGGCCGGAGAAGAAGCGGCGGAGCTCAGGCGGGCAGCTGAAAGCGGCGCGGCTTTGGCTCACAAAGCCACACCCGACGAAATTGGGCGGTTGGCCCGGCTGGAGCAGGACCTTGCGGCAGCGCGGCGTGACGTCGAGGCCAAGACCGCGCTGGTGACGCAAGCCGGCGAGCAAACGTCCCGGCTGCAAGCGGCGGGGAAGAGCTCCGCCGCGGACCTGCAAAAGGAACGTGAGCGGTCCGCACGGCTGGAGCAGGATCTGGCAGCGGCGCGGCGCGACGTCGAGACCAAGACTGCCCTGGTGACGCAAGCCGGCGAGCAAACGTCCCGGCTGCAGGCGGCGGCGAAGAGCACCGCCGCGGACTTGCAAAAGGAGCGCGAGCGGTCCGGACGGCTGGAGCAGGATCTGGCGGCGGCGCGACGCGACGTCGACTCCAAGACGGCGCTGGTAACCAAGGAAGCCGAGGAAACGTCGCGGGTACAAGCGGCCGGGAAGAGCGCTGCCGCGGACCTGCAAAAGGAGCGCGAGCGGTCCGGACGGCTGGAGCAGGATCTGGCGGTGGCGCGACGCGATGTCGAGAGCAAGACTGCGCTGGTGACCAAGGCAGCCGAGGAAATGTCCCGGCTGGCATCGGCGGGGAAGAGTGGCGCGGCGGACCTGCAAAAGGAGCGTGAGCGGTCGGCCCGGCTGGAGCAGGATCTGGCGGCAGCGCATCGCGATCGTGAGGTCCAGTCGGCGCGAGCGACAAAGGCGAGCGAGGAAGTTTTGCTGCAGAAGCAGGCAGCGGAAGCAGGTGCCGCCGAGTTGAGGCAATTGCGTGCAAGGGCCGACGGGCGGTCACAGAATCCCTCTCTGTGGCTGAGTGCAATCCATGCGTATGAGGCGCAGGCTCGCGACGCGCATGGCGCTGCGTCAGAAGTCGTGGCGACCGGCTCGTCGGCGGCGCGGGACAAGTCCACGTCCGCCAAGATGGCCGCTAACCCAATCGCCGAGCAACCACTGGCAGCGCCTGCTCGTGCTGTTGCTCAGCCTGCTCCCGAGCAAGCTGAAGAAGCTGCAGGTTTGGTTGCGCGAGCGAGATCGATGCTGCGGCAGGGCGACATTGGCGCGGCGCGGCTTGTACTGGAGCGCGCCGTCGAAATGGGCAGCGCCCAGGCGAGCTTCGCGCTGGCAGAAACCTACGATCCCCTGATTCTTGCCAAATGGGGGACCTACGGCACGCGCGGTGACGCGCGCAGAGCTCGAGACCTCTATGCCAATGCCGAAGCCGCGGGCGTCCAGGAGGCGAAATCGCGGCTGGAAGCGTTGCGCCGATAGCGCATGCGCCAATCGGCCGGCGATCTCACCCCAATCGTCCCACCACCGCGCCCCGCTTCGTCTAAACCGCGCCGTGCCTCGTTCTCAATGCCCGACGATGGGCTGCGCTCCGTCTACCGCTCGCGCAGGGACTCCTGCCGGTAGCGCGCCAGCGGTGAAAGCAAGTAGCTGATGATCCTGCGCGTGCCGGTCTTGATTTCGACCGTCACCGCCATGCCTGGCCCGAGCTTGACGAGCTTGTCCTCGATTTGCATGTGCGTCCGGTCGAGCGAAACGCGCGCGGCATATTCCAGCTCCTGACCTTTTGGCTCACTGCTGCTCTGCGCTGTGCCCAATGTCCGGTCATTGGCGCCGCCCTGCGGCCGATCGCGGGTGATGGCATCCGTCGACACGCTGAGCACGTCGCCATGAAGCAGCCCGTAGCGGGTGAAGTTGAACGTATCGACCTTGATCTCCGCCTTCTGGCCGGGATGAACGAAGCCGATATCCCGGTTGGAGAGCATGGCCTCAATCTCGAGATGGCTCTCGCTCGGGACGACAACAGCCAGCGCCTGAGCCGGCGTCACCACGCCGCCCACCGTATGAACGGCAAGTTGCTGCACGACGCCGTCGACGGGTGCGGTCAAGCGCTGGAGCTTCGTTCGCCGGTCCGCCTTCACCACCTCCTGCGCGGCGCTCGCAGCCTTCTGCTCGGCCTTTGCAAGCGCATCATAGGTCGCGCGGCGATACTCGGCGCCGGTCCTGTCCTTGGTCTCCTTCAACAGCGCTATCGCCGCATCGGCTTCGTGCAGCCGGCTCTGCTGCAGGATGAGGTCCTGTTGCATGGCGACCAGTTCCTGATATTCGGAGAGATAGACGACCTTCGATGCCAGTGCCTTCTCGACGAGACCCTTGCGGATATCGACGCGCTCCTTCAGCACCGGGATCGTGGCCTCCAGCTTGGCGACGCTCGCCGATGTCGTCGCCCGTTCCGCTTCCTTCTGACCCTGCTGGCGCTCGATTTCGGAAAGCTTTGCACTTTGTTCGGCGCGCTGGCTGATCAGGAACTGGCGATGCATCTCAACCTCGGCGGCGCTTGCGTTCTGCGGAGGCTGGAAGGCGGCGAGCGGATCCGCGGCCAGCGCCGCGCGCAGCCGCGCGACATCGAGCTCGGCCGCAAGCAGATCGCTCTTCTGGCGCTCCTGGTCGGCTTCCGTCATTGTCGGGTCGAGCTCGATCAGGACGTCGCCGGCCTTGACGCTCTCGCCGTCGCGGACGCGGATCGCGCGGACAACGCCGGTTTCAAAGGGCTGGATCAGCTTGGTGCGTCCGCCCGGCACGATCTTGCCGGAAGCGCTGGCGACGATATCGACGTTGCCGAGCGTCGCCCACACCAGCGCGACGCAGAACGCGGCGATAATGCTCGCCCCGATCGCGCGCCCGATCGGCGACGGCGGCGATTCGGCGATCTCGAGCGCCGCCGGCAGAAAGGCGATTTCGTTTTCGCGGCGGCGAATCTCGCGTCGCGGAAACGGGACGATGTTGCGGTTAGCGGCCGTCATGGATACCCGCCTGCAGATAGTGAAGGTTGGCATAACGGCCGTTGGTGCGGATCAACTCGTCATGGTTGCCGTCCTCGACGATGCGGCCATGCTCGAGGGTGATGATCCGGTTGGCATTGCGTACGGTTGATAGCCGGTGAGCGATGACGAACACGGTCCGTCCGGCGGAAATCCGCTTCATGTTTTGCTGGATCGCGCGTTCGCTTTCATAATCCAGCGCGCTGGTCGCCTCGTCAAGGATCAGGATGCGTGGATCGGTGATGAGTGCACGCGCGATTGCGATACGCTGGCGCTGCCCGCCGGACAGGCTGCTGCCGCGCTCACCCACGACGGTGTCGTAACCCTCCGGCAGTTCCAGGATGAAATCATGCGCGCCGGCAAGCATTGCCGCCTCGATGACGCGCTCCATCGGCATGGCTGGATCGGCCAGCGCGATGTTGTCGCGGATCGTGCGGTTGAACAGCACGTTTTCCTGCAGCACGACGCCGATCTGGCGCCGTAGCCAGCTCAGATCGACCATCGCGAGATCGACGCCGTCGACCAGCACGCGCCCGCTCTCAGGGACATAAAGACGCTGGATCAACTTGGTGATGGTGCTCTTGCCCGAGCCCGACGAGCCTACGATGCCGATGACCTGGCCCGGCTCGACGCTGAAGGACACATTGTGCAGTACTTCGGGGCCGTCGATGCGGTAACGAAAATTCGCGTGCTCGAATGCGACGTGGCCGCGGATCGGGGGCAGGGCCGCCCGAGACGGCGTGAAGCTTGGCTCGGGCATGGTGTTGAGGATGTCGCCGAGACGATCGATCGACAAGCGGGCCTGGTGGAAATCCTGCCAGATCTGCGCGAGCCGCAGAACCGGCGTGCTGACGCGCGCGGCCAGCATGTTGAACGCGACGAGCTCGCCGACGGTCAGGTCCCCGCCGATCACCAAGCGGGCGCCGAAGTAAAGGGTCGCAGCGACGACCAGCTTGTTGATCATCTGGACCGCCTGGCTCGCCGTATTGTTCAAGCTGAGCACGCGGAAGCTTGCGGATACATAACCGGCGAGCTGCTCCTCCCAGCGGCGCTGCATCTGCGGTTCGACCGCCATGGCCTTCAGCGTCTCGACACCGGTGACGCTCTCGACCAGGAAGGCCTGGTTCTCGGACCCGCGATTGAATTTCTCATCGAGGCGCGCGCGGAACAGCGGCGCGGCTCCCGCGGAGATACCGATGTAGAGCGGGAAGGACGCCAGCACGATCCAGGTCAACGTCGTCGAGTAATAGAACATCACCGCGAGGAAGACGACGGTGAACACCAGATCGATCACCAGCGTGAGCGCTGAGCTGGTCAGGAACTGGCGGATATTCTCCAGTTCGCGGACGCGCGCCACCGAATCGCCGACGCGGCGGACCTGGAAATAGGCGATCGGAAGCGCCATCAGGTGACGAAACAGCCTGGCACCGAGCTCAACGTCGATACGGTTTGTCGTATGCGCGAACAGATAGACGCGCAGAATCTCCAGAACAGCCTCGAACACGGTGAGCACGACAAGGCCGATGACCAGCACGTCCAGCGTGCTCATGCTCCGATGCACGAGTACCTTGTCGATGACCACCTGGAAGAACAGCGGTGAGACGACGGCAAAGATCTGAAGGAAGAACGACGCGACCAGCACCTCGCTGAGCAGTCGGCGATATTTCTGCATGGCGCCGACGAACCAGCCGATGTCGAAGCGTCGAGCGAGATCGGTGAGGCTCGCACGGCGGGCCATCAGGATGATGCCGCCGTCCCAGATCGCCTCAAGTTGGGCTTGCGTGATTGATTCGGGTCGCGGAGACAGCGGCCGTTGGACGAGGAGCTTGTCGTCGACGACCTTGCCGAGAACCAGGAAGCTGCCGTCGCGCAGCAGCGCTATTCCCGGAAGCGGCGTGATCGCAAGCCTGTTCCAGCTCGTCCTTTGGACCTTTGCCTTGAGCCCGAAATCCTTGGCGCAGCGCAGGATTTCGGTCACGCCGAGGCGTGCCGCGCCGACCCGATGGCGGATTTGGCCCGGGTCGGCTGCGATTCCATGGCAACGTAGCAGGATCGCCAGCGCAATGAGCCCGGATTCGTCGTCATCTTTGGAATCGACCGAGGATTCAGGCGCCGCCGGATGGTCTGCGACATCGCCAGGAGCGGCGAGAGGCCCCCGCATCAAAGTGTCGCGAACCTTCATCAATACGCTTCCGCCGGCCTTTATCAGGGTATCGCGTGCGCCCGTCAGGACGTCGCCGGCGCGGCGCGCCAAGCGGGCACCCAGGCTAACGCATTGCGCGCCGATGCCGGAAAGGGTGTGAAGCGCGTGATGTGTGAGGCTGTGTGATCCGGCGAGGATCAGACGGCCGTCCCAGATCGCTTCGAATTCGGTGCGTGTCATCCGGCTTGGATGCGACGAGGTCGGGTGCAGCACGAGCGCCACCTGGTCGTCGATCTTTCCCAGCAGCAGAAATCCGCCGTCACGCAGTGAGGCGATTCCGGGCAGCTGGATACTCGCAAGGCGGGTCCAATCCGTCGTCCGCGAGCGGACTTTGATCCCAAATTCGCGCGCGCAGCGAAGCATCGCGCGGATGCCGATCTCATCGCTTCCACAGCGATCGCGGAGCTGGTCCGGCACAGTATTCACGCCATGGAGGCGGAGAAACAGAGCTAGCGCGCGAAGCCCCAGATCCGCGGCATCGGCATTTCCATTCTGGATCGCCATTTCTTTACTCTACCCTTCGCGGTCCAAGACCGCGTTTGTGTTCCTTCTCGTGCATTTCCAAAGACTGGGAATTTCAATGCTACGCATCACCAGGGCGCGCAGCATGCCGCCTGCTCGCAGCCAAAAAAGCGCAAGCAGATATCAAAGCACTCGGGCCTCGAACCGCGAGGAGATTTCAAAGCAGCGGGATATTTGGAAATTGCCCCCCGACTGCTGGCCGGTTAGTTAATCAGGAAAGATGGCGAAAAAAGTTTCAAACCGTGACTTTTGCACATGTAGATAGCGCCCTGACATTTCCCCATACCCTGCCTCTTGCGCCGGCATGCGCTCGATCGGTCAGAAAGACAGGCGCGAGCGACGAAGCCAACCGAGAATAATTCCCCGCGAGTGACAATCTCTTCGCTGCCACGTCGAGGATCGACGTTCGTTCTCTATCCCCCAGCATCGATGGTGCTGCACCCAGGCGCAGAGCGCCTGGGTGCAGCCGTTGGATCAACCTTGAGGTTTGGTCAGCAACGAGTTCTGTGTCCAACCGGTCCCGCTCGACAAGGCCGCTACGATCTGACCGCTGTCGACCCGACCGGAGCTACCCGCCATGAACTGGTTCAGCAGCGCGAAGCTCTGGCTTGCGTGGGACGCTTTTGCCGTGTCTTGCCATGCCGAATTGGTCGTCTGCGGCGCGGTGGACGCCAGTGTGCTGGTGTCCGACCCCAGTAGCTGCGCGAAGCTCTGGCTTGCCAAGCTCTGCGCGCTCGGCGACGAACTGGACGGCCGAGGATCCGTTACGGTGATTGTCTGCGACGCCGCCTTCGTCACAGCGCCGGTGACCGGGTCCGTCCCACTCGCAGTCAGCGTGAGATTCGCGACGGGATGAGCGTTCCCCCTGTAGTACGATGTCAACGTCAGTCCGCTTTCGACCTGAGCGGAGCTCAGAGTGATGTTGTCACCCCTGAACCTGGTGCCGTCGCCGGTCGTGATCGTCTCGTATCTCGGCAGCCCTCTGATGTTCAGGCTGACGCGATCGTTGGGATCATTCGTCCACACCTTTGTCCCCAGGTCGACCTGACCGCCTCTGCCGGCCACCCAGAGCGAGTTGTCCGCGACAGAGAGCACCGGGGCAGTCACAGTCGGAGTCGACGGGGTTGTCGGCGTCGTCGGTGTGGTTGGCTGCGTCGGCATGGTTGGAGCGGTCGGAGCCGTCGAGATCTGGAGACCGGAGAACGTCTTCACCGCGCCTGCGAGGTTCGCTGCGAGGCCGCCGGAATCCTTGATGGTCGCGCCGTTCGCGAGGCTGACCCCGGTGATGGCGAGTGCCGACGTACTCGTATCAGTCGACGCGACGGTCGTCCGAAAGGTGAGCGTGTTTGTCCCGGAGCCGCCTGCATAGGTGGCTTTAGCGCCATCATTGAGCGACAGCGTAGGCGCACCCCCGACGGTCACCGCCTCGCTGAAGGTGAGCGTCAACGTGACGACATCACCGACGTGCTCGGTTCCGGTCCCCGGTGAAGCGGAGGCCTGTGTCACCGACGGTGCGACGTTCGGGGTGGTTGGCGTCGTGGGTGATGTGGGAGTGGTCGGTTGCGTCGGAGTCGTGGGGGCAGAAGTGCCCCTCAGCGGAGGCGGCAGATCGGCCTGCAACTGAGCAGACGTCATCGAGGTGAAATAAAGGGTCTGGTAGCTCGTCGTCAGTTCAACCCAATCGCTCATCCCGGCACCGGGATTGTTGGAGAACCCGTCGACGTATGGGGCCGTAGGGTTTAGCCACCAATCAGCTCCCAGATCGGCAACGAGATGCTCATTCGGATCAGTGGTCCTCATGTTGGCTTGGACGTAGACACCATCGACCGTTCCGGCAGTGTAGCTGCCGCGTGAGCCCGGCCAGAAATGGTCGTTGTATCCATTGAGCGGCGCAGCGCCCATCGCGCTGCCGTCCGCCTGCCTTGTCACGCCCCAGGCAGAGTTCGTGTTGCCGGAAAAATCGGCGAGAAACTGAGCTCCGGCGATGGGGTCAGTCGCCTGATCTTGTACGAGGACCCAGCCGCCACCTTTCAAATGCACCCACGTCTGGAAGTCCGCGATCTGAACGTTGGCCGGATTGGAATCGTTGGTCGCTCCGGATTTGGGATAGACCTGTCCCCACCCTGTGACGGAGGTGAAATTGGAGGGCGGGGTGCTGCCCGTATGGCCGGTGCTGCCACCGTACCAGGAATAGCTTGTGGGGACACCAAGCGGAAACCCTTCGCTGTTGCCTGGCGTATTTTGATAGATGACATCGGTCAGCGCCACTGTGTTTCTCCATTGCAGACCAAGTTTAAGGACGAGGAATTCCAATGCCGCACATCAGAGACGTGCGACAGATTGCATGCTCGCAACCTGAGTCGCGAACAGATTTCAAAGCATTGCAGCCTCGAACCGCGAGGAGATTTCAAGCAGTGGGTTTTTGGTAGCTGGCCCCCCCGACTGCTGAGCCGGTGGGTTAATAATTAAAAATGGCGAAAAAAGTTTCAAAATGTGATTTATACACGCGTATATGGTGCCGACACGTGCCCTATCGGATCGGTTCAAGGCACACGTTCGATTTTTTCATCGGATTGCTTCGGCACCAGCGTTGCGGGAGATCGAAAGCGACGGCGCCAGCCGAGACGAACGCACGTAGTGTCGATCGATCTTGACGCGTGGTGCGAGGGGCTTCGTTCAGGCTCAAATGAAACAGGGAAGCAACGCGGCTTCATCGCGCATGAGATCGCTCGATTTTGTTGCGGCTGCTCGCCGCCTTGGCTGTTGTTCTCTTTCAGACCTCGTGGGGCAGGCTTGCTACCTACCTAGGGCGTTCTACTAACTCGAAATGATTAGTTTCCCGAACGAACCGGAACTGCGATTATGGAGCGCAATTGCGCTGGTCGTGGGCGCGGCGCTGATCGCTGTCAGAGTTAGCGATGGCCGCTTAGCTCGCAAAAGCTGGTTGAAACTTTGGATTATCGATCTGCCGTCCAAGTCGCAGTTCAATCAAGGGAGGGAACGATGGCGAATGCCGGAGGGGCAGAGCTTATGTCAAGCGATCTCTATACTGGAAAAGGCTATGCCGAGGCCCATCCAGGTTGGCATGACGAAGATGCCGCTGGCAAGGCCGAGAAGATCGCCAAGATCGTGCGCGCCAACAACATCACTTGCCGGACCATCGTCGACGTAGGCTGCGGGGTGGGAGGCGTTCTGACAGCCCTTCTTCAGCAGGATATCTTCCGTGACTCAACCGCCGTTGGCTACGATATCGCTCCCTATGCCGTAAGCGTCGCCAAACAGCGAGCAAGAGACAACCTGAGCTTCCACTGCGGTGACTTCTTGCAAACCAACGAAAGCTACGATTGTCTCTTGTGTATCGATGTCTTCGAGCACATCGATGACTATATGGGCTTTCTGCGAAAGCTCAGGGGACGTTCGAAATACTATGTGTTTCATATTCCCCTCGACCTCAATGTCCTCAGCGTTCTGCGCGATCAGCCCCTTCAGAAACGCAAGGAGGTTGGTCACCTGCATTACTTTGATCGGGCAACAGCTCTGGCGACACTGCGCGACACCGGCTTTGAGATCATTGACAGTCAGTACACCAGGCTTGAAGATTTCCTCCATCTCCATCCCGAATGGCGAACCACGAAAACCCTCCTCGCTAACGCCGGGCGGCGCATTGTCCGGACTGTTGCCGGAGAGGACCTGTCTGTGCGCTTGCTCGGCGGGGCATCACTGATGGTTCTCGCCAGCTAGAACGCGGGGTATCGGCGGCGCAAGCCGCCCGAGACCTGGGAGGTTCATGAGAATGTTTTGCGAGAATGAGTGAAGGAGTTCGGCTCCGATCCTGTGCAGGCCTTTGCCGGGTCACGGCCAGATGAAGCCCGAGCAGCAGAGGAAATCGCGCGGCTCAGGCGTGAGGTCAACAAGCTCAGGGCTGAACGGGATATTCTGGATTTCCATCGCCATCGTGGCCGCTCCTGAACCACCCCCTCAGATCTTGCCGCCGCGCATGCGATGATCCTTGGCGAGCGCCCTGGACGCGGAGGCTGTTGCGGCAAGTGCCCGAGCGGATCTGTCGAGCACTGAAGCACTGTTCAGCTATCTCAATGGCGGCGGCTCGGCTTGCAGTTGCGATTTGGTCATGGTCGTGAAGAAGAAGTACTGGTACGTCGTCGTCAACTTGACCCAGGTGCCCATGCCGATGCCGGGATTATTTACAAACACTCCATTTAGGTAGAGGTACGGAGCTGAGGTGTCTCTCCACCAGTCAGCTCCAAAGTTTGCGATCAGATTTGCACTTGCATCATCGGTGCGTAGCTGTGCCAGCGAGAACACCCCGTTGACTGTTCCGGGAGCATACGATCCTCTCGGCTCAATCCAGAAATGATTATTATAGCCGGATGCTGGCGAGTCCATTCTTACGCTTCCGTCAGGCTGAACAACGAGACTCATTTCCGAAGAGGAGTTGTTGGAGAAGTCTGCCACGTAACGCCGGCCACCGATGGAATTCGTGGCTTGATCTTGTACAAGTTGCCAACCGCCACTCGTCAAGTGCACATAGACGCGATAGTCCTTCAGATAGACGCTGGCAGCAACGTTCGAAACACCGACTTGCGGATATATCTGTCCCCAACCCGTCAATGAAGAGAAGTTGGAAGGAGAAGCAATGTTCCCGGTGGCAGCGGGGCCACCTGCATACCACGAGAAATAGGTCCTGACTCCTTGTGGATATATTCCGTTGTCATATCCGGAAGTTTGCGAAACCACACAATCGATCGACAAGGACGTGCAGATGGGTTTGAGCGCCGGAGGCTCGCGTAGTTGCACCTGCAGCACTGGTTTTTGATGACACATTGCCCGCTGCGTCATGTGCGATGCAGATTCGATCTCTAACAAGAGATTGCCGTTGTCGCTGCATCGTCCGTACTGGGATGGAGGCGCTATCGTCGCGGCGCTCGCCGATGAGACGAGGGCGCCGTGTAACATGAGAGCCGTGAGCGGAATGGCAAGATGCTCTTTCATGGGAGGTGCTCATAACCAGTATCGGCCGATGATACCAACAGCGGCCATGTTGCTGTTCAGATAGTTTCTCGGCTCGCCGATGCTTCAATCCGCGAACCAGCAGTCATCGAGATGTGCGAGTAGCGCGATCTTGGGTCACGTTCGGTGACGGCTTCAGGTTGAGCCAGCACCACAAACATGCTGACGATCAAGTGCGAAAACGCCACCGTTTCCCTGTCGAAGCTC
Source organism: Bradyrhizobium septentrionale (assembly GCF_011516645.4). Taxonomy (NCBI): domain Bacteria; kingdom Pseudomonadati; phylum Pseudomonadota; class Alphaproteobacteria; order Hyphomicrobiales; family Nitrobacteraceae; genus Bradyrhizobium; species Bradyrhizobium septentrionale. The sequence continues at coordinate 1,270,122 of NZ_CP088285.1, read as the reverse complement.
GCATCGAACGTTGCAACCAGCGTCACGCCGGCAAACATCGCAAGCCACAAGTGCAGGATTCCAATTTCTGCTGACCGTTTTCCAAATGAGGAAACGAGCCGCTGCCGGTCCGACATCGCGGCCAGCGGAAGACTGAACCAAAACACGGCAAAGGTGATCAGGCCGACCACGCCCGACTCGAAGAATATTTCCACGAACTGACTATGCGCCAAAAGAAGAAACGGGCTATAGAACCCTACTTGACCGGGGCCATATCCGGTCCACGCTCGTTCCAATCCAAGTGTGGACAGATAGTACCAGTGGTGAATGCGCCAATGGACAGAGGTCGGCGCGGTGCGCCAGTCCCACACCGCATATTCGCCTCTCATGATGTAGTCCGGAACGGTGTTCAGCTCCGAAAACAACTCTCCAAACGGAGATATCCATATAAGGATCGCGAATGCTGCCGCGAACACCGGAAGGAGGGCAGGCCGCTGGACAAAAAAGTATACGCTGAGGGTCACCCCGAGCAGCGCGACACCGGTCCTTGAAGCAGAAAGGACCAGGGCAACAAGAAACAGAACGTACACCGCAATGTGAAAGTGCTGAATGGGCAGTCGCAATTTCCGGCGCGACAGCTCGCAAACGAAAAAGGTCAATACGATCTCCAGGCTGTAGGGCACTGGATGCGAAGAAAGACCCACCACCCGCTTAAACTTGTCGTATTGGGTGACAAGCTCTGCATGACCGGTCAGGTATTGACCTAGTCCGACGGCGGAAATGATGAACAGCAGCGACATATAAACGCGATGGACGTTGAGGCAAAAACGTGGATGTCGGTAGAGGGACGAAAGCAATGCCACGAACATGATCAGTTGCAGGTACCTGAAGATCTCGTACCAGGCGGAATATTGGTCGATTATCTTGCCGGCTCCAGCGCTGACGATAAATGACAGTCCGCAAGCGGCAATAAAGATGGACAAGCAGATCAGCAGTGTGAAAATTCGTCTGTGTATCCTGACGTCCCGCATTTGCCAGATCGCCACAGCACCGATCCCGAGGACGGTGATCGACAGGATCATGGAAAAGCTCGTCCCGGACAAACGATCGACGCCGTTAGAGATCGATCGGAAGAACGTATAGATGAGGAAATATAGCAGGAGTGCGCTCATCTTGAACGGCGCCCTGGTTCGATCGGTTTGAGGCTATACCCCAACCGCGGGACGGGGATGGCGCGTTCGCCGCCATGCCGCGCGAGCAGCCCGCTAGGCGGCGCTGGGCGGCACCGTCCGAGGCCGCACATGAGGACCGCCTCGACGAGGCTCGATTGCTTTGCGATAGCATCCGAGGGTTCGCTCGGCGATAGAGCGCCAGTCTTCCCGTTGGGCCAACCAGCTGCGCGTCTTCTCGCGGAGCTCCAACGGCCACGGACTGTGTGCAAACGATGCCAGACGATCCGCGAGCGCTGATACATCTCCCACATGGAAATAGTGCGCGTCATTCAATCCGATCTCCAGGTGAGCAGGAATGTCACTGGCCACCACGGGCAAGCCGAAGCTCAGAGCTTCCAGCAGCGCGATCGGCAAGCCTTCGTGCGAGGATGGCAAAACGAAAATGCCAGCGTGCGCGTATAACTCTCGCAGTGTGAGGCCGCACTGGAAGCCCGCCATGATCACCCCGGCGGTTGCCCCAGCGCGCGCCGCAAGCAATTCGGTATAGGCGTCTGGATGGTCGGAAGTCCCGACGAACACGAGCTTCCATCCGGCGAGCCTGGCATCGGCAAAGGCCTGAATCAGGTCCGGGTGCCGTTTCTCCGGCACCAGCCGGCCCACCATCAACACATATCGTCCCGGCGTGAGCCCAAGTTTCTCCAGCGCCGAAGTGCTCGTCGGCACGTCAGGCAAGGTGACGCCGTTTGGAATAAGGTCCGAATTCAGGCCGTACTTTTCCCGCACCAGCTTCCGGATGGTCTGGGAGATCACGATGCGGCCGTCGGAAAATCGCATCCCCCAGGCCTCGCCGGCGCGCAGGGCCATTCTGGCCAATCGGCCCCACTTCTCCCGTTCGTAATCCGGTCCGTGGTGCGTCACGACAACATGCAGTCCCAGCAACCGCGCCAGTGGCGCCATCAAGGCCGGTCCGATAGCCTGGATGTGCAAAACGTCCGGCCGCTGCCATGCGGCGACAAGCACTCCGAGAAACGAATGGACGATTGTCTCAAGACCCGAGGTTTTCGGGCACCATACCCGCTGGTAGCGTACGCCCTGCCACTCGTCACCGCGGTCAGGCGGCATATACGAGGAGCGGACGATCACCTCGACATCACATCCCAGCTCCTTGAGATGGGGACACAAATGCTCTGCGTGAACTTCCACTCCTCCCTGCACGTTGGGAAATCCACGCAAGCCAAGCATGATCACCCGCAGTGCCAGATGATCTGCACTCACTACACCCTCCTACTGGCTATTAATTATTCATAAAGTCCTTGAGCGGATATCGCGCGTCGACCGTCTCTCTCCCGCGCACCAGTCGTGCCTTTTGCTTTTCGTTGAGGAATGACGTTCGCTCGACGCGCGGAGTAGGGGCGACGTTGGAATAATCAATGTACTGATCGAAACAGATCGGCCGGCCGAGCTCGGCCTTCAGCTTGTTCTTCAGCACCCAGAGCAGCGGCCCCATCTTCGGTGCCTGCGGAACCAGCGTTGAGCGCATTGCCGTGCGCGCGGTCGTCACCATCCAGCAGTTTTGTTGGCAAGCGTGAACCTTGGCGACCGAGTTCCGGGCCGTGTCACTTGCGATGATCTCACTCCAGGACTGCCGCGCCAGGTTGCCCAGCGGCAAGTCCGATCGCACATTGCAGGCCCACACATCGGACCAGGGATCGATGAATGCGAAATCCGTCCCCGCGCTGCAGCGTATCAACCGCGGGTGGCCGAGGATCTTTTCAATCAAGCCCAAATTCAGATAGGCGCGAAACCAGTTCTTCGGCTTGTTGCTCTTGAGCATCGCAGTGATAAGCCCTTCCACCTGCCGGGCCACCGCGACGCGCTCGTAGAAATAGTTGTCGTTCTTGTAGAATTGCCACGCGTTGTGCAGCGTCGAGGTTGCAAGCTCGAACCCCATTGAACGCGCCAGTTCATAGGTTCGCACCAGCTGGGCCACATTCTCGTCCTGGATGACGAGGGCGAATCCCAGGTCTTGCCCGCCCGCCTCCTGCAGCATGCGAAGCCCGGCTACCTTCGTGGCATAGCCGTCCTTTTCGCCGCGTATGGAGTCGCTGGTAACCGCGTCACCCTCAAGGCTGAAACGAACCTTGATCTTCGGGTGCTTCTTAATGATGGGCAGGAGACGCTCGGGATGCAGTCCGTTCGAGCTGATCTCTATGATCCGGGCCTTAGGGTGGAGCAGGTCCACCATCTCGGCAAGATCCTTCCGCAGAGTCGGCTCGCCGCCGGAGATATTGAGATTATCGAACCCCGTCGGAAGTTTCGCGAGCGTCTCGAGCGTGACCTCTTCCTTTGGATCGGTCGGATTCTTCCAGATGTAACACATCTGGCATCTCGAGTTGCACCGAAACGTGGAGATTACGGTGAGATCCATTTGCAATCCTCACTGCGATGCATGCCGCTCGCTCACCAGTGATCGATAGACGGCCATCAGATCGGCGTTATGCTTCTCGAGAGAGAACTCCGTTTCGACGCGGGCCCTTCCTGCAGCCCCCATGCGCGCACGGCGCGCGGCGTCGCTCATAAGGCAATCGACATGGTTTCGCAGCTCGTCCGCATTGCCGGGCTCAAACAAAAGCCCCGTCACGCGATCGTCGACGAGCTCCGGAATGCCACCGATGCGGGTCGCTATGACCGCCTTGCCATAGGCCATCGCTTCCAGCACCGACATCGGGCAGTTCTCGCACCACTCCGAAGGGACAACCACCACCGAAGCTTCGGCGATCGTCGCCTTCAATGTCTCCCCGGACAGCTGGCCCGCAAAGCGCACATTCCGGGTAAATCGCGACTTCAGGTCATCCGCCAGCGGGCCCGAGCCTGCGATGACGAGAGGCCACCGGCAGTTCGCTGCTTCATGGGCGCGCAGCAGTGTCTCTGCACCCTTTCCCGGCGCGAGCCGACCGCAATAGAGCACGTATCCCTTGTCCCGATCGCTCGCCGAAATGCTGGTGACATCGACGCCGTTGTAGAGCAGCTGCACCCGGTCCGCGGCGAACCGAGGCAACACCGACTCCCGCATGAACTGGCTCGGTGCGAGGAAGCGGTCCACCTTCTCGTAGTTGCCGAACCAGCGCTGAATGACCGCTTCCATGTAAAGCGTTGCGCTTTGTGCGATCGATCCGTCAGCACAGCGGTGCGTCAGCACGTGATGGAAATCTCCTGCGAGACACGACGAACACAATCGGTCCTCTCGCATGCGTGTATGCACCGGACACACCGGCTTCGAATCGTGCAGCGTCAGTACAACCGGAATCCCGCGCGACTTGGCGACGCCGACAATCGACGGGGTCAGCTGATGATAGATGTTGTGGCAATGCATCAAGTCCGGCCGCGTCGCCTCGATCAAGGAGGCGAGTTTGCTGACGGCCTCACGCGAGTGAATCAAGGAGAGTGCGCTCTTTACCTTGGCGAGATAGCCGCCGCTCCGGTATTCCTGGAGAGACACGAAATGTGCTGCGTAGGGTGACTCGATGTTTCGGTCGTGCCGCATGGCGAAGTCGATGACGTCGGCTCCGCTGCTCATCAGAAACGCTCTTTCCTGAAGCAACACGGCCTCCGCGCCACCGTTGTTGAACAGAAACTTGTTGGCGAGCAGTACTTTCATTGATGAGCCGTTTCGTCGGTACGCAGATCACTAGGCCGGTACCACCAGCGGCCGGTGCACTCGGTGTCTGACGAAAAAAAAGCTACCTTGAAAGCAGTCCGACGCAGGCGGCGCATTCAGAGTGGAGGCGACGAAATCTGGGGTACCTAGGAGTGAGTACCGGCGCCGCAGTTGCCAGCGCGGCGCAGTTCGTCGATAAATGTAGGGCGTTTTGTTTCCCATCGGATACAGTAGCGCTTACAGCGCACGCGACAGGTGTTTTGACGATGAGCATGGGCAGGCCGCGCACGCGATCAAGTAAGCCGCGTGGCCAGTACTCGCATAACCGGTCTGTCCGGCGGTTGCTCGGCGTGAAGCAACTTATCAGCCGAACCGTATTTCACGCGGCTGGTTGGGCCGGACTGGCGCCGGCTCTGCGCAGGGCATTCGCCGGCAGGGCCGCTATCCTGATGCTCCACGAGATTCAGCAGGACTGGCGCTGGGAGCTAAAGACAGGTGCATCACCTGACTTTCTTGAATATTCGCTGAAGTGGCTGCGTCAAGAAGGGTGGGAGATTGTCAGTCTCGATACATGTCTCGAGCAGTTGGCGGCGGATACTCAACCCCACCGCTATGCGGTTCTTACCTTCGACGACGGCTATAGGGACAACGTCGCGACTGCATTGCCAATCCTAGAGCGACATAACGCGCCGTTCACAGTGTACGTACCGACCGGGGCGGTGACGCGGACGTTGCAACCGTGGTGGCTGGGTTTGCGCGAACTATTCCGCTTGAGAGACAGCATTGCGATCGACGGCATGGCCATGCGATTCAGCTGTCGCGATTTTGACGAGAAAGCATCGGCGTTGGAGAAGGTAAGTAACTGGGTACACGAAGATTATCATCGAGTCGAAATGCTCACGCCTACGTTCAACAAAGCAGGCCTATCGCTGGAGTCCTTGAACGACACGTATTTCCTCAATGGAGCCGAGCTTCAGGCCCTGGCGCGTCATCCTCTCGCTTCGATCGGCGGGCACACGGAGTCGCATCCAGCACTCGCGTACCTCAATGAAGCGTTAGCGCGCGCCGAAATGGCCGATAACCGCAACTATCTGGAGGGACTGCTTCAGCGTCCGGTTCGGCACGTCGCCTTTCCTTACGGCAACGCCAGGGCATGCGGCCCTCGGGAACAGCATCTTGCGGTGGAGGCAGGCTTTTCGACCGCGGTCACAACGCGGCATGGGCAGATATCCGATCGCAAGCCCAATCATTTTGCGCTTCCGCGCATCGCGTTGGGAGGCCCATTCGATTCGAGAATTGCGTTCGAGGGGCGAATGAACGGCGTCCAGTCTGCGGTCGAGATGCTGTTGGGGCGTAGCAATTAATATAGTGAATTCTGATAGTATCGAAGAGCCGCATCCGCGCGAATCTCGTTGGGGCACGAAAAGCGGTCGGGCATCGAAGCCGGCGGCCCCGCGTGTCGGGATCGGCCCCCACAGCACGATCATGCGCGGTCGGCAATTCCTGCTATCCAACGATGGAAGCCGGATCCGGGCGGGCAGGTCACGAAATTGTAGCCGATTTTGGGGTTCGGTTTCAGCCGATCCATTGCAACGGGGTCATCGACCTTCGTAACTGCCCCGTCCGCAGCGAGAAAAAAGACTGGAAATCCGAGCACGTCGAGCACATGCCTCGTGGTCGTGTGGGTCCGATCATCGCCATGGTCTTCGTAAATGATCAGCGTGTCGCGCTTCAGGACCTGCTGAGCGCCCTTTAGAGCCGAAATCTCTGCGCCCTCGACGTCGAGCTTGACGACGAGCCGATCGCTGTCGGTCAGTTGCTGTTGCCTTGCCAGCGCATCGAGCGTTATCGACATGACGGGCTCGGCCTGTGACGGGCGGCTGCTCTGCGACGTCACGATGTGTCGGGCCGAATGAGGGCCGTCGTCGGAGAAGAACAGGCTGTGTCCGTCGTATTCGAACAATGCCTTGCGGCAGATCTCGAAGCGCTGATCGTTGGCGTCACGGTTCTGCTCGAGAATCGCGAGCGTCGTCCGCGAGGCCTCAACAGCAATCGCGCGCTTGTGACCCAGCATTTCCGACGTGACAAGAACGGACCAGTATCCGATGTTGGCGCCGCAATCGAAGAACGTATAGTCGATATCCTTCATCCGCAGCAGAAGCTTCCCTATGTCCGCCTCGTAGGTCATTCCTGGGTGACCGATGAAGAACGCATTCCAGTAGATGTCGTCCAGCTTAAAGTACAAACGGCTGCCGTCCGCGAAATGGACGCAAGACAGTTGGGAATGCAGGAGCGGCCGGACCGCCCGCATGGCGAGTCCCATACCACGCCCGGTACTCCGCGAGACAATAGTGTGCAGAAGCCTCACCAGCCCCATCGAAAGCCGGCTTCCTGACACCTCGTAATCGAAAGTACCCCCATCCATCAAATACCGTCTCCCGCGCGAAAATCCGATTGCAGCAGTCGCGTCCTCGTATGCCAGCGAACGCATTCAACTATCTCCCCGATTCATGTACGTTGTGTCCCGGCTGCCGCAAGCTTGGCTGCAGGTCGAGAATGGTGCCGCCGGCTTCTGGCCGCATCGCCTCCGTGCGCGGTTCGGATATGTCTCTCTGCGTTGTGCGCCTTACTAACGCGCGGAGCGTCGTCGTGGCCGTGATATCGATGCCTTCCGCCGCATACATGTAGGCCGCTGTCCACACCCTGGTTGCGACACCCGCGCAGGCCCCAGCAACCGCCGCACCTAAAGTCCCGAAGGCCCAGGTCGCGCCGATCATGGCCAGGATCCCGACCGCCCAAGTGATCACCACGATGTGCATCGCGGCTCGCTGGTGTCCGGTCATATTCAGTGCGATTGGGCCGATCCCGAAGTATGTCGACACCAGCAGGCCGATCGACAGAACCATCAGGATGCTGTGGGCGCGGCTGAAAGCCCCTCCGAACGCCATCAGCGCGAGGTCCCCAGCCAGTGCCAAAGCCACAACGCAGCCGAAGACCGCGACAAACGCAGCCAATGACGCTCCCGACGTGACGCGCGTGATTTCCGCATGACGGTTCTCATCGAACAGGCGTGCGATGAGAGGCGCTGCGGGAATGCAGAAGGTCGCCAGGAAGAAATCAAGAAGGAGCGCGATCCGGCTGGCAGCGTAGTAGTATCCACCGGCTTCCGGGCCGACCATGACCGAGACGATGAGGAGATCGATCGTGCCGCCCATGACACTGGCGATGCTGGTTACCCAGAACGGTCCCGAAGTGAAAAAAACGTCGGCAATCCGATTATTCGATCGCCTCACCGCCATGGTGAATACCTTATAACCCTCCGCGAGATGTCGTAGGTAAACGTTCTGAGCGGCGATCAGCACGACCAGAATTCCGGTCGCAATCGCCAGAACGTCTTCCGCCGGCACTGGATGGCCATATGTCGTGAAGAGAATGCCGCCAAACAATATGATGAGAAGTCGCCACAACACATCCTTGGACACGAGCGCGAGGTTGACGGAGCCAAGCGCGCGCCCCAGCGAGCTCTGCATTTCGATCAAGGCCAACGGCAATATCAGAAGCAAGCTTGTGGAATACTGCCAGCTTCCGAATATTCCGTCGCGGCCGCGAGCTACGACGAACAGCAGGAGCGAGATCACGATCACAGCAACGCTGCCAAAACATGCCACACGAAGCCGCTGTGCGACGATCGAGCCGATCTCTAGGTAATTTTTCCGGGCGGCGATGCTTGGTATTTCCCGCAGCACGCGAAATTGCTGACCGACGAGGCCGACCGTGGAGGCGACGACCGCGAACGTCATCAGCGACATGAGCGCCCCGTATTCCTCTATGTTCATCATCCGCGCAAAACATACGCCGAAGAGAAGGGAGACGACGGCGCCCGAGCAGCGATAGATCAAGGCTAGCCACGACTGCCGGAAGACATTGCTGAACATGGTCGCTGGTCCGCCAAACGCCCGATTAAAGCTCGTCATTGCTCATGCCAACGTTGGTGGACGCCACGCGACGCCCAGCGGGTTGTGATCGAGCCCTTGCCCGGAATTCCCGGTTCGGCATGCCTGGCAGGCGTGGGTGGATTTGGCGGAGGCTGAGTGTTCAAGAGTGACTCTCTGTCAAATCGGCACATTGTCGCAGGGTGGAATATAACCCCCTCGGGTTCGGAGACCGTCGGGCCTTCTGGATTACCCACTCCGGCCCGCAACGAGAAACAAGAGGAAATAATGCCGTCTTCGTTGCTATGAGGGCGGCTGCCGACGAGCACTGTTCGACGGTGATGTAGAGGATCGTTCCAGTCGGGCTTGCTGCGGGACGACAATCGGAAACGCAGTTCGTGCGACTATAAGTCGGGATTGGCCTCCTTGTACGCGTTTTGCTTCTCGACTTTGAACGAGCCATCGAGATGGGGCCTGGCACTGCCTGCCTTGAGCCCCTGCACGACTGAGGTTCCTCCGGACGCGCTCCAACGCGCTGGTGCGCGTCGTCGGTCAGACCATTCGCGCAGCAATCCGATTCCGATACCAAGAAGTATGCCGCCAAGGATCGCCATTCCAAGTACTAATCGGGCCTTTGGCGAACTGGCCGTGTAGGGCTCGGATACCCCGGTGAGCAGACGCGCCTCGAACACCGGCGGGGATTGCTGCTGCGTAGCGTCCGTATAACGCAGCATCCGGAGAAAATTTTCATACGCCTTGGCGGCGGCGTCCGCGGTGGCTTCCAGTTCGCGGAGTTCGTCTGGCGTCCTCCCGGTCGATTGCGACGAGAGAGTGCCTGCCTCGGCGGTACCCGCGGGAGCCGCGACACCGTTTCTGGCCCTGTTGTAATCCGCTACTGCTTTTTTGGCGGCTGACGCGTGGCTGCTCAAATCGCTGACACGATCCTTGACCCATTTCTCGTTTTGCAGACCCCATTTGTATTTCGCGTCCATTTGCGTCGTAATGTAGCTCTCCACGATAGCGCTCAATATCTGCGCTGCCCGATCGGGTGCGGCGGAATTGAAGCCAAGATCGACTATGTAGGTGAGGCCGGCGCGCCTAACCGAAAGCTTGCGCTCGAAGGCTTCCACTGCATCGCGCGTGTTGCTGGACCCCGTTTCTGGTCTGCTCCAGCCGAGCAGCCGGGATGTCGATTGACTGAAGCGGTGCAGGGCACCTGCCGAAAATTCCCGATCCTCCGCCAAACCGAGCTTCGCTATCACCGCGCGAGCGACGCCCTCGGACTTCAGGATTGCGATCTGACTTTCCACGGCCGTTGTTACCGCCGCCGTGTCGGTCGAAGTCGATTTGGCGTCGACGTCGACGATGAGTTGTGCGGTGGCGGTAAACGTCGGAACTGCGAGAACGAGATAAAGCAACGCTGTGCCAAGCATCAAAAAGGACGTCAGCAGTATAATAGAGAGGCGGCGGCGTAAAAAAGCGAGGCCGTCCGCCACGAATTCGGCCGCCGAACCAAATTCAGGCGGCATGTCTTGAGGTGCCGAGCTGTCTGTTCTGTGAGTCTGCAGCATTTTGTCGAACCTGCGCTTACTGGTGGCACCTACCGACGGTTCCGCCGATCAAACAAGATCGGGATCAACTGCAATGCCCTTGCGAGTTTGCCGTAAAGACAGCATGCGGCAGGCGACGTCGCGTTAAAAGGCATTCCAATAGACCTTTCTGGAAAAGAGGGTCATAACGATGATCTTGAGATCGAGGAGGAATGACCAATTGTCGATGTAATACAGGTCGTGCTCGATACGACGCCGCATCTTCTCCAGGGTGTCGGTCTCTCCACGGTGGCCATTGACCTGTGCCCAGCCGGTAATTCCGGGCTTGACGTTGTGGCGACGGGAAAATGACGAAATCAGCCGGGCGAAAGCTTCGTTCTGCGAGGTCGCGTGCGGACGAGGCCCGACGAGTGACATATCGCCAACCAGCACATTGAAGAGCTGCGGCAGCTCATCGATATTAGTTTGGCGCATGATGCGCCCCAGCCGGGTCACACGTGGATCATGTCTGGTTACCTGCTTGAAATTGTCGCCGTCCTCCGTAACGGTCATCGATCTGAATTTCACCACGCGGATGGTCTCGTTGTTGTAGCCATGCCGCGTCTGACGAAATAGCACTGGCCCGCGGGAATCGAGCTTGATTGCCAGCGCTAGGATGACGAAGAGGGGACTGACTACGACCAGACCGACAATTGCGGCCGCGATGTCGAATGATCGTTTAATTGCCCGGTGGAACGGCGTCAGGGGAGACTGGAAGATGCGCATCGTCACCATGTTGCCGAACTGCGCGATGCGCGACACGGCCATGAGATCGACTGCCCCGACAGGGACGACGTGAACATCAGCCGGGAGCTCTGACAGGGCGCCAGCCAGAGCGAGTGCGGCCGGAACATCCACCTCCGAAGTCAGAATGACAATGTCGTCCGCTCGGAGGGGCCGACATTCCGTGATCAGTTCGCGCGTATGGGATGGCACCTCGACCGCGTCGGAGCGCTCAGGTACTGAAGAGCCGGTGCGAAAGGTCGGAAAGTCGAACGAGCGGATGGTCCGGATTCCGGTGGCGATTACTCGTGCGGAAAAGTTCAAGCAGTGGCTCGGGTCTCCTATGAGTATGATGCGCCTGGCGTCGATCAGTCCGGATGCGATCGCAGGTTGCAGCAATGAGAAGCATATTGCCCGTACGCAGAGCACCATAACGAGGACGCTTGCGGCCTGGGCTATGACGGTCGCGCGCGAGTAGCCCTCCGAGACCTTGAGAAGAAATATCGTCGAGATGAAGAACGCGAATACGAACAAGACGGCGCTAACGCCGCTCCACAGGAAGACGTGCCGGGGCTGCGTCTGGATCCGCGAATACTGCCGGAGTCCAACGGATACGAGCAGCTGCATTGCGGCAATGAGAATGGATTCCTGGATATATTTGGGGGCGTCCGGAGAGCCGTGATGATAGAGGACGGCAGCGCAATAAGCCCCAAAGGCTACGAAGAGGAATTCGGCGCCTGCTGCCAATACCAGTAAGGCAGCCAATCGATTTTTGCCGACGCCCGCCGGAATTGCCTTGCCGACAGCGACCGAACGCGCCGGGCGCTCGGCCGGCGAATTGGTGAACGACGCATAGGTCACCGATTGCTCCCAGGCAGTCCATCTTCCAACGAGAACAATAACATTCAGGTCAGAAGGCGGACCGGCAATAAATGGGTAGCGTGGAGTAACTACGATGGTCAGTTGAGTCGAAGCGTTGCGAGACTAGATTGTAGATCAATCAGTTGAGGACAGACCAGTCGAACACGCCATGCCCAACTCCAAGCTGCGCAACTGCTTCAATCGTGACATACGCGGCGGTCAACCCGCTCATTGCATGAGATGGGGTCTGGTAGCTGTTAGCCTAATGATTTCCGCTCAGGCGAAGGCCGAATATCGAGTGAACGTCGGAGATGTTCTGGAGGTCGCGGTGGCAGGCGTGCCGGACCTGCGGCAACGTGCTCCCGTCCAGGTGGACGGCAATATCTCGATACCGCTGGTTGGGATGGTCGCGGTCGCCGGCCTGCCCTTGCCGGAGATTCGAGCCAAGATCGGGGTCGCACTGACGAACAAGGTCTTTCGACAAAGGACTATTGACGGCCGCGAGGTCGTGGTCGTGATAGATGCAGACCAAGTGACGGCGATCGTGGCGGAGTACAGGCCCGTTTACGTCAACGGGGACGTATCGAAGCCGGGTGAGTACCCCTATCGCCCGGCGAGCACCGCACGCCAGCTCATCGCCGTGGCGGGTGGCTACGACATCATGCATATCAGAATGAACAACCCGTATCTGGAGTCAGCCGATCTAAGAAGCGAGTATGGATCGCTTTGGACAGAACTCGCCAAGGAACAGGCGCGTATGTGGCGCATCAAGACCGAACTCGGAGAGGGGGCGCAGATCAGTCCCGCTGCTCTGAGTGATATGCCCATAGCTCGGTCCGCAATTTCGGAAATCGTCAATGCGGAAGCGGAGTATTTGAAGACGAAGCAGAATGACTATCAGCAGGAGAAATTGTTCCTGCAGCGTGGCGTTCGACAGGGAGACGACGAGGTCCGCGTCCTGTCAGAGCAGCAAAAGAAAGATGAAGAGGGGTTTCAGTCCGACGTCGAGGACCTTCAGAAGGCGACCGATCTGTTCGGAAAGGGATCCTTGATTAGCCCCCGCGTGACGGACGCGCGCCGCGCGGTTCTGCTGTCAGCAACCCGGAGGCTGCAGACCTCCGCGCAATTGCTGCAGGTCAAGAAACAGCAAGACGAGTTCGCCAGAAGGCTCGTGAAGCTCGACGATCAGCGGAGGCTTGACCTGCTCCGGGAGCTGCAAGACACCAGCTTAAAGCTCAATCAGATTCGCGAGAAACTGCAGAGCGTCGGTGAGAAGCTTCAGTACACTTCGATGGTTCGATCGCAGCTCGCACGGGGATCCGGCAGTAAGCCCGATATTGCTATTATTAGAAGCAACGAGAAGGGACCGGAACGGATTATCGCCAACGAGGATACCGAGTTGCAGCCGGGTGACACCATCGAGGTCAGCCTGCGATACCAGGATGGTCCGGATTTGCCCCCCAGAAAGCTAAGCAGTGCAAACGTCCCAGCGGTGATAGGTCGGACCGACGTAACCGCGGCAGATTCGTTGCGCGACAGAAGATGACGAGGGCGGAGCCGGCGTAGTAGCTGGGACCGGCAGATTAAGCGAAGCGGGCAATTCGCGTTTCTTTCGATCGCATCAACGGTCAGTCCCGCATCAGGGCTACCTAGAATTGGAAGACGCGAGCATCCATGAAGTGCGACGCCTGCTCAGGCAGGTGTGTGTTTTTGCCGCCAATGCGAGGGTTTCGTCTTAAGCATAGGCCAATTGTGCTGATCGCATGAACCTTGAACACCTTGCAGCTTTTGCCGTTCTCAGCCCACTATCTGTTTCGCCCGCGATCTGAATTCATAAGAAGGGTAGCCACCTTGTGCGGTTTCGTTGGTATCTTTGGATTTACCGAATCGGTTGAATCGGCGCGCAACCGGGCTCTCGAGATGGCAAAGACGGTCAGGCACCGCGGGCCAGACTGGAGCGGCATCTATTCCAGCGAGTGCGCAATACTCGCGCACGAACGCCTTTCCATCGTCGACGTGGAGCACGGCGCCCAACCCCTTCTCGATGTTACTGCGGGCCGGGCTTTGGCTGTGAACGGAGAGATCTACAATCATGTCGCTTTGCGCGACGCACTGAAGCTGCCGCACGTCTGGAAAACGAAGTCGGACTGCGAAATTATCCTGTATCTCTACGACGAGTACGGATCAGCCGTGTGCGGCATGCTGAGTGGCATTTTTGCGTTTGCCATCTTCGATGAGCGCAGTGGCGAGTTCTTCGTCGCCCGAGACCACATCGGTATCGTTCCGCTTTACATCGGATGGGGCAGCGACGGCGCGATTTACGTCGCGAGCGAAATGAAAGCTCTCGATCGCGTATGCGAGACAATCCAGGAGTTTCCGCCGGGACATTACTACAGCGGCAAAGCCGGACAGTTCGTCAAGTGGTATGATCCAGAGTGGGCGCATACACTTCCAACCAGGAAGGTGTCCTTGCACGAGCTCCGAACTTCGCTCGAAGCTGCGGTCAAACAGCAAATGATGTGCGATGTGCCTTACGGGGTACTTATTTCTGGTGGGCTCGACTCTTCCCTGATCGCGGCGCTCGCAGCGCGCCACCGCTTCAAACGGATCGAGTCTGGAGAGACCGAAGAGGCGTGGTGGCCAAGGCTACACTCGTTTTCTGTCGGCCTGGAAAACTCACCTGACATGAAGTATGCGCGAAGCGTGGCGACTCACATTGGCACGGTCCATCATGAGGTTGTTTTCACTTTGCAGGAAGGATTGGACGCGTTGCCGGATGTGATCCGGCACCTGGAGACCTTTGATGTCACCACCATTCGTGCCGGCACGCCGATGTATCTCATGGCGCGTAAAATCAAGTCAATGGGCATTAAAATGGTATTGTCCGGAGAAGGCGCTGACGAGGTGTTTGGCGGCTATCTCTACTTCCACATGGCACCATCGGCAGAAGAATTCCACGAGGAGACCGTTCGAAAGCTCTTTGCATTGAGCAGGTATGATTGCTGTCGGGCGAACAAGGCAACAGCTGCTTGGGGCGTCGAAGCCCGCGTGCCCTTCCTCGATAAGGAATTTCTAGATTACGCGATGTCGATAGACCCTGCCGAGAAAATGTGCCCTGGCGCAAAAATCGAAAAGGGCATATTGCGGGAAGCGTTTGCCGGTTTGTTGCCGAAAGAGATCTTGTTGCGTCAAAAGGAGCAGTTTTCCGACGGAGTGGGGTACGGCTGGATTGAATGTTTGAGAAATCACGCCGAAAACAAAGTCTCGGATCAGATGCTCGCGGAGGCCAGCAAGCGCTTTCCGCAGCAAACGCCGACTTCGAAAGAAGGATACTTCTACCGGACCATCTTTGATGGCATTTTCATGAATCCGACAGCTTGCCTAACTGTCCCCGTCGGTCCCTCGATCGCGTGCTCCTCGCCGACCGCGTTTCTCTGGTCTCAGCAATTTGCGAGCGTGGATGACCCATCTGGACGGGCTGTGAAAGGAATTCACATTCAGGCCATTGATAACGCGGTTGGTCTTAGGGACCATCCATGATCGACGCCAGCACGCTTCTCACGTAGGCGGACGGATATTCGATGCAGAATTGTCTAGGCGTGAACGCCTGCTAGGGACTTGAGCCTAGGTGATTTGAGTAGCCTCGCCGAATAGCCCAAACCGATCGTCTAGGAACTAGACGCCGAATACGGAATACGAAGCCGTAGCTTCTTTTTTGAAAGATTCGTAGCGATGGCGCGCAGCATCCGCTTGGCATCGCGGAGCTTCGCCTCGATGTGGCGCTCTGGGCTGTCTCTGCCCATTGCGATCCACTTCATGGCATACTCCCTGTTAGCCAGGTGGGATTTATGCCCGGCGCCACCAGCCAGGAAGTCGTAGCCGCGTTCCCCGCGTGCGATGCTCTCCTCAATAGCCAGCACATGGCTCACAAGCCCGGGTTTGATCCGGCTATCGCTCTCGTAGAGAAAGCCGCTTTGGTAGTTGAGGACACGGCCGTCATGCACGAAATTGTACAGGACCCCGATTGTCTGGTTCCCAACCAATGTCCGTGAGATACGGATGGCCCCCGTGGGGACTCCGCGGGAAATTAACTCCTCGTGAAACGGACGGAATCCCGGATTGGCGAAGGCCCCCCTGCGTCCCCATCGCGATCGATGGAAGTCGCTCAGCAAATCGAACGCGGCGAGGGCTTCCGTCGTGGTTTCCATGATCCGGAGTTCAAGGGGGCCGCGTTCGGCATACAACCGTATGGCACGGCTAACGGCCTGGCGAGTACTGCGGCCCAGTGTGGCGCGATAATCCTTCCCTTGCTGGCGAGCTTTGGCGAAATCAACCCACAATGCCGCATCAGCCTGTTTCACCTCGGTAACGAACCCAGCCCGGCCCGCGGCGCGACAAGCGGCCAACTCAAGGTCTGGATCAATTCCGGATAGAACCAACTGATCCGAGCGGCGCAAGCGCGACGTCAACGCATCGAGGCCTGCCGGTATGATGGTGTCCGGTTGCTCTGCAAGAATATTATTGCACTCGATGAACAATCGGTCGAAACGCGTATCTCCGGTTTCATTGAGCAGCCAACGTGTCCGCGCATGCGGCCCAAGCCTCCACGCTCTCCGCCGGCAAATAATTGCCAAGCCAACGATCTTGCCTGACGACCGAGCTACGAGGACGTGTGGTTCCGTGCCATCCGGGATATGCCGTAGCCAAGTGCCGATCCAGAGCCAAGACAAAAAGAACGAGTGAGGCACTCGAGCTTCGAGCTCCTTCCACGCGGTTTCAAGCCACGCAATGCTCTTCAAGGCCTCCAGGCTGACATCGGTGTCCGCTTCAGGCATGCTTATTTCTCGTTCACCGCCAGAAGACCGCAAACGCGGTGCGACGGAAGAACAAGGACCCAGCTGCAACGATCGCGTACAATCCGATGATGGGTCTGGATGGCTGGTCACACACGTATCCTTCTCGCGGAAACGCCCCCTTGGACGTCTCTGACCGTCGCTTCGGCGGAGGCGATAGCGGAACTATATCGGGAATTCGACCCGTGTGTGGGCCCTTTCTGATTACCCACGGTAGCTGCTGCAACTTTTGCCAGCGGAGCGGCTGTGCCGAAGTGGGTCTGTGATCGGCCGGTCTTAAGGCTGGCGCTGGGCACCCCCGTCTTGGCCTTGACCCTGCCCGCTCACCGCGGCCTGCCATAGCCGACGTCCGGCTGCTCAGCGTAAGCGGCACGCTGAGGCCGTTCAGACGGCGTGGTTCCATAGCATAAGCGCCTCGATTCGGGTGCTCGGCCAGCCGTTGGCGATACGCCGGGCTCCAGCGCCTCTGTCACGACTTGCGCTTTGAACTCGTCCGACCAGCGTCGGCGAAGCTGCCGCGGTGCTCCCTCGAGACGGTCGGCGACCGCAATCCATGCCGCAGTTCG
Organism: Bradyrhizobium septentrionale; assembly: GCF_011516645.4. Taxonomy (NCBI): domain Bacteria; kingdom Pseudomonadati; phylum Pseudomonadota; class Alphaproteobacteria; order Hyphomicrobiales; family Nitrobacteraceae; genus Bradyrhizobium; species Bradyrhizobium septentrionale. The sequence continues at coordinate 1,252,789 of NZ_CP088285.1, read as the reverse complement.
CAGTCCTTTACTCAAAGCAAGGTCGGAGCGGTTTTTATGATGGCAACCCTTCTCCGCGCAGCAGCATGGCGGGCTTCTGACGTGCTGCCCGCGGCACAATCGGAAGAGGGCGAGCGGGGACCCGGATCGACTTGGCAGCCGCAAGGTCGTGGCGACTGCTCAAGACGCAGACGGCTCTCGCCGTCTAGGCGCCACGGTAGCCAGTCGGGTTCTGCATCTGCCAACGCCAATGATCCGCACACATCTCGGTCAGTGATCGCCGGGATGTCCAGCCCAACAGGTTCTTCGCGAGCGTCGGATCGGCGTAACAGATTGCGACATCACCGACCCTGCGTTGGTCGATCACATACGGAACTGGCCGGCCACTCACGGCCTCAAATGTCTGGACCACCTCCATGACGCTGCTGCCGCTTCCTGTTCCGAGATTGACGGTAAGAACGCCGGGCTGTCTCAGCTGGCTCAAGGCGCTCAGATGTCCGGATGCAAGATCGACGACATGAATGAAGTCGCGGATGCCGGTGCCATCCGGAGTATCGTAGTCGTTTCCCCAAATCTGCAGCTTCTCACGCCGTCCGATTGCCACTTGCGCCACAAGCGGCAACAGGTTGTTGGGCACGCCGAGAGGGTCTTCTCCGATGAGCCCGCTTTCGTGCGCGCCAACCGGATTGAAGTAACGCAGGATGGCGATCCGCCAATCGCTGTCGGACCCGTGGAGATCCTTGAGTATCTCTTCGATGAAGTACTTTGTGCGGCCGTACGGATTGATCGGTCCGACGTGATGTTTCTCGTCCAGCGGCAGGTATGCGGGCGTCCCGTAGACCGTTGCGGACGAACTAAAGATGAGCGTCTTGACGTCTGCTCTCGCCATGGCTGACACGAGCCGCATCGTGCCCACGACGTTGTTTTCGTAATAGGTCATGGGTTGAGCACTGGACTCGCCGACCGCCTTGAGCCCGGCGAGGTGAATGACTGCGGTCACGTCGTGAGTGCGCAGAATCTCGTAGATCGCTTCCTCATTGCAGATATCGGCATGCCGGAAGACGAGCGATCGCCCACAGATGGTTTGCACCCGTTCGAGAGAGGCGCGATTGCTGTTGCAGAGATTGTCGACCGCGACGACATCGAGCCCCGCATTGAGCAGCGCGACAGCGATATGGGACCCGATATAGCCAGCGCCTCCGGTCAACAAGATCATTTCCGCTTCCGTTCCGCGCCTGGATGGTCAATTTTTGCCGCGGGCGAAAATCAATCCCGCTAAAACCGAACGGTAGAGAGGCCGGCACCGATGGTGGCGAACCGCCGCGATGTGACCCGGTGCCGCATCCATCTTTGCGGCACAGATTCCGAGCTCGACGTCCCGCCGAAGGTCACCCGGCGGGGCGCCAGACCGGACGAGTTTCAGCTATTTGCGGGTCGCCCTGTCGATTTTCGAGCTCATATCCTTGTGGACGTGGCCGTTTGCAAGCGGCATTTCAAAGTAGCTTGCGGCATGGTCGATCGCGCCAAGCGGCACCGGCCGGCCCGCCCTCCCGATCTTGGGAATTTCTCTCTGGGGCGGGAGGAGTCGGTCGGCTACGTCGGCGGTCTGATGCGCAGACCTGTCGTTCTTCAGCCAGGTCGCAGGTCGATGGTTCAACCCCCAGATCGCTGCCTGGGTTCTGTTCTGGACCCGGATCTTCCGAAGGATCGCCTTGATGTGAACCTTCACCGTGGCTTCGGCAATGCTGATCTTGCGCGCGATGCACTTGTTGGAATCGCCTTCGATCAGACACTGCAGAATTGAGATTTCCCGCGGCGAAAGTTGCTGGGCAAGCTTGTCATCCGCCTTTGCTACGACATGATTGGCATCGGCGGGTGCGGGCGCATCGTCCACGTCGCGCGTCTCGGCGTCGAGGGCGGAGGTCAGGAATGCCGGCGGGAATGCCGTCCCGCCCATCATGACCAACTCGATGGACTTGATGAACGCGTCACAGTTCATCACGTCGATGAAATATCCGGTGGCGCCGGCCCGGAATGCGGCCGCCAGATCGCTCAGTCGATATTGATCTGCGACGACCGCCACGCGTCCGTCGGCGTGACGGCGCTTGAGGGAGTCGATTTGCTCGATTGTCGGGCGAAAATCATCGCCATTGTGAACAATCAGAAACAACGCCGAAGCAACGGGCACCTTCTGAAGCGCGTCATCGCCTAGCAAATCGTTGGCATCGGATATTGAAGTAAGGACTTGAAAATTCTCGGAATTCAGAATTCTGGCAAGACCTTCTTTGCGAAGACTATTTTCACCAACAAGCACAGCAGTAAAAGGATATCGCCGTCTCATGGAAACTCTCCCGGACGCTACAATGATACAGGGGGCGGGTCAGTTGAATCCGGCTCATTCTTGTTGATGGACCGCCCAGCTAAAAAAACGCAACAAAACTGCTTCTTCAGACTTCGTAGATTTGGACACAAATTTGGGACGAAAAATCCCGAGCCCAGTCTCTCAATATTTAGGAATTTTAAATGCTAATCCCCAATATCCCTATATACCGTTGGTTATAGGCATTTTGGACGCTCGCTTGGGGTTAGCTGGGCCGTCGCCGCAATCAAACGTTGCGCAAATCGCATGTGCTTGGGCGCTCGGCCAGTAGATTCACGGGGCGCGCCGCAACAACAAAAGCTTACTGAAAAGCCTCATATTGGAGTAGCTTCTTAAATGAAATGGGCGCGTTGCTGAATTGGAGGGACTGAGGGATTGGACGTAAATGAATTTCAGTCGTGTAGTGATTGCTAGCAGATATCCGGTCGTTTTATTGGGTCTGAATTGTCTGCTCGAAGCAGAGCGTGATTTCAAAGTTGTTGCTCGCTGCAATGATGGAGCGAGCTGTTTCAAGGCAATCCGGAGCCTCGCGCCCGACATCGCCATTTTGGACATGTCGATGCCTGACATCTTTGCGCAGGCCACGCCCGATATCGCAAATTCCGGGACGCCTGGTGTGCGGCTCGTTTTCCTCGCCACCTCTGTTGAGGATCGCGATCTCGCCATGTTGGCGGCAGCGGGGGCTTACGGCGTCATCCTGAGCGAGGAGGAGCCTGAAACCCTTATTCAGATGTTGCGGCAGGTCGCCGACGGCCAGCGAATGTTGCCGCCGCCCGCGTCCGAGGAAGTCATCTCTCGCGCGCCGACGGCGATTCCGGAGAAGTATCTTGCGGTGCTGACGGAGCGCGAGCGTCAGATCATGCGTTTGGTGTCGGAAGGCTTGTCGAACAAGGAGATTGGCCGCCGTCTGAAGGTGGCTGACGGAACCATCAAGGTTCATCTCCACCACATTTTCCGCAAGCTCGAGATCAGCAACAGGACCGTTCTTGCCACGCTCGCGATCTCATCCTCTACCTGACGGATGAGATACCGGCTGATCTTGGGAAGAACGGCAGCGCTTCGTCGCTAGCATGGCCCACGCGTTGCTCCGGCAAACCACGACCTTGGCGATGCGCTGATGGCGCAATCCTGATTCTGTTAGGGGAGCGAAACGACGCGCAGATTGTTTGTTGTACCCGCTTGTCCAAATGGAATGCCGGCGACGACAACCAGCAGATCCCTGCTTGATGCGAATTGCTCCGCAAGCGCGAATGCAGTCGCGCGTTCGACCATCTCCTCATAGCTCCGAACATTGTCGGACAGCACGCTGTGAGCGCCCCACAGCAGACACAGGCGGCGCGACACTTCGCGGCTCGGGGTGATGACGAGGATCGGCAAGCTCGGCCGCTTGCGTGCCACGCGTGCGGCGGTCGTTCCGCTCGACGTATAGGCCACGATGGCCTTGGCGTGAACGACGGAGGCGAGGTCGGCCGCGGCCGTTGCCACAGCGTGGGGCGCGGTCTGTTCTTCGCCCGGCTGGGTCGCCTCGACGATGGAGCGGTACATCTTGTGCTGCTCGGTGCTGCGGATGATGCGGTCCATCATCTCGACCGCCTCCTGCGGATAGCGGCCGGTGGCAGATTCCGCCGACAGCATCACCGCGTCGGCGCCATCATAGATGGCGGTCGCAACGTCGGAGACTTCGGCGCGGGTCGGCGTGGGGGCGGCGACCATGGAGTCCAGCATTTGCGTGGCGACGATCACGGGCTTCACGGCAAGCCGGCAGGCCCGCACCAATTCCTTCTGACGGCCCGGCACGTCTTCGTGTGGAATCTCGACGCCGAGGTCGCCCCGCGCAACCATGATGGCGTCGCACAGCTGGATGATATCGTCGATCCGCTCAAGCGCTGCGGGCTTCTCGATCTTGGCCATCAGACCGGCGCGGTCGCCGATCAGGCTTCTCGCCTCGATGATATCGGAGGGCTTTTGCACGAACGACAAGGCGACCCAGTCGACGCCGAGTTTCAGGCCGAACTCCAGATCGAGACGGTCCTTTGTCGTCAACGGTGAGAGATCAAGTACCGTCCCCGGCAGATTGACGCCCTTGTGGTTCGAGATCGTGCCGCCGACGATCACCTTGGCTTCGATGAAATCGTCACCGAGCCCGGTGACGCGAACGCGGACCCTGCCGTCGTCGATCAAGAGATCGTGACCGGGAGCCACGGCCGCAAAGATTTCCCGATGTGGGAGCGGAATTGCGCCACGATCTCCATCCGACCCGGACAGCACGAAGCGGATGGTCTCTCCGGCCGCGACGGTGATCTTGCCATCGCGCAAGGTGCCGACGCGGATCTTCGGGCCTTGCAGATCCAGCAGAATGCCGATCGGCCGGTTGACTTCCTGTTCCAGCTTTCGGATCGCGGCGTGAATCCTGGCGTGATCGCTCTGGGTTCCGTGGCTGAAATTCAGGCGGAACGTATCGACGCCCGCCTCCAGCAGCGCCTTGAGCATTTCGGGAGAACTGCTGGCGGGGCCGACGGTTGCAACGATCTTGGCCCGTCGATGACGACGCATGGATCACCTCATCCTTAACTTGATTCCCGGCTTGCCGGCTCCGATCAGCACGGCGCGGATATCGTTGACGTTGGTCAGTGTCGGCCCGGTGCGCACGAGGTCTCCCAGGCGATCGAAGAATGTGTAGCTGTCATGGGCCGCCAGACAAGCCCGTGCGTCGAGGAGTTTCGCGGCGGCGCGCTGCAGTGTATCCAGACCGATCAAAGCACCAGCCGCATCTTCCGTTCCATCGATGCCGTCGCTGTCTCCCGCGATGGCCCAGATATCGGCTGCGCCCGACAGGGCGATGACAAGTCCCAGCAAGAATTCGGTGTTGCGGCCGCCGCGGCCCGCCGGCCCGCGTCCGATCGTGACCGTTGTCTCTCCCCCCGACAGCAGAACCGCAGGGGCCTGACCTGGCTGAGCATGCATCGCGACCGACCGGGCGATGCCGGCCATCATGGTTCCGAGTTCCCGTGCCTCGCCCTCGATCGCGTCGCCAAGGAGGATCGGAGTGAGGCCCTCATCTCGGGCCACATTGGCAGCCGCGTCAAGCGCATGGAACGGCGCGGCAAGGATGCGGACGTCTGCATCGATCTCGCCGGGTTTGGGTGTCTCGTCGGCCTGCTCGAGTGCAAGCCGCGCCGCTGCCGGCAAGTCGATTGCAAACCGGTCAATGATCTCTTGCGCATCGGCCTTTGTGCTGCTGTCCGGAAGCGAGGGACCGGAACCGATTGCCGCGGGATCGTCGCCGGGAATATCCGATATCACCAGGGTCGTGACGCGGGCGGGACGCGCGGCCAGCGCCAGCCGTCCGCCCTTGATCGCCGACAGATGCTTGCGGACGACATTCATCTCGGCAATCGTCGCGCCGCTTGCAAGCAGTGCCCGGTTGACCGCCTGCTTATCGGCGAGGGTCATCGGGGATGCAGGAAGCGTCATCAGCGCCGAGCCGCCGCCGGACATCAGTACGACCACAAGATCATCCGATGAAAGTCCTTCGACGGCGCGCAACATGCGAATGGCGGCCGCCTTGCTCGTGTCGTCGGGTACGGGGTGAGATGCCTCCAGTACCTCGATCCGGCCCGCGGGAGCCGAATGGCCGTGGCGCGTGACCACGACGCCCGAAAGTTCGACGTCAGGCCATGCCGCGTCGAGCCCGGCTGCCATCGCCGCCGAGGCCTTGCCTGCGCCGATGACGATGCATCTGCCCCTGGGCTTTGCCGGCAAAGCAGATGCGATCGTGATCCTTGGATCGGCGCTGGCGATTGCGGCGTCGAAGATTCGTCGCAGCGCAGTGCGGGCTCGCAGGTCAGTCCAGTTCGCGTTCAATCGCTGCACTCCGGCCAATTGGTCCAATGGTCAATGGCTCTCTCGAGCGACGCGGCCGTCTCAAATCGAGCGCAGCTTCGGGCCGGGAGAAGTCCTCCGTCAGGGAGCCTTCTCGAGGCTGTCATAGGATAGCGGTCCCTTGGGCAGACCGCTTTCGCTGTGAGCCGCCGCTGCACGAGCAACCGCGGCACGTGCCGTGCTTTCACTGCCGAGAATGAACGCGCGGCGCAGCGGCTTGATCACGAACACGGCCATGAGGGCCGCGGTGGCGTTGAGCGCGACTGCGACGATGAACACGGCCTGCCAGCCAAACTGGGAGGAGATGATGCTCGCCAGCGGCACGAGCAGCGCCGCAGTGCCCTTCGCGGTGTAGAGCATGCCGTTGTTGGTGGTCGCGTATTTGGCGCCGAACGTGTCGCCCGATGTTGCCGGAAACAGGCTGTAGATTTCCCCGAAAACGCCGAAATAAACGGCCGTCGCCAACACGAAGACAACCGGAATGTGGCCATAGACCGACAGCGTCAGCAACATCAGCGCCGCAGTCGCGAACGCAATGAACATGGTGTGCTCACGGCCGATATTGTCGGAGATCCAGCCGAAGAACGGGCGACCGAAACCATCGAACACGCGATCGAGCGAGATGGCGAACGTCAACGCCGCCATCTGGAAGCCAGCCAACGTGACCGGAGTATCGGCGATCTTGAAGTCATGGGCGATTGGCCCGATCTGGGCGGCGGTCATCAGGCCGCCGGAAGCCACCATCACGAACACCAGGTACATCATCCAGAAGATCGGGGCGCGCAACACCTGAACCGGCGTGTAATCGACGGCGGTCTGGGGCAGATTGAGCTGCTTCCGTCTGGCGGACACGGTGATATCAGGCGGACGGACGAACGCGGCGAGCAGGATAACCGTCAGTCCCTGCCCGATACCGAACGTCAGGAAGGCGCTCTGGTAGCCGCTCGCGGCAATCATGTTGGCAATCGGCACGACGGTCAGCGCCGCGCCGGCCCCGAACCCGGCGGCGGTCGCGCCGGCGGCCAGGCCGCGCCGGTCCGGAAACCATTTCAGCGCGTTGCCGACGCACGTGCCGTAGACGGCGCCGGCGCCGATGCCGGCGACGACAGCTGCTGCATAGAGCGTGACGAGCGAGGAGGCGTAAGCGTTCAGCACCCAGGCGAGGGCGATCATCAGCCCGCCGAACATGATGACGATACGGGGGCCGTATTTGTCGACAAACCAGGCTTCCACCGGCACCAGCCAGGTCTCCGTCATCACGAAGATCGTGAAGGCGAGCTGGATGGCGGCGCGGCCCCAATGATATTGCGCGTCGATCGGGTCGACGAACAGCGTCCAGCCATATTGCAGGTTGGCGATCATCGCCATGCAGACGATGCCGATCGCAAGTTGAAGCCAGCGGAAGCCGCCGGGCGATGATACCGGTTTCGTGCCGGAGTTCATGAGTCCCCCAAAGCAGGAGTTTGTAGTTTTAATGGCTGCTAGTCCGGCGGCGTCGGGCTCTCGTCCCGCGGCCGCTTACTGGCAAAATTGGTTGGTCAGTTCGCCGATTCCGTCGATCGCGACGGTGACCGTATTGATCGGCTCTTTCATCACGCCGACACCGATCGATGTCCCGCAGCAGATGAGGTCGCCCGGCAACAGCGTCATGTCGTGTGAAATCTTGCTGACCAGCGCCTGCGCGCTGAAGATCATGTCCGCGATCGGATAATTCTGGCGCTCCACGCCGTTGAGGATGGTGCGCACCACAAGGCTTGCCGGATCGAGGGCCGAGGCAATAACGGGACCGAAGGGGCCATAGCCATCGAAGCCTTTGGCCCGGGCCCATTGCGGGAAAGTCGGATCCCGATTGAGGATGTCTGCGGCGGTGACGTCGTTGGTGCAGGTGTACCCGAAGATGAAGGCGTCGGCCTGTTCGGGAGCGACCGCGGTGCAGGTCTTGCCGATGACAATGCCGAGCTCGCCCTCATAGGTCGTCTTGCCGTCGTAACCCGCTGGACGCCTGATCACGGCGCCAGGCGCGGTGACGCTGGTCGGCGCCTTCAGCAGGTACAACGGTTCGGCCGGCTCGGGCGAACTCAGCTTGGCGGCCAGCGCGTGAAAATTGTTCCAGAGCGCGATGATCTTGCTTGGTTGCGTCGGTGCGAGCAGCTCGACGGCGTCGAGTGCCAGCGTTCGTCCAGTCGGCCGCGCGTCGCCGAACATGTCGCCGACGTGCACCGAGATGCCGGATGGTGTGAGTTGCCCGAAGCCGATGTCGGCATGGTGGCGGAAGCGGACCCAGCGTGTGACGTTGCTCATCAGGATCACGCCACCGCAAGCGATTTTGTTTCGGCAACGCCGGCCGCCCCGTCGTAGAGGCCCGCCAGCCTGGTACGCTGCGCGACCAGGGCCAGCACCGCATCGAGGGCGGGCGTTGCAATCCCCGTCATCCGGCCCATCTCCTGGACGACGGTGATCAGCGGATCGATCTCGACCAGACGTCCGCGCTCGAGATCCTGCAGCATCGAGGTCTTGTGCGCGCCGACCTTGCGCGCACCTTCGATGCGGCGTTCGACATCGACCCGGAACTTGACGCCAAGGCTTTCCGCGATCGCCTGGGCTTCCAGCATGATCGCTTTCGACAGCGCGCGCGTGCCGGGGTTGCTGCAGATCACGTCGAGGGTCGCATGGGTCAGGGCGCTGATCGGGTTGAAGCAGACATTGCCCCACAGCTTGAGCCAAATCTCGTCGCGGATGCGGTCGAGAACCGGCGCCTTCATGCCGGCTGCGTCGAACAGGGCGGACAGGCTCTCGACCTCGGGGGTGATCTCGCCGGAAGGTTCGCCCAGCGGAAAGTTGTTGCCGTAGACGTGGCGGATCACGCCGGGCGCTTCGATTTCGGTGGCGGGATACACCACGCAGCCGATCGCGCGCTCGGGGCCAAGTTCCTTCCATTGCCGTCCGCCGGGGTCGATGCTCTCGAGCGCCGATCCTTCGTGCCGTCCGCCGTGCTTGTAGAAATACCAATAGGGAATGCCGTTGACGGCGGTGACGATGCGGGTGCGCTGACCGAGCAGGGGCTGCATGCGTTCGATGACGCCGGTGATCGAGTGCGCCTTGAGGCAAACGATGACGAAATCCTGCTCGCCGAGCTCGGTGGGGTCGTCGGTACAGCGCGGATGCACCACGCGCTCCTCGTCGCCGATCAGGAGCTTCAGACCGTTCTGTCGCATCGCGGCAAGGTGCGCGCCGCGCGCGACCAGGCTGACATCGGCGCCAGCGCGCATGAATTCGACACCGAGATAACCGCCGATGGCGCCGGCGCCGTAGATGCAGATCCTCATGAAATCCTCGCGAGCAGAGTGGGGACACAGTTCGAGCCGCAGCGGCTCGAACCGGGTTGCGTGGCAATTGTCTTGGAAAATTCTGTCAGGCCGCCTGCACTGCGCAGGTGGCCTCGTCGTAAGCAGTGGTGATGTCCCGCATGCTGACGACGCCGACGAGCCGGCCGTTGTCGATGACGGGGACATGGCGGATGCCGTGACGGCCCATGAGATGCTCGACATCCGCGAGCGTGTCCTGCGAATTGCAGGACACCAGCGGCCGCGAGATGAACTGCGCGACTTTCATGGCAAGCCCACCGGTGCCGTGTTCGGCGATCACAGCGACGACGTCGCGCTCGCTGAACATTCCGATCACCGCGGCGTCCTTGCTGCGCGAGACGCTCCTGACCACGACTGCGCCGACATTGCTCGCGTACATCAGGTTCGCCGCAATGCTCACGGTTTCGTTCGAGCCGATCGTCACGAGGTGCGGGCTGTTGCGAAGGATGTCCCCGACGTACATGGCAGCGTTCTCCCGTTTGTCTCATCAGGTCGTTCTAAAATAATGGTGGTATACATTATCCCAGTTGTCAAACGAAAGAATCAGAAAGATTTTGAAGAAAACGGCAAATATACTGACCTATCTGATGATCTCTGTAGCTTGACTCCCGATCTATTTGGCATGCCATATACCAATCCTGACACTCGTCCTTCGGACGCAATACCGTTCTGAATCGCAACTGGTTAGGGGCAGGGTCGTGATGAAAAGAGAGCCGATCCGGCGCAAGCCGACCGAACCCGATTTTCGCGCGCAGCCGGATCCGGACGCACGAGACGGCGGCGTTCAATCTGTCGATCGTGCGCTGCAGATCCTGGAGACGCTTGCAGAGGACGACGAAGGTTATCGGCTGACCGATCTCGCGATCCGCACCGGCTTGTCGCCGTCGACCGTTCATCGGCTGCTGACGACGCTCGAGAACCGCAGATTCGTGCAGTTCGACCGCGACGAATCCAAATGGCACATCGGCGCGCAAAGCTTCGTGGTCGGCTCGACCTTCATGCGCCGGCGCAATTTTGCCGCGCAGGCCTTGCCCTATCTGCGCAAGCTGCGCGACCAGACCAGGGAAACCGCCAACCTGGCCGTGGTCGATGATGAGTCCATCATCGTCGTGTCCCGCATTGAAAGCCGGGAGATCATGCGTTCGCTGACCAAGGTGGGTGGACGCGTCGCAATGATCGCCTCGGGCGTGGGCAAGGCGGTGCTGGCGACCTATTCCGATGCCGACGTCAACGCGATCATCCGCCGTCAGGGCATGCCGCGGCTGACTGAAAAATCGATCGTGCGGCCAGGCGAACTGTTCAAGGAATTGGAGAGCATGCGGCGTCAGGGTTATGCAGTGGATGATGAAGAGGCCCGCCTCGGCCTGCGCTGCGTGGCGGCCGTCGTCTTCAACGACTGCAGCGAGCCATTTGCCGCGATTTCGGTATCGGGCACGGCGGACCGGCTGACGAACGAACGCTTGCCGGACATCGGCACGATCGTGCACCAGATCGCAGCCGAACTCACCGCCGAGCTTCGCGGGAGCCGCACGCAGCAAGCGCAGGCGTGAGACTTTCCGCATTTTCGTCCATCACCATTTCCATTTCTTCGCCGACGTTAATCGCTTGAAGCCGCGCAAGAAATCGCGTGCGCTGCCATAGCGTGGAAAATCCCATCGATTGCGTTGAGATCGACGCTCGCGGGTCTGATGATCATGCTCAGGTTAACTCCTAGCGAAGCGGGATCATCAGATGAAGATGCGAGCAATCGATGCAGCAGTGCGCATTCTCGAACGCGAAGGGATCACCTGCGCGTTCGGCGTTCCCGGCGCCGCGATCAACCCGCTTTACTCCGCGCTGAAGCGGAACGGCTCGATCCGGCACATTCTGGCGCGGCACGTCGAAGGCGCCTCGCATATGGCGGAAGGCTATACGAGGGCGAAGGCGGGCAATATCGGCGTCTGCATCGGCACCTCGGGACCCGCCGGAACCGACATGATCACCGGCCTCTACTCGGCGATCGCGGATTCGATCCCGATCCTCTGTATCACCGGTCAGGCGCCGCGCGCGCGGCTCTACAAGGAAGATTTCCAGGCCGTCGACATCGAGGCGATCGCAAAGCCGGTGACGAAATGGGCCGTCACCGTGCGCGAGCCGGCGCTGGTGCCGCGCGTGTTCAGCCAGGCTTTCCATGTCATGCGGTCGGGACGGCCGGGACCGGTGCTGATCGATCTTCCGCTCGACGTGCAACTGGCCGAGATCGAGTTCGACGACGAGACCTATTCGCCGCTGCCGGTCTACAAGCCGACGGCGACCCGAAAGCAGATCGAGAAGGCGTTCGAGATGCTCAACGCCGCGGAGCGGCCGCTGATCGTGGCCGGCGGCGGCGTGATCAACGCCGATGCATCCGAGCTGCTGGTCGCCTTCGCGGAAGCGGTCAACGTCCCGGTGGTTCCGACGCTGATGGCGTGGGGCGCCATTCCCGACGATCACGCGCTGATGGCGGGGATGGTCGGCCTGCAGACCAGCCATCGCTACGCCAACGCCACGATGCTGGAATCCGACTTCGTGCTCGGCATCGGAAATCGCTGGGCCAACCGGCATTACCGGTTCGATCGAGACTTACACGAAGGGGCGCAAATTCGTCCATGTCGACATCGAGCCGACCCAGATCGGACGCGTGTTCAATCCGGATCTCGGCATCGTGTCGGACGCCAAGGCCGCGCTGGAGATGTTCGCGAGCGTTGCGAAGGAGTGGCGCAAGTCAGGGAAGCTCCGCGATCGGCAAGCCTGGCCCGCTGCCTGCCGCGACCGCAAGCGTTCGATGCTGCGCAAGAGCCATTTCGACAACATCCCGATCAAGCCACAGCGCGTCTACGAGGAGATGAACAAGGCCTTCGGCCGCGACACCTGCTACGTGACGGTGATCGGATTGTCGCAGATCGCGGGCGCCCAGTTCCTCAACGTCTATCGTCCGCGTAACTGGATCAATGCTGGCCAAGCCGGTCCGCTCGGCTGGACATTGCCGGCCGCGCTCGGTGTGCGTGCCGCCGACCCCGACCGCGACATTGTCGCGCTGTCGGGTGACTACGACTTCCAGTTCCTGATCGAGGAACTCGCGGTCGGGGCCCAGTTCAATCTGCCCTACATCCACGTCGTCGTGAACAATTCATATCTCGGCTTGATCCGGCAGGCCCAGCGCGGCTTCGACATGGACTATCACGTGCAGCTCTCGTTCGAGAACATCAACGCGCCCGAGATCGGCGTCTACGGTGTCGACCACGTCACCGTCGCGGAGGGGCTGGGCTGCAAGGCGATCCGGGTGACCGACCCGAACGACGCCCAGGCGGCGTTCGCGACCGCGCGCGAATTGATGGCCAAGCACCGCGTGCCCGTGGTGGTGGAGTTCATCCTCGAGCGGGTCACCAACATCGCGATGGGAACGGAGATCGACAACATCGTCGAATTCGAGGAGGTGCTCGACCTTCCGCTCGATGAGGTGCCGAGTGCAGCACGATCCGGCACGCTGTTGCCGGCCTGACGACACCATTAGCGCTGCCTCAAGCGGAGATACCAACCGTGCCTCAATTTGCTGCCAACCTCACCATGCTCTTCAACGAGCTGCCGTTCCTCGATCGGTTCGCGGCCGCCAAGGCCGCGGGCTTCAACGCGGTCGAGTATCTTTTTCCCTATGACTACGACAAAGGCGAATTGCGCGAGGAACTGGCGCGAGCCGAACTGACCCAGGTGTTGCACAATCTTCCGGCCGGCAATTGGGCCGCCGGCGAGCGCGGCATTGCGATCCTGCGCGATCGCGTCGATGAATTTCGCGACGGCGTCGCGCGGGCGGTCGACTATGCCAAGGCGCTGGATTGCCTGCAGCTGAACTGTCTGGTCGGCATCGCCCCCACTGGCGCGGATGCGGCAGAGCTGCACGAAGTCCTGGTGTCCAATCTGCGCTTCGCCGCCGGCGCGCTCGCCCAGCATGGCATCAAGTTGCTGGTCGAGCCGATCAACACGCTGGATATTCCGGGCTTCTTCCTGAGCGGGACGGAACAGGCGGTGCAGCTGATCTCCGACGTGCGGTCGCCCAACCTGTTCATCCAATACGATATCTATCACATGCAGATCATGGAGGGCGATCTGGCGCGAACCCTCGAGAAGCATCTCGGCCGGATCGCGCATGTCCAGCTCGCCGACAACCCGGGCCGTCATGAGCCGGGGACCGGCGAGATCAACTATCCATATCTGTTCAAGCATCTCGACAGCATCGGCTATCGCGGCTGGATCGGATGCGAATACAAGCCGCGGACGACCACGCTCGAGAGCCTCGCCTGGCACGCCGCGCAGACTTTCGTGACCTAGAGCTTTTCCGTTCCGATTGAACCGGAACGGAGCTCTCAATTTTTGTTTTGACGCGTTTTCTTCACGCGAAGGGATATCCGCTTCGCTGGAAGACGCTCTCATCGGGCTGACAGGAGCGACGACAATGAAAGACATAGGATTCATCGGGCTGGGCACCATGGGACGTCCGATGGCCGGCCATCTCCTGGCTGCCGGCTATCGCCTGTTCCTGCACGACGTCGCGCCTCTTCCGCCCGACCTGATCGCGAACGGCGCGGTTGCTTGCGAGTCCGGCAGGCAGGTGGCGCAGGAAGCCGATGCCGTCATCATCATGGTGCCGGACACGCCGCATGTCGATGCCGTGCTGTTCGGCAAAGGTGGCGTCGCCGAAGGCGTCTCCAAGGGCATGATCGTGGTGGATATGAGCTCGATCTCGCCGCTGGCGACCAAGGAGTTCGCGCGGAAGATCGATGCGCTCGGCGCCGACTATCTCGACGCGCCGGTCTCCGGCGGCGAGGTCGGCGCAAAGGCGGCGAGCCTGACCATCATGGTTGGCGGGCGGGAGCGGGCGTTCAATGCGATGAAGCCCGTGTTTGATACGATGGGCAAGAACGTCACGCATGTCGGCGCCAACGGTGACGGCCAGACCACCAAGGTTGCCAACCAGATCATCGTGGCGCTGACCATCGAGGCGGTGAGCGAGGCGCTGCTGTTCGCGTCCAAGGCGGGCGCCGATCCTGCGCTGGTGCGCCAGGCACTGATGGGCGGCTTCGCGTCGTCCCGGATCCTTGAAGTGCACGGCGAGCGCATGCTCAAGCGCAATTTCGATCCGGGCTTCCGCATCGAGCTGCATCAGAAGGATCTCAACCTCGCGCTGGAAGGCGCGCGGGCCCTCGGGCTGTCGCTGCCGGGCACTGCCGCAGCCCAGCAGCTGTTCAACGCCTGCACCGCGCTCGGCGGCAAGGCCTGGGACCATTCCGGCATTCTGAGAGCGCTGGAGGTGATGGCGGGCCACGAGGTCGCAGCCGCCTGAGCTTCATGCGAAGTAGTTGATGAGACATCGCAGGCCCGGCTGGTGTCACACCGGCTGGGCGGATGACGTCGAAGGGGCCCGGCTGGCGGCGCGCCCTGAGACGTTTGCGTTGCCCCATCGGGCATGCACGGCGACGTCCGGCCCGACCGGCCAGCGCCGGATTCGGCCGACGCCCTGCGCAGAGCATTGCAACGCAGGGGCCCATTCCATATAGGTCATGGAATAGTCCGACCGGATGGTCAATAAATGGCGCTCAGACCCGCCCTGGCAATGGACAGGGCCGGACTGGTCTGAGAAATTTGCCGTTGTTGATTCACGTCTGACGACGACGGCTGAACGGCCGGCTGGTGGAACGGACGAGATATGGCCCGATCGCGCGCCAAGGACTATGACGATAAGCGCCTCTCGATGCTGCATCGCGCGGCCGAGCTGTTTGCCGCATCGGGATATGTCGGCACGTCGATGAATACGATCGCCGACGCGTGCGGTGTCTCGAAGGCGCTGCTCTATCATTATTATCCCGACAAGGAGGCGATCCTCTTCGATCTCCTGTCGTCGCATCTCGAGAGGCTGGTGGCGGCGGTTCGCAAGGCGAGCGCGTCGGCCGGCGATCCGGTTGAGCGCCTCGGGATGATCGTCACGACCCTGCTCGAGCTCTACCGGCACGCCGACGCCGAGCATCAGGTCCAGATCGCAAGCCTCAGGCTGTTGCCGGAGCAAAAGCAGCAGCCGCTGCTCGCAAGCGAGCGGATCCTGGTCGGGATCATGTCGGATGCGCTGGCCGCCGCCGTCCCGGCGGCGAAGCAGAAGCGCGTGCTCAAGCCGCTGACGATGAGCGTGTTCGGCATGCTGAACTGGCATTACATGTGGTTTCGCGAGGGCGGGCCGATGACGCGCGCCGACTATGCCGACTTCGTCGTGCAGCTGGTGCTGGCCGGTGCGGAGGAGGCGGCTGCCGCCGTTGCCCGCCCGCGCAGCAAGGCGAAGCCCGCCGGCCGGAGCCGGCAGGCCGCGTTGCTCTGACGTGAGCTCCTAGAACAAGTTGACCTTAGTTGAGCGGCCGATCCCGCTTCAACTCGCCCCGCGTGCGGGGAGAGGTCGGAACGCATCGTTAGATGCGTTCCGGGTGAGGGGAAGTCTGCGCGAGCGCAGCTATCACCGTATACGCGGAGACGGCCCCTCACCCCGTAAGAACGGGGAGAGGGAGCGCAGCGCCGTCGCGATGACGGTTCAGTCCAAGCTCGTCGCGCGCTACGCCCGCATCGCATTCATCGTCAGCAGCTCATAGGTCGCGGCGGTTTCGCCGGTACCGGTCGTGATCTCGACGTCCCAGCGCACTTCGCCATATTGCTTGTTGCGCGGCGTCTTCTCCTTCGCGGTCAGCCGCACCTGGATCGACTCCCCCGGTTGGACGGGTTTCACGAAGCGCAGCGAGTCCAGCCCGTAATTCGCCAGCACCGGGCCGTAGTCGGGATCGACGAACAGGCCGGCCGCAAACGACAGCAGCAGATAGCCATGCGCGACGCGGCCCGGGAAGAACGGATGCCCCTTGGTCGCTTCCTCATCCATGTGGGCGTAGAAGGTGTCGCCGGTGAAATGCGCGAAATGCTCGATGTCGTCGAGCGTGATCTGCCGAGCCTTCGAGACCAGCGTGCGGCCGATCTCGAGATCGTCATAGTGATAGCGGAACGGGTGAAGGTCACCCTCGAGCACCGGGCTGCCCTTGAACCAGCGGCCGGTGACGCCTGACAGCATGCGAGGGGAGCCCTGCAGTGCGGTGCGCTGCATGTAGTGCTGCAGGCTGCGAACGCCGCCCAATTCCTCGCCGCCGCCGGCGCGGCCGGGACCGCCGTGAACCATCTGCGGCATCGGCGAGCCGTGGCCGGTATGTTCCGTCGCGCAGTCGCGGTCGATGATGGCGACGCGGCCGTGAAAACTGCCGATGCCGAAGGCGAGCTCGGTCGCGGCCGGGATATCATGCGTGTAGACCGATGCGACGAGGCTGCCGCCGCCGCGGTTGGTGAGCGCGATGGCCTGGTCGAGATCATCATAGCCCATCACGGTGCTGACGGGCCCGAACGCCTCGATCTCGTGTACCGCTGTTGCGGCAACCGGGTTGGCGCAGTGCAGCAGCAGCGGCGGGACGAAGGCGCCGCGCTTGGCGTCGGCGTCGACCAGCGGGAAATTGCCGGGATCGCCGGCCACCAGCTCGGCCTCAGTGCGAAGCCTGGCCACATGGGCAAGCACATCGCTGCGCTGGCCGAGGCCGACCAGCGGCCCCATCCTGACCTTCTCGCTCTCGGGATTGCCGATCACAACCTTGGCAAGGCGATCGCGCAGTGCCGTGATGACCGCATCGATCTGCGCCGACGGCGCCAATGCGCGGCGGATCGCCGTGCATTTCTGCCCGGCCTTGACCGTCATCTCCTTGGCCACTTCCTTGATGAAGAGGTCGAACTCCGGGCTTCCCGGCACGGCATCGGGTGCGAGGATCGCGGCGTTCAGCGAATCGCGTTCCGCGATGAACCTGACGGCTTCGCGCGCGATCACCGGATGGCGCTGCAGTTTTTGCGACGTGTCGGCCGAGCCGGTGAAGGACACCACGTCCTGGCAGGTCAGATGGTCGAACAGGTCGCCGGTCGATCCGACGATGAATTGCAGCGCGCCGTCAGGCAGCGCCTTGGATTCGGCGATCAGCCGGGCCAGTTCGTAGGCGACATAGGAGGTGACGGTTGCCGGCTTGGTGACGACGGGAACGCCGGCGAGCAGCGCCGGTGCCAGCTTCTCCAGCATGCCCCAGCACGGGAAGTTGAACGCGTTGATATGCACCGCAACGCCATGCAACGGCGTCACGATGTGCTGGCCGGCGAATGCGCCGCCCTTTGAAAGCCCTTCGACATTGCCGTCGAGCAGGAATTTGGTATTCGGAAGCTCGCGGCGACCCTTGCTGGCATAGGCGAACAACGTGCCAATGCCGCCATCGACGTCAATCATCGCATCGGTCCGGGTGCAACCGGCGTGGACAGACAGTTTGTACAGCCGGTCCTTGTGCTGGCTCAGATAGTCGGCCAGCGCCTTCAGCAGACTCGCGCGCTGGTGAAACGTCAGCTTGCGGAGATTGTTGCCGCCGACCGTGCGGCCATAGGTGAGGATCTCGCGCATGTCGAGATCGATCCGGGTCGTGAACGCCACCACGTCGCCGGTCACGGCACTGTGAATCTCGGCCGCAGGTTCGCCGGAGCCGGTCCATTTTCCGCGGACGAAGCTGTCAAGTTTCATGATGGTATCCGCGCTCCGCGGGTCACTGGATTGAGGCTGTGTCATCGAAGTTGAATCCTTTGAACTGTGATCAAGTGATGCGTCTCGCCTTGCCGGCGGAACGTTCAATCTGCGTCTGGAGCCTATTCCCTTCCGATGGGATCGGAACGGGGCTCTAGACTCTTGTTTGACGCGTTTTCTTCACGCGAACCGGTACCCACTTCGCTCGAAAACGCTCTACGCTCTGCCGGCGAACCGCGGCGCGCGCTTGTCGAGGAACGCGGTGACGCCTTCGGCGAAATTCGGCGTTCGCCCGGCGCGGCCCTGGAAATCGCGCTCGAGCTCGAGCTGCGCATCGAGCGTGTTGGTCTCGGAGACGTCGAGCGCCTGCTTGATCAGCGCAAGGCCGTCAGTCGGCTGCGTCGCGAGATTGGCGGCCAGCGCGTGCGCCTCGGTCATCAGCTCCGCATCCTCGACCATCTTCCAGATCATGCCCCAGGATTCCGCCCGTTCCGCGGAGAGGGGTTCAGCGAGCAGGGCCAAGGCGCGCGCCCGGGCGGGCCCGACCAGCCGCGGCAGGAACCAGGTGCCGCCGGAATCCGGGACCAGTCCCAGCTTCGCGAAGGCCTGGATGAACTTGGCCGAGCGCGCGGCAAGCACGATGTCGCAGGCAAAGGCGACGTTGGCGCCGGCGCCCGCAGCCACGCCATTGACCGCGCACACGACCGGCATCGGGATGCTGCGCAGCTTGCGCACCAGCGGGTTGTAGAATTTTTCAATTGGTACGGAGAGATCCGGGGTTTCGCCCGGCGTGAACACGCCGTCCGAAAGATCCTGGCCGGCGCAGAACCCGCGGCCTGCGCCGGTCAGGATCAGCGCGCGGCAGGACTTGTCCTGTTCGGCCGCGATCAGCGCGGCCAGCAACGCGGCGTGCAGCTCGGCGCTGAAGGAATTCAGGCGGTCGGGCCTGTTGAGCGTCAGGACGCGATACCCGTCGCGGATATCGGTCAACACAAGATCGCTGACCATGATTGCCTCCCGGTGCGGCTTCTACGGCCGAAGGTCGCATGACCTGCCACTGGATTACTATTGACCAACCGGTTGGTCAATTATAATTATCCGCGCAACGGTGTTTGAAAGCGCCGGCTCGACATTCTCGGAATTCGTGCTCGGCCAGCGCCTGGCGCGCGCGCATCATTTGCTGACCGACCCGCGCCACAGCAGGAGCACCATCGGCACGATTGCCTTTGAGGTCGGGTTCGGCGATCTCTCCTACTTCAATCGCACCTTCCGCCGGCACTATGGCGCGACGCCGTCGGACATCCGCGCGGTACCGCGGCGGTCCTGACCGGGTGTCCCCGGTCCCGAGGGCCAGACGACGGTGCCGTCGCATTTGAGATAAGCATACCTCGCGGCTCAACGGATGGAGTTCGTTGATGCTGTCGCCGCGGCAGTCGCGATGACCGCCTATCCCGCCAGCACGCAGGATCGCAGGCGCTGCGTCGTCGCGGTGCCGCGCGATACAGCCGATGCATTGGCTATGTGCTGTCGCGCACACAAGATCGCGTTCGATCGCGCCCGCCGCGCGGATGATTTTAGCAGCAATGCACGGCAACGTGTTTTCACATTGTTGCGCGATGTCGCATATGTCCAATCCCCCGTCGCCCCAGTCCGAGCCTGCCAACCATCTCGCGCCTAAAAGGCAGCCCCTGGTGATCGTCGCAGCCGGCAAGATTCGTCGAGTGCGATGCATTGAGGCGACTTAAGACCATCGAGGAGAATGTGATGAAGTTTGCACTTCGACGATATTTTCTTGCGCTCGGCACGAGCCTGGCTTTGTCCAGCGCGGCCATGGCGCAGGATATCAGTGTTGCTGTGGTCGGCCCGATGACCGGTTCGGAGGCGAGCTTCGGCCAGCAGTTCAAGAACGGCGCTGATCTCGCCATTGCCGATATCAATGCGGCGGGCGGTGTGCTCGGCAAGAAGCTCAAGCTGGAAGTCGGCGACGACGCCTGCGATCCGAAGCAGGCGGTGTCGGTTGCCGAGAAGATGGCAGGCGCGAAGATTCCGTTCGTCGTTGGGCACTTCTGCTCGTCGACCTCGATCCCCGCGTCGGATGCCTATGCCGAGGGCAACGTGCTGGAGATCACGCCCGGCTCGACCAACCCGCTGTTCACCGAGCGCGGGTTGTGGAACACGTTCCGCGTCTGCGGCCGGGATGACCAGCAGGGCATGGTCGCGGCCGCCTATATCATCAAGAACTACAAGACCAGGAACGTCGCGATCATTCACGACAAGACGACTTACGGCAAAGGCCTGGCCGACGAGACGCGCAACGCCATCAACGCGGCGGG
The DNA here is from genome assembly GCF_011516645.4 of Bradyrhizobium septentrionale. Lineage (NCBI taxonomy): Bacteria > Pseudomonadati > Pseudomonadota > Alphaproteobacteria > Hyphomicrobiales > Nitrobacteraceae > Bradyrhizobium > Bradyrhizobium septentrionale. The sequence continues at coordinate 1,232,215 of NZ_CP088285.1, read as the reverse complement.
CGTGAAGGAAAAACTTTATGAGGCCTACACCAAGGGCGACAAGGACTTTGCCGCGCTGGTGTCCCGCTTCAAGAAGGAGGGAATCGATTTCGTCTATGTCGGCGGCTACTACGCGGAGGCTGCATTGATCCTGCGCCAGATGCGCGAGCAGGGCGTCAATGCCGTGCTGATGGGCGGCGACGCCCTGGTCGACAAGCAGTTCGCGGCGATCGCGGGTCCGCTTGCCGAGGGCTCGCTGTTCACCTTCTCGCCCGATCCGCGCAAGAAGCTGACCGCGGCCGCGACCCTGAAGAAGTTCAAGGACAAGGGAATCGATCCCGACGGTTACACCCTCTACAGCTATGCCGCGTTCCAGATCTGGAGCCAAGCCGTAGCGCGCGCCCAGACCACGGACGCCAAGAAGGTCGCCACGACCATCAAGGCGGGAAGCTGGGACACCGTGCTCGGCAACATCAGCTACACGCCGAAGGGTGACATCACGCTGATCGACTATGTCGTGTACCGCCGCGACAAGGACGGCAACTACGCCGAACTGGCGGCTGGTCAATGACCGCTGGCCGCGACATCGGCACTCGTCCCTGACCGATGTCGCGGCAGCTCCTTTCCGGCTGTGCCGGCTTGCGCCGCGCCTGCGGCCGGCGCGGCCGGTCACACGTTCTGGGCAAAGCGTGCCGCGCCCGGGACCGGCGTGAGCCACGTCATCGCATGAACGGTATAGATCTCGACTTGCGGCTGCAGCCCCTCCAGCTCGTCGAGCGTGCCGGCCTTCACCACGACCTTCCCCGGCATCGATGCGGTCTTTGCAAGGAGAGGGGAGCCGCAGCGTCCGCAGAAATGGCGGTAGACCGGATGGCCGCTATCGCCCTGGTCGACGAACACCGCGGTCTCGCCCGTTTGCTGGTAGTCGGCTTCGCGGACGACGAGGTTGAACGAGAACAGGCTTCCGCTTTGCCGCTGGCAGTGCGTGCAATGGCATAAGGCGATGCTCCGCGGCTCGCTCTTTAGCGTGTAGCGCACCGCGCCGCAGAGGCAACCACCTGTCCGATCCTGCATCATGCTGTCTCTCATATGATATCGATCGCCACGACGGAGATGCCGCCTCAGACATCGCCGATCACCGCATCGATGAAGGTCGCGGCGGTCTCCTTCAGCTGCTTGCGGCTGTATCCGGCGCGCTCCATCACGGCCAACCCTCGCGTGAAAGTCACGATGACCCGCGCCAGCCGATTGGCATCGGCGGCGCTGCGCTTGCCCGCGCTGATGGCTTTGCCGATCAGCTGCTCGAGCCGGCCCAGCACGGCTTGCACGCGCTGGCGGACGTCGGTGCTCGAAATCGCCGCATCGAGCGCGGTGCGCGTGGTCAGGCAGCCGCGCGGCGGCGAACCGTCCGTCATGTTGACGATGATCATGTCGAAGAAATATCGCAAGCCCGCCGCGGCGTCGCCCTGGGCCAGCGCGGTGCCGGCCGTGTCCAGAAATTCCTCGGCATAGCGATCGAAGGCGCGCAGGAAGATCGCTTCCTTGTCGCCATAGGCGTTGTAGAGACTGCCGCGCTGGACGCCGGTCGCGGCGGCGAGGTCCTGCATGGTCGCGTCGTGCAGGCCCTTGCGCCAGAACACGTCGAGCGCGGTCGCGATCACCTCGTCCTCGTCAAACTGACGCATGCCCACCATTCGGTTCGCTCCGCCGATTCATTATTGACACTATCGTCAAGATTGACAATGGTGTCAAGAATGATGCCGCAGGAGATCCGGATGATTACCGCCGTCACGACGTTCAGATTGCCGAAGCCGATCACGCGCGAGGAAGCGCGCAGCATCTTCCTGAGCACGGCACCGCTCTATCGCGACGTATCGGGGCTGTTTCGAAAGACCTATGTGCTGTCCGAGGACGGGATGACGGCCGGTGGCATCTATTTCTGGAACTCGAGGGCAGAGGCGGAAGCGCTGTACACCGATGCGTGGCGCGCCCGCGCCCGCGAGAAATATGGCGCCGATCCGACGGTCACCTATTTCGAGAGCCCCGTCGTGGTCGACAATGTCGCGCAGCAGGTGCTTTCCGACGCGTAGCGGAGGGCGCCACAACCGTCGGCCCCTCCGCTGATCGGAACCCTGGATTGTTCGCTCGGCCGCGCATTGTCCGCGTGCCGGTCGCCACGCGCGTCGGCTTGTGTTCAGCACGGCCGCAGGGCTAGTCTGCCTGCAAGCAAGAAGACTGCAGGGAGCCCTCGCGATGAACCAACCTCAATCCTCACATACGGCCCCTGCGTCAGCGCTGCCGCGCCGCAGGCTCGGCCGCACCGGGCTCGATGTCTCCATCCTCGGTTTCGGCACCGCGCCGCTCGGCGATCTCTTTGCGCGGCTCGATGACACCACCGCGATTGCGGCGGCGGAGCGGGCGTTTGCGCTTGGCGTCAATTTGCTGGATTCCTCGCCGCTGTATGGGCATGGCCTCGCCGAGCATCGCTGCGGCACCGCGCTGCGTCGGGTGGCGCGTGACGACGTCGTCGTTTGTACCAAGGTCGGGCGCTGGATGGACCCGTTCCACGGCCGCGGCGACGGCTCGAATTTCGCCGGCGGCCAGCCGCATCGCGCGGTGGTCGATTATTCCTATGACGGCACGATGCGCGCAGTCGAGCAATCGTTGCTGCGGCTCGGCACCGATCGCATCGACCTGCTCTTGATCCACGACGTCGACGTCTGGACCCATGGCGCTGACGCCATCGAGGCGCGGTTTCGCGAGGCGATGGACGGCGCCTATGTCGCGCTCGACAAATTGCGCGCCGAGCGCGTGGTCAAGGGCATCGGGATCGGCGTCAACGAGGCCGAGATGTGCGTGCGCTTCGCCAGGGCGGGCACGTTCGACACCATGCTGCTCGCCGGCCGCTACTCGCTGCTGGAGCAGCCGGCGCTCGCCGAGTTCCTGCCGCTGGCGGAGAAGCAGGGCATCGGCGTGATGCTCGGCGGCGTGTACAACTCCGGTATTCTGGCGACCGGCGCGGTTGCCGGCGCCAAGTACAACTACAAGGACGCGCCACCCGACGTGATGCAGAAGGTTTCTGCGATCGAGCGCGTCTGCCGCGCGCACGGCGTCGCGCTGGCGACCGCCGCGCTGCATTTCGCGCTGGGTCATCCGGCGGTCGCAAGCCTCGTGCTCGGCGCGCAGACACCGCAGGAGGTCGAGCGCAATGTCGCCGCGCTGTCGGCCTCTGTCCCCGCCGCGTTGTGGCGTGACCTGAAAGCTGAGAGGTTGCTCGATCCGAATGCGCCGGTGCCGGCATGATCCGGATCGACGCCCATCATCATGTCTGGACCCTTGCACGCGCCGATTACGGCTGGCTGACACCCGAACGCGGACCGATCTACCGCGACTTCGGGCTATCAGATCTGATGCCGCATCTCGCCGCAGCCGAAATCGATGGCACCATCCTGGTGCAGGCCGCGCCGACCGAGGCGGAAACTGCGTTCATGCTCGACGTTGCCAAAGGCTCCGATCTGGTGCGGGGCGTGGTGGGCTGGATCGACTTCGATGCCGACGACGCGGCGACGCGGATCGATGCGATTGCCGGGCGCGAGCTGCTGGTCGGCCTGCGGCCAATGGTGCAGGACATCGCCGATGACGACTGGCTGCTGCGGCCGGAACTGGCAGCGCCGCTCGAGGCCATGGCGCAGTACGGCCTGGTGTTCGACGCGCTGGTGCTGCCGCGCCATCTGCCGAGGCTCGTCCAGGTGGTCGATCGCCATCCGGACCTGCAATTCGTGCTCGATCATTTCGGCAAGCCAAATCTCGCAACCGGCGACATCGCGGCCTGGAAGGACGATATCGCGAGCCTTGCCGCGCGCGCCAACGTCGTCTGCAAGCTGTCGGGCCTCGCGACAGAGGCGGCGCCGAACTGGCAGGTCGCCGATCTTCGCGAGGCCGTGGACCATGCGCTCGAATGTTTCGGGCCGCAGCGCATGCTGTGGGGCAGCGATTGGCCGGTGGTCAATCTCGCCGGCGGCTATGCGCAGTGGTTCGCTGCTGCGGAGAGCCTGCTGGCTGATTTGTCAAGTGAGGCAAGAGCTGCGATTTTCGGCGGCAATGCGGCGCGGGTCTATTTGTCAAGCCGCGGACGGCGCACATCCCGGAAATAGATTGCGCGGCGCGCCAAATTTGATCCACAGCGCGCCTTGATGAATCATTCCGGGATGGTTCATAAGCGGCGTCCGCGCCATCAGCGGCGTGACGATTCAGAGAGACGAGCGTGGCAAAGATTCATCATCAGATTGCGCAGGAACTGGGGGTTCGCGACGAGCAGGTCGAGGCGGCGGTGACGCTGCTCGACGGCGGCGCCACGGTGCCGTTCATCGCGCGATACCGCAAGGAGCTCACCGGCGCGCTCGATGACACGCAGCTGCGCACGCTGGAAGAGCGGCTGACCTATCTGCGCGAGCTCGAGGAACGCCGCACCGCGGTGCTCAATTCGATCCGCGAGCAGGGTAAGCTCGATGCCGCACTCGAAGCCCAGATCATGGCCGCCGACAGCAAGGGCCGTCTGGAAGACATCTATCTGCCGTACAAGCCGAAGCGCCGCACCAAGGCCGAGATCGCCAAGGAGGCCGGGCTCGAGCCGCTCGCCGATCTCCTGCTGACGCAGCCGCAAAGCGATCCGAACGAGGCCGCTTCTCCCTTCGTCGATGCCGAGAAGCAGGTCGCCGACGTCGCCGCCGCGCTGGACGGCGCGCGCGCCATCCTGGTCGAGCGCTTCGCCGAGGACGCCGATCTGATCGGCGCGCTACGCGAGGAGATGTGGTCGAACGGCATCATGGCTTCGACCGTCCGCACCGGCAAGAAGACCGAAGGCGAGAAGTTCAAGGACTATTTCGATTTCTCCGAGCCGCTGCCGAAACTGCCGTCGCACCGCATCCTGGCGCTGTTCCGCGGCGAGAAGGAAGAGATCCTCGACCTCGCGATCAAGCCGGAGGCCGAGGCGCCGGCCGTCGGCGTGCCCGGCATCTATGAACTCAAGATCATGAACCGCTTTGCGGTCTCCAACCAGGGCCGCAAGGGCGACAAGTGGCTGACGGAGACGGTGCGCTGGGCCTGGCGCACCAAGATCCAGATCCATCTCAACATCGACCTGCGGATGCGGCTGTGGGCCGCAGCCGAAACCGAGGCGGTGCGCGTGTTCGCCTCGAATTTGCGCGATCTGCTGCTCGCGGCGCCGGCCGGCGCGCGTGCCACCATGGGGCTCGACCCCGGCTATCGCACCGGCGTCAAGGTCGCGGTGATCGATGCGACCGGCAAGGTGGTGGCGCATACGGCTATCTTTCCGCACGAGCCGCAGCGGCGCTGGGACGAGGCGCTCGCCATTCTCGGCAAGCTCGCGATCGAGCACGGCGTCGAGCTGATCGCGATCGGCAACGGCACCGCCTCGCGCGAGACCGACAAGCTCGCCGCCGAGTTGGTGAAGCGACTGCCCGAGCGCAAGATGACCAAGATCGTGGTCTCCGAGGCCGGCGCGTCGGTCTACTCGGCCTCCGCCTTCGCCTCGAACGAATTGCCCGACCTCGACGTCACCATTCGCGGCGCGGTCTCGATCGCGCGGCGGCTGCAGGATCCGCTGGCCGAGCTCGTCAAGATCGATCCGAAGGCGATCGGCGTCGGCCAGTACCAGCACGATCTCGGCGAAGCCAAGCTTGCGCGCTCGCTCGATGCCGTGGTGGAAGACTGCGTGAACGCGGTCGGTGTCGATGCCAACACCGCCTCGGTGCCGCTGCTCTCGCGGGTGTCGGGCATCGGCGCAGGGCTGGCGCAAAGCATCGTGCAGCACCGCGATGCCAACGGTCCGTTCAAGTCGCGCAAGGCGCTGAAGGAGGTGCCGCGGCTCGGGCCGAAGGCATTCGAGCAGTGCGCGGGCTTCCTGCGCATCAGCAATGGCGAGGACCCGCTCGATTCCTCCGGCGTGCATCCGGAAGCCTATCCGGTGGTACGCCGCATCCTTGAGGCGACCAAGAGCGACATCAAGGCGCTGATCGGCAACGCCGACATGATGCGTGGGCTCAGGCCGCAATCCTTCGTCGACGACATGTTTGGATTGCCGACCGTCACCGACATTCTGCGCGAACTCGAGAAGCCCGGCCGCGACCCGCGTCCGGCGTTCAAGGCGGCGGTGTTCAAGGAAGGCGTCGAGGAGGTCAAGGACCTCAAGAAGGGCATGATCCTCGAGGGCACCGTGACCAACGTCGCGGCCTTCGGCGCCTTCGTCGACGTCGGCGTGCACCAGGATGGGCTGGTGCATATCTCGGCGATGTCGAAGACCTTCATCAAGGACCCGCGCGAGGTGGTGAAGCCCGGCGACATCGTCAAGGTGAAGGTGCTGGACGTCGAGGTCGCGCGCAAGCGCATCGCACTGACGCTGCGGCTCGACGACGAGATCGGGCCGAAGAAGGACAATGCAGGGCCGTCCCGCGATTTTTCGCGCGGCTCGGCCAAGATGACGTCGTCGGCTCCGCGCAAGCCGGCCGAGCAGTCCGGCGGCGGCGCGCTTGCCGAAGCGCTGCGCCGCGCCGCCGAGAAGAGCGGGCGCGGCAAGCCGACCTGAGCCGCGTTGGCGTCCGCCACATCACGGCGATAGAAAAGGGGCGGATCACGCTTCGTTGATCCGCCCGGCGGCCAGCCACTCAATGTGCAGAGCTGGTGGTGACTTGCCATCAGTTACATCACACCACGAGACAGCCAAAGATACGTCGTGCCTTCTCTGAGCCTTTCAATGGCTCGGCCGGCGACGAGGCAGTCGATCTCACCTTGTGTCAGGCCGATATCCATCAGCTCCCTGTCGCTGAGGTCGTGCAAACTGACTCGCGACCTTGCGCGTTGGCGCCAATTTCGCAACGCACGCCAATATCCCTGGAGCAAACCCAGGAGGCTCCGCGTCGATGCGACTGGTGGTCCAGCCGCTTCCTTTTCCGAGAAAGCGTCTCTTAGCGCTGCGATGGAGGCATCGGGGCACGCCTCGGCCAAGGCATCGCCGGTGGTGTCTTTCACCAGAGCGATGGCGGGGTCGAGGCGCAGCCCTGCGGCATCGCGCCCGGTCTCGGGGGTGAGGTTCGTCTGTTGGGGTGGCATCGGATGCTCCTGCTGTCGTGCCGGCAGGGAGCATGGCCAAATAAAAGGCCCCGTCCGATGCCGGCGGGGCCTGGTGAAAAGATCGCGTCGTCGAATTCCTAGCGCACGACTCCTTCCACGGCCCAGCGAGAGTGGGTCATGTTTTTACGGTTCGCGATGCGCACGACGTTGATCATGAAGCCCAGTTACCACGGAGATCGCGCATAATCAAGGGGTGTGCCGGTGCCGCGCGCATCCTCAAGGCGAGCGCTCCTGACGTGACGCGAAGCCTGCCCTGCCTCCGAGATCGTCTGGTGGTTTGATTCGGACACTTGAAGGTCGCCGCGCGCGCCGGCTCGCGCGCCGATCCTAAATCCGGCGTCAGAATCTGGCGCATTTGTCAGTTGAAGTCGGGCATCGGCTTGCGTCTTCTGAGCATCCTCTGTTTGCGGCGATGAGAGGTTCGCCGCGGTCCCAATCAGGGAGGATTTGATGAAGAATAGGCTGTTCACGTTTCTCACGGCGGCGACGCTCGCTGCCAGCGTTGCGCTTGCACCCGTAGCCTTCGCCAGAGGCGGTGGTGGACATGGCGGTGGCGGCGGTGGTCACGGCGGTGGCTTCGGTGGCGGCCATGGCGGTGGCTTTGCTGGCGCCATGGGCGGCGGCATGCATGGCGGCGGAATGGGCGGAATGCGTGGCGGTGCTTTCGGCGGCGGTATGCGTGGTGGTGGCGCGGCGTTCGCCGCGATGGGCGGCGGCGGGCATTTTGCCGGCGGGCGCGTTGGTGGCCCCCGCTTCGTCGGTGCGCCCGCAATCGGCCCGCGATTTGCCGGCGCCGGAGTCCACGGCACGCGCTTCTTCCATCATGGCGGCTTCCGCCACCACCGCTTCCATCGCTTCGCGTTCATCGGCGCGCCCTACGTTTACGCCGGCGGCTATTACGATGGCTGCTGGCGCAGGTCGTGGACGCCGTATGGGCTGCAATGGGTCAATGTGTGCGGCGACTATTGGTGATCGCCCAACCAGCCGCGCCGTTGTCGCGGTCGTCGCCAGGCGTTCCATCCAGCCCCGGAATGGGATAGTCTGGCGGCGGCCGTCGCGGGGCGGGCGCCCGGAGAGTTGAGAACTCCAAGAGTTCAAGAAGACTCGGAGTTCAAGACAACTCGGAGTTCAAGATGATGACCGGAGCACACCGCCGCATTCTCGTCGTCGAGGACGATCCTGAAACCGCCGGTCAGCTCGTCGAGGAGCTCACCACCAGCGGCTACGATGTCGACCTGGCTGCGAACGGCCGCGAAGCGTTGAGCCAGGGTGCGGCGCGCGACTATGCCGTGATCACGATCGATCGCATGCTGCCCGACATCGACGGCATCACAGTGATGCGCCAGATGCGCGACGACGGCATCGCGGTTCCGTTCCTGATCATCAGCGCGCTCGGCGAGGTCGACGACCGCGTGCGGGGCTTGCGCGCCGGCGGCGACGACTATCTGGTCAAGCCGTTCTCCTTTGTCGAGTTGCTGGCGCGGCTGGAGGCGCTGGGCCGCCGCAGCGAGACCGTTGCCAAGGAGACCATCCTGCGGGTCGGCGACCTCGCGGTCGATCTGATCGCGCGGACGGCGAGCCGGCGCGGCCGCAAGATTCCGCTGCTGCCGAAGGAATTCCAACTGCTCGAATATCTCGCGCGCAACGAAGGCCGCGTGGTGTCGCGCGCGATGCTGCTGCAGCATGTCTGGGATCTGCACTTCGATCCCTCGACCAACATCATCGACGTCTATGTCGGACGCGTGCGCCGCAAGGTCGATGACCAGCAAGCCTATCCGCTGATTCACACGATCCGCGGCATCGGGTACTGCCTCCGTGCTCCTGGCTAAAACCCTCAAGTCGTCGACCTTCCGCCTGGCGCTAATCGCGATCGGCGCGTTCGGCCTGATCGTCTCGGCGATCTTTGCCTATGTCTACTGGTCGACGCTGTCCTATGCGCGCGATCGGGCCGATCGCGCCATCACCGTCGAACGGGCCAGCCTGCACGATGCCTATGTGCGGTCCGGCCGCGACGGCCTGGCCGCGTTGATCGCACAGCGGATCGCGGACAAGGGTTTTGCCGATCACGTCTACCTGCTGGCCGGTGCCGGCTCCGCGGTGATTGCCGGAAATCTCAGCCAATGGCCCGAGGGCACTGCGGAGCGGGGATGGGTGGAATTTCGCGCGCCGCCGCCGCCGTCGCTCGCTGCGGGAACCACGCTGGTGCGAGCCGTGACGGAAACCTTGCCAAACGGCGATCGCCTGCTGGTCGGCCGCGACATCGGTGATCTCGACGGCTTCATGGCACAGATCAGGGCCGCCGGCATCGCCGTTGTTCTGCTCATCATCGTGCTTGCAGCCGTCGCCAGTATCGGGGTGACGCGGCGAACGGTCGGCCGGATCGAGTCGATCAATGCGACCAGCCGCGCCATCATGCTCTCCGGGCTCGACCAGCGCATCCCGCTGCATGGCAGCCACGACGAATGGGATCGCGTAGCCGAGAACCTCAATCTGATGCTGGATCGGATCCAGACCCTGATGGGAGACGTCAAGCAGGTCGGCGAGAACATCGCGCACGATTTGCGCACGCCGCTGACCCGGATGCGCGGCCGGCTCGAAAAGGCCTACCACGCCCCCCGCAACGGCGAGGGCGATGCGGCGCTGATCGGCAACACCATCGCCGATCTCGATGCGGTGCTCGGAATGTTCGCGTCGATCACGCGGATTTCCGAGATCGAGACGCGGGCCCGCAAGGACGCCTTCCGCACCGTCAACCTCGTCGAGATCGCTGGCGAAGTGGTCGAGCTCTACGATGCCGCGGCCGAGGAGGTCACCACGCATCTCGAGCTTGCCGGCGATGCCGCGGTGCTGGTCACCGGCGACCGCGATTTGCTGTTCGACGCGATCGCCAATCTCGTCGACAACGCCATCAAGCATGGCCGCCCCGGCGGGCGGGTGACCGTGACCTGCGACAACGACGAGGGCGGCGCGGTGATTGCGGTGGCTGATGACGGCCCCGGCATTCCACCCGGTCAGCACGACCGCGTCTTCAAACGCTTCTACCGGCTCGAACAGAGCCGCTACACGCCGGGCAACGGCCTCGGCCTCAGCCTGGTCGCGGCGGTCGCCAGCCTGCACGGTGCGCGGATCGAATTGCGCGACAACGCACCGGGACTGTTGTGCCGGCTGTGTTTTGCCGCTGCAGAAACGTAGGGTGAGTGCGGAGTATCGTACGTGAGGTGAGCACGCCCCCAAGGCTCCCTCTCCCCTTGCGGGAGAGGGGGTGGGGAGAGGGGTGGCCCCGGGCGAGATGATTGATGAGTGCAACGCTTTCGTAACCTGTGCGCTTGTCGCCGTGACGGATACGGAGAGAGCACGTCGTGTGGTCCTGACGCCCTAGTGGCCGGTGTCCCCTTGTAAGACGCGATTGCGTCTTGCGAAGGCGGTGACAAACAAGCCCAGTCTCGCCGGGGAGAGCACGTATAAGCCGTAGCCCATCGCGCAGGGAAAGCCGGATTGCTCCGGTTACACCTGTGGTCCTACCCCCGAGCTTTCTACCTTTGCTCGGGGCCCATGGGTGCGATCGGCACCCGGCTTTCCCTGCGCCCTCTGTTCAGAGGGAGGCGAGACCAAGAGCAAAGCTCGGACGAATCATGTCGCGAGAACGCGAGGCTACGTCCCCATCCACACCTGTCATCGCCCGGCTTGCCGCCTTCGCTAAAGCTTCGGCGTGCCAGGGATTCGTGGCCTCGTCGAAGCCTTGGCGTAGACGGGACCGGGCGATCCAGTACGCCGCGGCCTCTCGATTCAAGCACAGGCGTCTCTGGAATACTGGATCACCCGCATGCGCGGGTGATGACACCAAATATGCTGTTTGACATGCGAATCGGACACCAGACCCGTCATCCCCGCGCAAAGGCTTCGCCTTTGTCGCTGGAGGTGCGAGCCTCTTCGGCGAGCCTCGAAGGATGTACGGCCCGGCTGGTGGCCGTCGATCCCTCGAGGCTCGCAAGTGCTCGCACCTCAGGATGACGGAACTGATGGCGGCGACGTCGTGAGGCCCGCTCAAAACCGCCCCGCCATCTCCGCGAGCCTCCGGTGCGCGGCCTCGCGGGCCACGCGGATCGGCTCGGTGGGCCCGGTGGTCGGACCGATCGGCACGAAGCGCACGTCACTGACGCCGATGAAGCGCAGCGCCTCGCGCAGATAGGGCGTCGCCATGTCGATGCGGCCGCGGTTCATGCCGGTAACGAAGTCGCTGCCGCTGGCGATGATCACGATGGTCGGGCGGTCCTTGAGCAGCGGCAGATAGCCTAGCGCCGGATCGAAGCGAAAGGTCAACCCGGGCTGGATGATGACGTCGAGCCATTGCTTGAGCTTGTAGGGAATGCCGAAATTCCACATCGGGGTCGAGATCAGCACGCGATCGGCGAGCGACAGCCGCAGCGCGAGGCGCTCGGCGACGGCGAAGGCGTCGTGCTGCGAGTTGGTGAAGCTCTTGCCGCCGATCCGGGCGTATTTGGCCTCGAGCAGATAACCTTCGAACTCCGGCAACGGCTCGCGCCAGAGGTTCATCGTGTCGATCTCCCAGTCCGGCCGCGCCCGGCGGAAATGATCGAGAAAGACGCGCGCACCATCAGCCGATTCCGAATCGGCGCGGGGAGAGCAGGCGAGGTGCAGCAGTTTCGGCACCGCGCCTCCTCAGCCGAGCGCCTTGATGACGGTGTCGGCGTTGGTCACGACGGAGACGTTCTGCAAGGCAAAATTGATCGCGGCGTTGTGCCAGTCGGCATTCATGGTCGAGCAGCAATCCTCCGGCACGATCATGAAATAGCCCTTGTCGGCGCCGGTGCGCGCGGTGTGCTCGACCGACATGTTGGTCCAGGCGCCGGTGTTGATGATCATGTCGCGGCCGGTCGCCTTCAGGATGGTCTCGAGCCGTGTGCCTTCCCAAGCGCTCATCCGCATCTTCTCGACCACGAAATCGCCGGGACGCGGCTCGAGCCCCGAGACCGGCGCTGCGCCCCAGCTGCCGCGCACCATCGCCTTGCTGTCGACCAGTCCCTCGAACAGCGGCGCGTTGAGTGTCACACCTGGCGCGCCCGGCTCGACCACGAACCAGACATGGATGATGGCGACGCCGCGGGCTCTTGCCGCCTCGGCGACGCGGCGGACATTCTCGACGACATGCTGCTGGCGGGCATGCGCGGGCGCGCCGGACTCGGCGAACGCGCCGCCGTCCATGATGACGTCGTTCTGCATGTCCTGGATGATCATCGCGCAGCGCTGCGGATCGAGCTGCATGTCGCCGGCCGCGAGATTGGGCGTGGGCGTCGTGGACGATGCCGCGCCGGCGCCGCCACGCTTGCCGCTCATATAGGGCTCATGCCGTGGCCCAACCTTGGTCGGAACCGCATAGACCGAATGGGTCGCGGTCAGATACAGCGTGCGGAAATCGGCGCCGCCCCAGGCGAGGTTGGCGACGAGCTCGGGCAGGCGGATCTTGCCGAGCAGATTGCCGTCAGGCGAATAGACCCAGACGCCGCCCGGCGCGGTGACCCAGACATTGCCGCGCTGGTCGCACTTCATGCCGTCGGGCAGGCCGGGCTCGAGCTCGGAGCGAATGCCGCTCGCGAACACGCGCGGATTGGCGAGCGACCCGTCGGCCTGCACGTCGAAGGCGCGGACCAGCGCCTGCACGGTGTCGTTGACATAAAGGATGCGCTCGTCGGGCGAGAAGCACAGCCCGTTCGGCTGCTCGAACAGAGTGCGGTCGACCAGCAATTTTGGCGCGCCGCCGCCGGGCGGCACGCGATAAACGCCCTGGAAGCCGAGTTGGCGCGGTCGTTCGACGCCATAGACCGGCATCCGGCCGTACCATGGATCGGAGAAATAGATCGCGCCCGAGGAATGTACGCAGACGTCGTTCGGACTGTTGAGCTCCTGGTTCTCGTAATGCGAGGCCAGCACTTCGCGCCGCCCGTCGGGCCGCTCGCGGATCAGCGAGGAGGTCGCGTGCTCGCAGACGATCAGATTGAGGTCGGCGTCATAGGTCATGCCGTTGCATTTGTTCGACGGACGCTTGACCTCGACCACGCCGCGCCGCGCGTCCCAGCGCCTGCGCACGTCGCCGGGCATGTCGGAGAACAGCAGGAAGTGATCCAGCGGATGCCAGATCGGGCCCTCGGTGAAATCGAAGCCGGTGCCGACCTGGCCGACCGGCGCATAGGGATCGATCAGGTCTTCGAACTCGGCGCGCAGCGTGACATGCGTCATCGTGACAGGCCTCTGTGCCTATGCCGGGAACCAATTGCGCTGCGGCAGGCTCTGCACCACAGGCCCGGGCACCTGGTCGTGCAGGCGGCCGACGACCGCGCCGCCCTCGATTTTGGCCGGGCGATCATGCACCGGCAGCAAATAGCGCGAACTCGAGAGCAGCTTCTTGATCGCGGCCTTCTCGGCGCGCTTGCTGGTGCCGTGGTTGCCGGTGGTGCGCGGCTCGGCGTCGTGGATCTCGTTGAACGGCGTGACGATCTGGTCGTTGAAATCATAGATCACGTCGCCGCAGATCGTCGCGATGCCGTCGGCGGTATGGACGTGGATGTTCATCGAGCCTTCGGTATGGGCATTGGCGGCATCGCAATAGACGCCCGGCATCAGCTCGACCGGACCGGTGATCTCGAGGTCGAGGAAGCGCAGCGCGCTCTTGGCGTGCAGCCGATCGATCAGGTGCTTGATGTCAGGCGCCGGATATTGCGGATGCATCAGGCCGGAGACCGAGTATTCCAGCTCCTTGCGATTGACGACGACGGTGGTGTTCATCGGGAACAGATCGTCCTTGCCGGCATGGTCGATGTGCAGATGGGTGTGGCAGACGAAGCGGACGTCGCCCATCCGCACGCCGTGGCGGGCGAGCTGGTTCTCGATCATGTTCTCGTGGAACTGGAGGCCGCGCATGCCGAGCGTCTCCATGATCTGGTTGGAGCGATAGCCGGTGTCGACCAGCACAGGGTAGGGGCCGCCGAGGATCAAAAAGCCGAGCGTCAGCACGCGGCGGGTGCGGCCGCAATTGTGCCCGAGCACGAGGAAGCTCGATTCCAGCTCGATATCGCCATAGTCCAGGATCTTGATCTCCAACGGCATCTGTCCCTCTCCCAATTCGTGTTCGTTGTCGTATCCGTGCTCGCGGCGCGCCTATGGCCCCAGCCGATAGACCCGCGCCGCCGTTGTGCCCATGATCGCCTCGCGCTGCTCGCCGCTGAGCCGTTCGGCTGCCGCCTTGAAGGCGTCGATCAGATCGCGGTAGCTGGTCCACAGCTTCTCGATCGGAAAGTTCGAGCCGAACAGGCAGCGCTCCGCGCCGAAGATCGCGACCGTGTCGATCACGACGCCGGCGATATGCGCGGCATCGTTGCGATGGATGAAGGTGCCGAGCCCCGACAGCTTCGACACCACGTTCGGACATTGGGCAAGCCGCGCCATGCCGGCGCGCCAGGCGGCACGGCCCTGCGGCGACAGCTCCTCGAGCATGCCGGCGTGCTGCAGGATGAAGGTCACGTCAGGGCAGGTCGCGGCGAGGCCGGCCGCGTCGGCCATCTGTGGCGCGAACACCTGCAGATCAAAACTCCAGCCATAGTCGGCGAGGTGCGCGACATTGCGCCGGATCACGGGATCGGTGCTGAGATCGGGTCGCGATGCGAAGCGATAGAGCGGGTTGTCGTGCCAGTGCAGCTGCATGCGCACACCGCGCACCAGAGGGTAACGCTTCAGGCGATCGAGCTGCGGGCGGACATCGTCGACGGAAAAATCGGCATAGGCGACGAGGGCATGCGGCCAGCCATGCGCATCGGCGGTCTGTTGTACCCAGGCTGCTTCATCCTCGAACTGGCCGTTCGGCCAGTTGGTCTGGACGTAGACCGAGCGGCTGACGCCGGTGCCCTTGAGGTCGTCGAGATATTCCTCGATCGGGTAGTCGCGGCGGATCGGCTCATAGGGACCGAAGATGCGCGGCTGCATCGGGCCGGACAGCCAGGCGAGATCGGCCTGACGCCAGATGTGATGATGTCCGTCGACAATGCCAGTCACGCAGCTCTCCTTGTTCCGAGCGACAGCAGATGCGCGACCACCGCCGCGCTCGATCCGCCGTCCACGAGATCGTCGACGAAGCGCTGGATCGCGATCAGCGCCTCGGTCTGC
Source organism: Bradyrhizobium septentrionale (assembly GCF_011516645.4). NCBI lineage: Bacteria > Pseudomonadati > Pseudomonadota > Alphaproteobacteria > Hyphomicrobiales > Nitrobacteraceae > Bradyrhizobium > Bradyrhizobium septentrionale. The sequence continues at coordinate 1,216,912 of NZ_CP088285.1, read as the reverse complement.
GGCCTGAAGCCGGGCGAGGTCGCGAGCGGCGTCAGCCAGCTCACGCGCCAGGCCCGGCGCGACAGCTTTGCGACCGCATCGCGTAGCGTGGCCGGATCGCCGCGCTCCAGGCCGTCGGAGACGATCACGACCGTCGCGCCGCGGGCATATCCGCCGAACCGTGGCACGGCGAGGAAGGCCTGCAGCGCGTCGCCGATACGGGTGCCGCCGTCCCAGTCGCTGACCAGGAACGCGGCCGCGTTCAGCGCCTGCTCGCGGCGCTTCAGCCGCAGCGCCCGCGTGACGCGGGTCAGCCTTGTGCCGAAGGTGAAGACCTCGACATTGCCGGCCGCCTGCACCAGCGCATGCGCGAGCCTCATGTTCTCCTCGGTGCGCGCCTTCATCGAGCCGGAGACGTCGATCAGCAACAGGATTTTCCGCGGGCGCCGGCGGCGGCGCATCCGGCCGAGCCGCAGCACCTCGCCGTCATTGCGGACGCTTTCACGGAGGGTGCGGCGCAGATCGGCGAACGGGCCGCTGCGTGCGCGGCGCCGCCGGTGGCCACGCCGCCGCGGCAGCCGCTTTGCCGCCTCGCGCGACAGCCGCCGCAGCGGATCGCTGGTCGGGGTCTGGGCAAAGCGGCGTTCGACCAGCGCCTCGGCGCGCGCCGCGGCAAGGCCTGACTCATTGGCCTCGTCGGCGAGTGGCGGCTCGTCCTCGCCGCGGCCTTCCTCCTGCAGGCGGACGGTCTCCTCGTCCTCGCCCTCGGCCTGCTCGATCGCTTCAGTGCCGCGGAAATGGATGTCGAAGAGACGGTCATATGTCGCGCGGCGCCCCGGTGGCGGCGCCAGCGTCGCGAGCCCGGCCTGGCGGATGTGCTCCAGGCTGCGCGGCCCGAGCAATTCGATCGCGGCAAGGAAGCTCGTCGTCTGCTCCGGTGCGACCAGGAAGCCGTTGGCGCGCAGCAGCGCGACAAAGGACACGAAGATCTGCGCGGCGCGCGGCAGTCTGAGATCGTCGCTCACGCGGCTGCCTCCGCGATCAATGCATCGAGCCGGGGTGAGATGAAATGCAGATCCTCCTCGTCCTTCAGCGCAACGCCGATCGAGCGCTTGAAGGCGTCGGGCCAGCGCGCGCCGCCCTTGTGCAACAGGGTCGCGGCCTCCGCCCAGTCGACCGCTTCCGCAATGCCCGGCGCCTTGCTGAGCGGCTCGCGGCGCAGCCGACCGACCGCGGCGACCACGGCGCGGGCGGTGGCTTCGGCGACGCTGGAGGCGCGCATCATCACGATCCGTGCCTCGCGCTCGGCATTCGGATAGTCGATCCAGTGATAGACGCAGCGCCGCCGCAGCGCCTCATGCAGATCGCGCGTCCGGTTCGAGGTCAGCACTATGACGGGGTGCTCGGCGGCGCGCACAGTGCCGCGCTCGGGGATCGAGATCTGGAAGTCGGAGAGGAATTCGAGCAGGAAGGCCTCGAACTCCTGGTCGGCGCGGTCGATTTCGTCGATCAGCAGCACGGTCGCATCGGGCGCGCGCAGTGCGGCGAGCATCGGACGCTCGATCAGGAAGGCGTCGCCATAGATGTCGATGCTTTCTTCGCCGGCCTGCCGGATCGCCAGCATCTGGCGCGGATAGTTCCACTCATAAAGCGCCGCGGCGGCGTCGATGCCCTCATAGCATTGCAGCCGGATCAGTTTGCGGCCGAGCACGGCGGCGATCGCTTTCGCAGCCTCGGTCTTGCCGACGCCGGGCGCGCCCTCGAGCAGCAGCGGCTTCCCGAGTGCGAGCGAGAGATAGGAGGCGGTCGCGATGCCATCGTCAGCAAGGTAATAGGCCGCGCGCAGCGCCTTCTCCAGTGCCTCGGGGCTGTCGATGCCGACGATGTTGCTGCGGACCGGCATGGAGCGACCTCAGCGCCGCGGCTGCGGCCGCGCGCCGCCCTGCGCCTTGATCGCGCGCAGCACCTTCTCCGGCGTGATCGGCAGATCGTCGATCCGCACCCCGACGGCGTTGAAGATCGCGTTCGCTACGGCAGGCAGCACCGGGTTGGCGCACATCTCGCCCGGTCCCTTGGCGCCGAACGGGCCGTCGGGAGCTGGGCGTTCCAGCACCGCGATGTCGTGCGGGCAGATGTCGCCCGGCCCCGGCATCAGATATTCGACGAAGTCGCGCGGGCCATGCACCGGCTCGGGATAATACGGCTCCGGCGTCTCATAGAGCGCGTGGCTGACGCCCATCCAGGCGCCGCCGACCAGCTGCTGCTCGACCAGCCGCGGATTGAGCGCACGGCCAAGCTCATAGGCCGAGTCCATCCGGACCATGTCGACCTCGCCGGTCTCGTCGTCGACCTCGACCTCGGCGACCAGGCAAGCGTGCGCGTAGCACGTCGCCGGCGACATCTCGCCGGTTTCGGGGTCGACATCGGACAGCGGCACCAGGAAGATGCCGCGGCCGGAAATCGTCTTGCCCTGCTTGAACTGCGCGGCGATCGCGACATCCTTGGTCGAGATCGAGCGATGCGGTGCGCCCTTGACGTGGATGTTGCCGCGACCGTCGGTCTCGAGGTCGGCGGCGTTTACCTCAAGCTCCTCGGCGGCCGCCTCCATCATCACGCCGCGCGCTTCCCGCGCCGCCGCCATCACGGCGTTGCCGACGCGGTGGGTGCCGCGCGAGGCGAACGAGCCCATGCAGTGCGGGCCGGTGTCGGAATCCGCGGTGTCGACATAGACGTCCTCGACCGGCACGCCGAGCGTCTCGGCGCAGATCTGCCGCGTCACCGACTTCATGCCCTGGCCGAGGTCGATCGAGGACAGCGCCACGGTGAACTTGCCGCTCGGGTTGGAATGCACCAACGCCTGGCTCGGATCGCCGCCGAGATTCATGCCGATGGGATAATTGACCGACGCGATGCCGCGTCCGCGATGCCTGGTCATGGTCAGCGCCTCCTGGTGCCGAAGACGGAAGAGAAGCGGGTGGCGCCATGCGACGGCGTGCTCGGCCGCGGCGGCGGAGGTGATGGTGGCGTCGGAGAGGGCGGCGGTGGCGGCGGCTCGCGGGTCGCGACCGGCGCGCGGTCATACGTCGTGCGCTGCTGGGACGGTGCTGGCGCCGGCGCATGCGATTCACGCGGCGTCAGCGTCACGGCGGCGCGGATGCCGCCGCCATCCTTGCGCGACGACATGCGCTTGAATTCTTCGCGGAGCGGCCATTTGGCCTTCTCGGCTGCGACCTGCACGCATTCGATCAGCGCGGTGTTCTTGGCCTCGCGGCGGTGCGCCTTCATGTCGCCGTCGCGATACGCGTTGAGGATCCGGAACTCCATCGGGTCCATGCCGACGAGATGGGCGAGCTTGTCCATCTGGCATTCGATGGCGAAATCCATCGCCGTGACGCCGAAGCCGCGCATCGCGGTCGCAGGCGTGCGGTTGGTGAAGACGCAGTAGACGTCGCCATGCACGTTCGGGATCGTGTAGGGGCCGGGCAGATGCGCCGCGCATTTCACCGCCGCATAGCTCGACAACCGCGTATAGGCACCGCTGTCGAAATAGGCGCGCACCTTGCGGGCGACGACGCGGCCGTCGCGCATCACGCCATCCTTGATGTAGATGCGCTCGGCGCCGCGCGGCGGACCGTATTGCATCTCCTCCTCGCGCCCGAATACGTAGCGCACCGGGCGCCCGGTCAGCATCGCGCCGAGAATGCACAGCGGCTCGGTCAGGGTATCGACCTTGCCGCCGAAGCCGCCGCCCACCGTGCCGCCGATGAAGTGGAAGGTGTTGGAGGGCACGTCGAGGATCTTGGCGCAGGTGTCGACCGAGAAGAACAGGGCCTGCGTCGAGGTGTAGACGATGTAGCGGCCGTTGGTGTCGGGCGCGGCGATCGAGCCGTTGGTCTCGGTCGGCGCGTGCTCGATCGGCGACATCTGGTAGCGCTGCTCCAGCACATGGTCAGCCAAGGCCAGCGCGCGGTCGGCATCGCCGAAGCGCAGCTGCTGGCGATCGTAGGTCTCGTGATAGGTGAAGGTGTTCTTCGGATAGACCTCGTTGACCACGGGCGCGCCAGGCTTCAGCGCCTCCTCGACGTCGAATACCGCCGGCAGCGGCTCATAGTCGATCTTGACCTTGGCAATGGCCTCAAACGCCTCGCGCGGGCTGTCGGCGACGATGGCGACGATCGGCTCGCCCTTGTAGCGCACCTTGTCGACCGCGAGCGACGGCTCGTCGTCCTTGCCGAAATTGATCAGGCTGAGCAGCGTGTTCAAATTGCGCGGCACGTCGGAGGCGCGGATCACGCGCCGTACCCCCTGCGACCGCTCGGCCTCCGAGGTATCGATGCGGCGCAGCCGGGCGTGCGAATGTTCGCTGCGGACCACCTTCAGATGCAGCATGCCCTGCAGCTTGTGGTCGTCGAAATAGGGCGAGGTGCCGGTGACATGGCCGAGCATGTCCTGGCGCTGCGTGCCCTTGCCGATCTCCTTCAGATTATCGTCGCGCTCGTCGGCGAAGAGGTCCTTGCGCAATTCCAGCATGACACTGTTCCCTTACGCGCGTGCGCGGCCGCCGGAGGCGGCAGCCAGCACGGCGTTGATGATCGGCTCGTAGCCGGTGCAGCGGCAGATGTTGCCGGAGATTGCCTCGACCACCTCCGCGCGGCTCGGCTGCGGATTGCGGTCGAGCAGCGCCTTCGCGGCTATCAGCATGCCCGGCGTGCAGTAGCCGCACTGCGCGGCGAAATTGTCGGCGAAGGCGCGCTGCAGCGGGTGCAGATTGGGACCGTCCTTGATGCCGTCGAGCGTCTCGACGGTGCGGCCGGCGACCGTCTCGGCGAGCGTCAGGCAGGAGAGGTGCAGCTCGCCGTCGATCAGCACGCTGCAGGTGCCGCAGCCGCCCTGGCCGCAGCCGAATTTCGGCGTCATGTCGCCGATCAGCTCGCGCAGCGCGACCAGCAGGTTGGTGCCGCCGTCGACGAAGATCGCGACGTCACGGCCGTTGTGCTGAAATTGCAGAGGGGTCTTGGCCATGACGATCTATTCCTGACCGGACAACAGGCGCCGGAGGTGCACGCCGACGATCTCGCGGCGGTACCAGGCGCTGGCAAGCGCATTGTCGCCGGGCGAAGTTCCTTCGACGGCTGCCGCGGCGGCCGCATTGATCGTGGACGTATCGAGCGGGCGGCCTTCCAGCGCGCGCTCGGCGGCGCGGGCGCGGATCGGCGTCGGCGCCATCGAGCCGAGCGCGACACGGGCACCGACGATCCGGCTGCCGTTGACTGGCAGATGGGCTGCGAGCGTGATCACCGCGCCGCCCTTGGGCTTGATCCGGGCGATCTTGCGGTAGCGGAAGGCGTCCGCGCTGCCGGGCTTGGCAAAGGAGATCGCCAGCACCAGCACGCCGGTCTGCCGGTCGCGCGATTGCAGAAATTCCTCGATTCCGATCTCGCGGCCGCCGAGGCCGCCCTGCACCGATACCACAGCATCGAGCGCAAGCATCGCCACGGTGAAATCGCCATACGGCACCGGCGCGAACAGATTGCCGCCCACCGTGCCCATGTTGCGCACCGCCGGTCCGCCGATCGAGCGGGCAGGGGCATGCAGGAAGGCGAGGTCGCGCTCGGCCAGGATGCGCGCAAAGGTGACGCCGGCGCCGAGCACGATCCGCGCGCCCGAAGTAACGATCCGGGTCATCGCCTGGTCGCTGGCGCGAATCACTGTCGAGATCGAGATGTCGCCCTCGTTCAGCGCACGCATCACCAGCGTGCCGCCGCCGAGATAGCGGGCGCTGCGATCCGACGACAGCGCCGCCGCGGCCTCGTTGGTGCTGGTGAAGGTCTTCACCGTGACTGGCATGATATCCCTCTCCGCTTACGCGGCCTCCTTCAGGTGCCGGCGGATGGCTTCGAAGCCGGCCTGGTAGATGTCTTCCGAAACCATATGCGTGATGCGATCCCGGTCGTCGGTCCGCGTCGTGAAACGCGATTCCCAGTGCCAGAAGGTGCGATCGCCATCGGTGACCGGCAGCAGGCGGACATGCGCGACATAGTTGAACATCGGGATCGGCGTATCGAGCAGGCAGTAGCTGAACGATTGTTCGAGGTCGGACAGCGCCAGCAGCTGCTCGCGCAGCTCGGCGCCGTCCTTCAGCTTGAAGCGCCTGACGCAGCCGATCTTGTCCGAGGGCTGCGCGCGCTCGATGCCGCTGGTCGCGACCGCCGGATGCCAGCGGTCATGGCCGTTGAAATCGCGCAGCACGGCCCAGACCGCGTCGGTCGGTGCATCCAGGATCGTGCTTTTGACGATGTGCGGCACGGTCAGCGTCCAATATCTATCTTTTGCATCGATGTTGCCGCGCGCATCACCTCTCCCCAACGGGGAGAGGTCGGCGCGCAGCGCCGGGTGAGGGGGCTCAGGTCCCTCGGGAGACCGCGACCCCTCACCCGGATCGCATCTGGCGATGCGATCCGACCTCTCCCACAAGGGGAGAGGTGGACTGTCCGCGTGGCGAAATTTGACCGAAGCATTTCGTCAGCCCCCGAATGCCCGCTTCAGCGCGTCGAACCCGCCCTGGAACACACCGCCGCCGATATTGTTGACGAGCTCGGTCTCGTGCTCCGGCGCGCAGTCGAATTCGGCCGTCCATTCCATGAACGTTTGGTCCCCATCGGTGACCGGCGTGAGCCGCAGCGTCGCGACATAGTTCTCGACGCCCATCGGCGATTCCAGGATCGAATAGGTGCAAAACATGTCGTAGTCGGACAGGCCCAGCAGCTTCTCCCTGATCCGATCGCCGTTGCGGAGGCGGAAGTCCCTGATGCAGCCGATCTTGTCGGAGGGCTCGCCGCCCTCGATCCGGCTTTCGGCGATCGCGGGATGCCAGTTTGGCAGCCCGTTGAAATCGCGCACCCGGGCCCAGACCCGGTCGTTGCGGGCGTTGACGACGGTGGAGACATAAACCCGTGCCATGGCGTGAGCTCAGTCCTTCTTGCGCGGCGTGCGCTCAGGGCGCGGTGGTTCGCCGCCGCCCTCGGGCGCCGCCGGCTTGGCCTCACCGCCGCTCTTGCGTGCAGAGTCCTTGATGCCCTGCATGTCGCGCGCCTCGCGGATCAGGCCGGGCATTTTTGCCAGGCTGCCGCCTTCGACGCCGATATCCGAGAGGATCGAGTCGATCAGCGGCGCCTGCACGCGGTAGCGCAGCGCCGAATCGATCACTTCGTCGGTGGCGCTGCGGCCGGAGCCGCCGCCTTGGCCGTTGCCGTTGAGGCCGTCGACCTGGAGGATGCGGATGCCCTCGATCTTCTCCATCGGCTTGACGCTCTCGCGCACGATGCCCTCGATCCGGTCGAGCAGCTTGCGGCGGAACAGCGAGTAGCGCGCCTGGTCGGTCAGCACATTCTCGGCCTCGTTGAGCAGCCGCTGCGCCTCGGCCTCCACCGTGGCGCGAACCCGTTCGGCCCCGGCCGCGATCCTGGTTTCCTCGGCCTGCTTCTCGGCCAGCAGCACCTCGACGGTCTTGCGCCGTTTGGCGATTTCGCTCTCGCGCGCGGTGACCACGCGCTCGGCCGCCTCCGTGGCGTGCACCCTCGCGTCCTCAGCCGCCGCGCGCGCCGCGGATTCCTCCAGCGACTTCTGATGCAGCGCGATCGCCTTCTCCATCAGCGCGGTCTCGACGTCCTTCTCACGGTTCACCTCGAGCTTGCGCAGCTCGCGCTCGCGGCCGATCCGGGCCTCGTCGAGGCCGCGGTCCGACGCAATGCGCGCGCGTTCGACCTCCTCGCGCGCAGCGATCTCGGCCTCCTGCAACGACTGGTTGCGAGCGACTTCGAGTTGCTCGATGGAGCGGCGCCGAGCGATCCGCGCGGCCTCCAGCGCCTGCTCGCGGGTCACGTCGGTGGTCTCGACCTCCTTGCGGGCCGTGATCTCGGCCTGCTTGACCTGGCGGTCGGCGTCGATGCGCTCCGAGCGCTTGGCGGCGAGCGCGATCACGCGTTCCTCGTCGGCGAGCTCGATCGCCCGCTTCTGGTCGATGTTGAGCACCTCGCGAGTCCGGGAGGAGGTGATCCGCTCGCTCTCCAGCGCCAGCTCGACGTCGATGCGCTGCCGCTCGATCGCGTCACGGCGCTTCAGCTCGGCGGCCTCGATTGCCCCAGTGCGCTCGATCTCGAGCGCGCGGGTCTCGCGTTCGGCGCGGATGCGCTGCGCGGCGACCGACTTCTCCTGCGAAATGCGGGCCGCCTCGATCGATTCGCGCGAGGCGATGTCGGCCTCCTCGATCGCGCGGGTGCGCGCGATTTCCAGCGCCCGGACATGTTCCTCCTGCGCGATCCGGGACCCCTCGGTGGCGTCGCGTGCCGTGATCCCGGCGATCTCGATCGCCTGGTTGCGCTCGATCTCGAGCTTGCGCGTGGTGTGATCGGCGGCGATGCGCTCGGCGGCCAGCGTCTTCTCTCTGGTGATGCGGGCGGCCTCAACCGACTTCTGCGCCTCGATCTCGGCCTCCTGGATGGTGCGCACCTGCTGGATCTCCAGCGCGCGGGTGCGCTCGTCGGAGGAGATGCGCTCGACATTGACCGTCATGGTCTGGGCAATGCGCGCCTTCTCGGTGGCTTCGCGGGCCGCGATTTCAGCTTCCTCGACGGCGCGGGTCCGTTCGATCTCGCGGCGGCGGGTTTCTTCCTCATTGGCGATGCGGGCATCGGTGACGACGCGGTCCTGCTGGATGCGGGCCTTTTCGATCGACTCGCGGGCGGCGATCTCGGCCTCCTCCACGGTGCGCATCCGCTCGATCTCGCGCTGGCGGACCTCGCGTTCGGAGGCGATGCGGGTGGTGTCGACGGAGCGCTGGTTGGCGATCCTGGCCTTCTCGATCTCCTCGCGTGCCAGCAATTCCCGCTCTTCCACCGCGCGGGTGCGCTCGATCTCCCGGTGCCGGGTCTCGCGCTCGGAGGCGATCCGGGCCTCGGTGATGGCCTGCTCGTTGGCGATGCGCGCCTTCTCGATGGCTTCGCGTGCGGTGATCTGGGCCTGTTCGGCCTCAGTCTCGCGCAGCGCGCGCTCGCGGGCGACTTCGGTGCGCTGCAGGGCGCGGCGCATCTCGATATCGCGCTCCTGCTCGAGGCGGGCGGTCTCGCTCTCGCGCTCGATGTCCAGCGCCTGCCGCTCGGCCTCGAGGTTGCGGGAGCGGATCTTGATCATCGAGTCCTGCTCGATGTCGTTGCGCAGCTTGCGCTTGGCCTCGATGTCCTCCATCAGGCGGGTCAGGCCCTCGGCGTCGAAGCGGTTCGAAGGGTTGAAATATTCGAGGTCGGTCTGGTCGAGATCGGTGATCGCGACCGATTCCAGTTCGAGGCCGTTTTGCGCCAGCGCTTCGGCGGCGTTGGCCTTGACGCGGGCGACATAGTCGCCGCGCTGCTCGTGCATTTGCTCCATCGTCATCTCGGAAGCAACCGAGCGGATCGCGGAGATGAACTTGCCCGAGAGCAGGGTGTGCAGCTGTTGGGGTTCCATGGTGCGGCGGCCGAGCGTTGCGGCCGCGATCGAGACGGCTTCGCGGGTCGCTTGTACCCGGACGTAGAAGTCGGCCTCGATATCGACGCGCATGCGGTCGCGGGTGATCACGGCGTCCTGCCTGGAGCGCACGATCCCCATCGGCAGCACGTTCATGTTGACCGGCGTGGTGTCGTGGATGAACGGCAGTACGAAAGCGCCGCCGTTGATCACCACCCGTTCGCCGAGGAAGCCGGTCCGGACGAAGGAGGTTTCCTTCGACGAGCGGTGGTAGAGCCAGTTCACCACATAGACGATGATGACGATCGCGACGATTGCGACGATGAGCCAGAGGATCAATTCACCTGCTAGCATCCCCGACATCTCTTCCTCCCTTGGTCACGGCGCGTTAGCGCGCGCCGATCGCCTTGAATTTGCGAACCTGATCCGTCAGTGCCCGCTCGACCGGCAGGCGCTCCATCGAGGAGGCGCCGTAGAAGCCGTGACAGTTGCGGGTCTGCTTCATGATGAAATCGGCATCCGCGGGGTCCGCGATCGGACCGCCATGCGCGAGCACGATGATGTCGGAATTGACGCTGAGCGCGGCCTCGGCCCAGGCCTCGATGCGGGCCGGGCAGTCGGCAAGCTTTGGCGCAGTCTGCGCGCCGATCGTGCCGCCGGTGGTCAAGCCCATATGGCAGACGATGATGTCGGCGCCTGCAATCGCCATTGCGGCGGCCTCCTGCTCGCTGAACACATAGGGCGTGGTCAGCATGTCCTTCTCATGCGCCTTCGAGATCATGTCGATCTCGAGCGCGTAGGACATCCCGGTCTCTTCGAGATTGGTGCGGAAGGTGCCGTCGATCAAGCCGACGGTCGGAAAATTCTGCACGCCGGCAAAGCCGATTGCCTTGAGCTGGTCGAGGAACACGTCCATGTCGCGGAACGGATCGGTGCCATTGACGCCGGCGAGCACCGGCGTCCTGGTCACGACCGGCAGCACCTCGCCGGCCATTTCGACGACGATGGCGTTGGCGTCGCCGTAGGGCATCAGTCCGGCGAGCGAGCCGCGGCCCGCCATGCGATAGCGGCCGGAATTGTAGATCACGATCAGGTCGACGCCGCCGGCCTCCTCGCATTTCGCCGACAGTCCGGTGCCGGCGCCGCCACCGACGATCGGCTCGCCGCGCGCGATCATGGCGTGAAACTTCTTCAACAGCGCCGTGCGTTCAAACCTGGGCATGGGTCACCTCGCCACTCTCCGCCTGCTACCGGCGCGTCCGAGCAGCGGACGGAATGCGCTGACGATGGCGGCGGTGAACTCGGGATCGTTGATGTTGCGCTTGATGCGAATGATCTGGCGGTTGCTGGTCTGGCGCACGGTGCGCTCCAGCGCGCCAAACAGCGCAGCGTCGGCATCCGGGTCCCAGAACGGCTGGCCCGGTGCATCGAGCGCGGAGACGCCGCCTTCGGGCAGGAAGAAGCGCACCGGCCCATCCATCTGGTTGAGGCGTTCGCCGATCCAGCGGCCGATGCGCTCGTTCTCTTCCGGCGTGGTCCGCATCAAGGTGACTTGCGGATTGTGGACGTGGAATTTGCGCTGCCGGTAGCGCTCCGGAATGGTGTCGGGTGCACCGAAGTTCGCCATATCAAGCGCGCCGACCGAGCCGACATAGGGCACGCGGCTGCGGATGATGGCGCCGAAGCGGTCGTCGGTCGCCGGGAACACGCCGCCCATCAGCAGGTCGCAGACCTCGGTCGTGGTGAGGTCGATGACGCCGGCGAGCTGGCCGGACTCGACCAGCTTCTCCATCGAGCGGCCGCCGACGCCAGTGGCGTGGAACACCAGGCACTCGAAATCCTCGCGCAGGTCGGCCGCGATCTTCTGCACGGCCCGCGTGGTGACGCCGAACATGGTGATGCCGATCGCGGGAAGATTGGCAGGGGTGTCGCGCTGCTTGCCGGTCTGCTGATCGAGCCGCGCCTTCACCATGCCGATCAGCGCATTGGCGCCATTGCCGAGCACGGTACGGGAGATCGAGTTGAGGCCCTGCACGTCGGTCACCGAATACATCATGGTGATGTCGGCAGGACCGACATAAGGGCCGACGTCGCCGGAGGCAACCGAGGAGATGATGAGCTTGGGCACCCCGATCGGAAGTGCGCGCATGCCGGGTGCGACCAGGGACGCGCCGCCCGAGCCACCGGCCGAAATGATGCCGGCGATATTGCCCTGGCGGCGCAGCCAGCGCTCGAATGCCTCGGCCATCGCCGTCACCGAGGCGCCGCGATCGGCGCCGAATACGCCCGCGCCGCCGCGGCCGTGGTTCAGCGCGATCTCCTGCGCGGTGACGTCGCAGCTCGTCGCCTTGCCGCTGGTCGAGACGTCGACCAGACGGGTGCGCAGGCCAATGCCAGCAATGATGTCGCGAATGAACCGTAGCTCCGCACCCTTGGTGTCGAGCGTGCCGACGACCAGCACGATCGGTGGCCCCGACGTCCTGGATGCTGCCGGTTCGCGCCGGGTGCGGGTTGTCTCTTCAAGCCGGGTGACGGCAGCGGACTGTGTCCTTGCGGCTGACTCGATGCGGGCGATCGGCACCGGCTGCGACCAGCGCGTCGGCAGCACGGGATTGGAGACGTAGATACGAGCCGGCCCCTTGCGTTCCGGCTGCGGCGTGCCGGCGGCTTCGGCCTTTGCCGGCGCGGCCTCGGCCTCTGTCACATCCGCGCCGTGGGTGCCGACGCCGAGCAGCCGCTGCTGCAGCTCGCGATCGGTGGCGAGACGTGCGGAGTCGATGATGCGATTGATCCGGCCGTTGACCATGATGGCGACGTTGCGCGACACCGCCGTCGCCACGCCGATGTTCTGTTCGATGACCAGGACGGAGATGTCGCCTTCGTCGCCGAGCCGCAGCAGCATCTCCTCGACCTGCGCGACGATGACGGGCGCGAGGCCTTCGGTCGGCTCGTCCATGATCAGAAGTTGCGGATTGGTCAGCAGTGCGCGCGCAATCGCGAGCATCTGTTGCTCGCCGCCGGAGAGCTGGTTGCCGCCGTTATTCTTGCGCTCGGCGAGGCGCGGAAAGGTGTCGTAGATGCGCTCGATGGTCCAGGCGCCGCGACGCAGGCCGCCGGCCAGCGCAAGGTGTTCGTCGACGGTGAGCGAGCGCCACAGCCGCCGGCCCTGCGGCACATAGCCGACGCCGAGCCGGGCGATCCGCGCCGGATTGAGCCGCGTGACCTCCTCGCCGCGAATCCGGATCGAGCCGGCGCTGGCGCGCACCAGGCCCATGATCGCCTTACAAAGCGTGGTCTTGCCCATGCCGTTGCGGCCGACCACGGAGAACACGCCGGTGTCGAGCGTGAGGTCGACACCTTGCAGCGCATGCGAATGGCCGTAATAGACGTCGAGGCCCTTGACCTCGAGGGCAGGGACGGGGCGGCGGTCACTCATGGCCGCCTCCGAGATAAAGCTGCTGCACCTCGGGATCGGATTCGATCTCGCGCGGCAGGCCTTCCTTGAAGATGCGGCCGTTGTGCATCATCGTCACGCTTTCGACGACGCGCAGCGCGACGTCCATGTCGTGCTCGATGATGATGTAGCCGATATGGGCCGGCAGCGAGGTCAGGATCTCGATCAGCTCGCGCCGCTCGGTCGGCGACAGTCCTGCCGCCGGTTCGTCGAACAGGATGAAGCGCGGGGCGCCGGCCAGCGCCAGCGCGATCTCGAGCTGGCGCTGCTGGCCATGTGCGAGCTCGGCGACGCGCTGGTCCTTGACGCCGGCGAGGTGCACCGCCTGCACCAGTGTTTCGGTCGCGTGCACCAGCGCATCGTTCTGTCCGGGACGGAGGAACGAGAAGCGGCCGCGCGAGACGCCGCGGCAGGCGAGGTAGACGTTGTCCTGCACGGTGAGCCCGGGGAACAGCGCCGAGATCTGGTAGGTACGGCGCAACCCGCGCCGGATGCGCTCATAGGGCGGGAACTGGGTGATGTCCTCGCCGAAGAAGCGGATCGTGCCGGAGGAGGGCGGGAAGTCGCCAGTGATGCAGTTGAACAGCGTGGTCTTGCCGGCGCCGTTCGAGCCGAGCACGGCGCGGCGCTCGCCGGGACGCACGGTGATGGTGACGTCGGTGAGCGCCGCCAGCGCGCCGAACAGCCGCGTCACGCCACGCAGCTCCAGCGCAGCACCGGCGCCGACCACGGACAGCCGCTGCGCGACGCTATCCATGGCGGCCTCCGCCTGGATGTTGCGTCGCGGAGGTGGTGCGGCGGCGCCAGCGTTCCCAGAGGCCGATCACGCCGTCCGACGACCAGAACACGATGGCGAGGAAGCCGAGTCCGATCAGCAGCCGGAAGCGGTTGCCGTCGAGCCCGAACTTGATCAACACGTCGAGCGCAAAGGTGCGCAGCAGCACGAAGATCAGTGCGCCGATGAATGGGCCGATCGGCCGCGTGATGCCGCCGACTATGGCGATGATCAAGACGTCGATGCAGGCGCCGACGCTGACCGAGCCGGGCGAGATCTGGCGGTAGTTCCAGACCTGCAGCACGCCGCCGAGCGCGGCGATGAAGGCGGCGAAGGCGTAGGCCGCGATGCGGTGCGCATTGGGGTTGAAGCCGAGCGCGGCCATGCGGCGGGAATTGTCGCGCACGCCCTGCAGCGCGAGGCCGAACGGCGCGCGCGAGACATACTGGACGGCGAAGTAGCAGATCGCGGCGACGCCGAGCGTCACATAGTAGAAGGCGATGTCGGCGCGCCAGTCGACGCCCCAGAAATGCGGCGTCGCGACGGTGTTGATGCCGGTGTGGCCGTTGAAGATCGCCCAGTTCTGGTTGGTGAAGTAGTAGAACGCCGCGCCGATCGCCAGCGTGATCATGATGGTGTAGATGCCCTCGGTGCGCACCGCGAGCGCGCCGCCGAGCGTGCCGAACAGCGTCGCCAGCGCCAGCGCCATCGGCGTTGCGAGCCACCACGGCCAGCCCAGGCTGATATTGGCGTTGCCGCTCATGCCGAACACCGCGACCATGTAGCCGGCGAAGCCCGCGATCGTCAGCTGCATCAGGCTGACCATGCCGCCATAGCCGGCCAGGAACATCAGGCTGAGCGCGATGATGCCGAGGATCAGCGTGGTGGCGAAGATCTCGATCAGGAAGAAGCCGTTGGCGATCAGCGGCATGATCACGAGGATCAGCGCGACCAGCCACGCTGCCGGGTTCTGCAGTTCGGGCCAGGCGCGGATCAAGGCGCGGCGCGTCGCGTTGGCGGACGGGTCGGGGCGGAGCTGGGTGCTCTGGAGCAACGACATTTTATCGCCTCGCGAGCAGGCCCTGCGGCCGCAGCGCCAGCACCACGACCATGATCAGGAAGGTGACGACGATGGCGTAGGTCGGGATGTAGACCGAGCCGAGCTGCTCGGCGAGCCCGATGATGACGGCGCCGAGCGCGGCCCCCGGGATCGAGCCCATGCCGCCGACGATCACGACGACGAGGGAAGCGAGCAGGAAGCGGGTGTCCTCGCCGGGCGACAGCGACTGGAAGGTGCCGCCGACGACGCCGGCGATGCCGGCAAGCCCGGCGCCGAGCGCGAACACCAGCACGAACATGAGCTGGATCCGCACGCCGGTGGCGGCCAGGATATCGCGGTCGTCGACGCCGGCGCGGACGATCATGCCGATTCGCGTCCGGTTCAGCGCCAGCCACATCGCGATCCCGATCACGACGGACGCCGCGAAGATCACGAGCCGCACCAGCGGGTACTGCAGATAGACCGGCTCGCCCGACGATTTGATCGCGGTGAGCAGCGGCAGCTGCACCGGGCCGATCAGCCAGCTCGGGGTCTGGACCTGGTAGAAGTCGCCGCCGAACACCCACAGCATCAAATCGGCGAACACGATCGACAGCCCGATCGTCACCATAGTCTGCCGCAGGTCCTGGCCCTCCATGCGGCGGAACACGGCGAGCTGCAGGATCACCCCGACCAGCGCCACCGCGATGAAGGCGACGATGAAGCTGAGGATCCACGATCCCGTCCATGTGCTGACGGCGTAGCCGATGTAGCCGCCGAACAGATAGAGTGAGCCGTGCGCGAGGTTGACGTTGCGCATCAGGCCGAAGATCAGCGTGAAGCCGCTCGCCACCAGGAAATACAGCCCGCCGAGCGTGATGCCGTTCAGCACCGCGTTGAGGAACACGCGCTTGCGGCCGATCGCGGCCTCCAGCCCCGGCGGCCAGATCGCGAACACCAGCCACGCGAACACCGCGACCGCGATGATCACGATCAGCGCCCAGGCCGGATGGCGTTCGATGAACCTGGCCATCTCCGTCGCGTTCCCTCAGCTGGCCGCGACCGTCTGCCGGGCCGCGTGTCCTGTCATCCTATCGAGGGCGAAAGCTAGGGATTTGATCGAGAGTATCTTTTATCGTGGGAACTCCCTTACGGCCGCAACACCTTGGCGGCGCGGCGATAGTCGGTCGGGGCCATGCCGACATTGGCGGCGAAGAAGCGGGTGAAGCCGCTCTGCGAGGAGAAGCCGAGGTCGAAGCCGATATCGGCGATCGGTGTCTCGGTCGCGACCAGCGCATCCAGCGCCTGCTCCATGATCAGCGTGTTCATGTAGAGGTGAGGGGTGACGCCGGTTTGCGTCCGGAACAGCCGGTAGAAATGCGGCCGCGACAGGCCCGCCTCGCGCGCAATGTCATCGAGCTCGATCTCGGCGCCGGGGCTTTCCGACATCAGCTTGATCGACTTGCGGACCCGGAAATCGGTCACCGCGGCCGCAGCGGGCGTCTCCTGCGCCGTCTGCCAGCTCTCCTCGTAGCAGGAGTCGATCAGCTGCCGGAGCTCGCAGTCGAGGCTGCGCAGCGACGGCGCGCCGCACACCAGTGCTGCGGTGCGGCGGATCAGTCTGTCGAGCGTCTCGGTGCGGGGAAAGAAGGTGCGGCCGAACCGCAGGCCCTGCGCATTCGCGGTCGGCGCGAACCATTCGGCGTTGACATAGAGCACGAAAAAGATCGCGCCATGGTCCATGTCGGTCGGCAGAAAATTGTGCGGTTCCCACGGGTTGACCGCGACCACGGTGTCGTCCTTGAGCAGCAGGCGCTGCTCGGAGACGTCGATCTGCGCCGGCGTCCCGCCGACATGAAAGATCAGATGCCCTTCGCGGTGCGCATGCACGTTGAAGGGACGGTTCAACTGATAGACCGTCGCGCGACCGAACCGGCCGTGGAAGACGGCAAGCGCCCTGCTCATGCCTCCCCTCCCGCGGGATGTTCTTGTCTTTTCGACAAGCGTTCATCATCCGCCCGCGGAAAGCAAGGGCGAGCAGGGCTGTTGGTGCAACCGCGCGCCATGCCGCGGCCGCTCTGCCTGCACTGCAGCAAATACGTCAGTACTTCTTGCACTCCGGGATCGTGCGGCCGGGCAGGCCGATCTTGGCGAACACCGCCGG